>PWNJ01000161.1 GCA_003558985.1 candidate division CSSED10-310 bacterium
ATCGAATGCCGTCCGCAGGCATGGTCATGCGTCACATGTGGGAACGGTCCTGGATGTACCTGAAAAAAGCCGGAACCATCATTTTGGGGTTTTCAATACTGCTCTGGGCGCTGCTGAGTTATCCGCAAAAATCGCAATGGGACACAGAAACCATTCTGACGCCCAACACCGCCGTGACACAAACTCAAATCAACGCGCTTGAACAAGCCGGCCTTCATGATGTTGCCGCTTTGGTACAACCCGGCGATATTCTTACCGACCCAATGATCGAAAGCCTTGTCCAGGTCGAAGCTATCCGCTATTCCATTACCGGCCGTATCGGACGGTTTATCGAACCGGTCATGCGGCCAATGGGATTTGACTGGAAAATCGGCACGGCATTCCTGAGCGCATTTCCAGCCAAAGAACTGTTCGTATCACAAATGAGTATCATCCTTGCCCAGGGAGATATTCACCCGGATGAAATGGAGGATCCATCAGCCGGTGTATCACTTCGGGACGCCCTTCGACGAAATTATCCCAGTCCGCTGACCGGCTTGTGTATCGTTCTGTTTGCTCTGATTGCAACCCCATGTATCGCCACCATCATCATCACGGTAAAAGAAGCAGGAAGCTGGTGGTGGGGAGTGTTTCAATGGACAAGTCTGACACTGCTGGGCTGGATCGTCACGACCATTGTGTATCAGGTGGGAAGACACTTTCTGGTGACCTGACGGATGCCTGCTTCGCAGGCGATGGGGCTGGTGCGTCCTTCGGCCGCGAGTGGAGGAGTAGATGAGAAGAGGAGCGGAGGATTAAAGGGTGTTAGATTCTAATGGCTAAATGGAAAATTAATCGACTGCAACCTGTTGCCTCTACTCTTCTTTTCTTCCTTTCCTCTTCTCTTCTTCAACCGGCGCCCTCATTGGTCAGCAAAATCCTTTTATAACAACAATTTAAACCGCGAATCATGCGTCCTATTGAGGGCGTTCGCCGAACGCCCCTACGTTTTTTTGTGAAGGGTGATTTGCAACATTGCAATCTTTGAGACGCCCGCCGGGCGTCTCTACATTTGTTTTGGGGTTCCATTACAAACAATCACAAATCAACAGACGGCACCCCTTAGGCCTTAAGCCTTCCGCCTTATGCCTTACGCCCTCCACCGATGATCGCCCAGCAAAAAATCAGCAAGATGCACTCTTTTGATCCCGTTCAAATCGCCGCCGAATGCCGCATCAAGACTGATCACACTTTTGGGATAATTGTCCGGTATGTCGCGCAAAACTCCAAATTCCCTTTCGATAACATCGGGTGAAGCCAACAGATAGGCCACCTGAAAATAGTGTCTTTCATTATCGCGCGTGGCAACAAAATCAACTTCCCGATCACCAAACTTGCCAACTGAAACCGTGTAGCCCCTGCGCAGCAACTCAAGATACACCGTGTTTTCGATGACACCGCTGATATCGCTTTCCCGGTAACCGATAACAGCGTGCCGCATACCAATGTCACCCAGGTAATACTTGTCAAGAATTTCCAGTTGCCGTTTGCCTTTAATATCGAAGCGCCTGACCCGGTGAGCCACATACGCTTCACAAAAGTATTCCAGATAATTTTGCACGGTTTCAACACCAACACGCAATCGCTGCGATTTGACGTAATCAGCGATGTTCTTTGCCGACATCACATTGCCGATGTTATCAAAAAGATATCGCGATATCCTTTCCAGCAGCGCCACGTTGCGTATTTGATGTCTTCGAACAATATCTTTCAAAAGAATGGTGTTATATATGGAAGACAGATATTGAAAGACCATATCGTTATCGATACCCAATTGATGTATCGCCGGTAATCCTCCGAATCGAAGATAATCACTCAGTTCTTCCTGAATGGAACGGCTTTGGTCATCTCTGAACTGCAAATACTCCTGAAAACCAAGTGAGTACACCGGAAATTCAATATATCGCCCGGATAACAGGGTTGCCAGTTCGGATGCGAACAAATGTGCATTTGAACCGGTAACAATGATATCC
Source organism: candidate division CSSED10-310 bacterium (assembly GCA_003558985.1). Taxonomy (GTDB): domain Bacteria; phylum CSSED10-310; class CSSED10-310; order CSSED10-310; family CSSED10-310; genus CSSED10-310. The sequence continues at coordinate 2,013 of PWNJ01000161.1, forward strand.
ACATCATCCTTTGCGGCCAAAGATGCAACTGCGCGTTCCCATCCTTCAATTTCCTGTACTTCATCTATCAACAAATATTTCATACCGGATGAATTACTGATTATGCGTTGCGCTTCGGAGTTCAATTCGCGATACGTGCGAATATGCTCGAAATCAAGCGATTCCATATCGATGTACAAAATGTTCGAATCCGGCACACCCGTGTTATGAAGATGACTGATGATTTGTTTCATAAGACAGCTTTTACCGACACGGCGCATGCCGGTAATCACCTTGATAACGGGTTTACCAAGAAACGTCCGAATTCTGTCTAGATAAATATTTCTTTTATACATGAAACTTGCCATCCCTTCCAAGAAAGTTTTCTATATACAGAAAATAGCACAAACCGGTGCGTCGCTGCAAGCAAAATGTTTTGCAGAAGACAGAAGACAGAAGCCCCCAGAATCGAAGGTGAAAAACATGTGTCCGCAACCCTTGGGCCTTACGCCTTACGCCTTACGCCTTACGCCGCATAAGCGCTAACTTATATTTAACCCGACTTTACGATTTATTGAATATAAAATTTGCTTGACAAGTTGGAAAGCTTTGGTTTTACTTCGTTTAGAAGCCTTGAATAAGGGAGTTGCCATATGGGGGAAAGCATGATATTCGCATTCAATATTCTTGTAAAAAAAGTTGATGATTATTGGACCGCACATTGTCTTGAGTTAGATATCGTTACCACCGCAAAAACACCTGAAGAAGTCAAGGTTGATATTCTCGATTTGATTACTGCGCAGTTAAATTATGCGTTGGCTCATGAAAACATGAAGTATTTTTTTCATCCGGCGCCGGAAGATGTGATGAGAGAATTTAAAAATTGTAAAAAATATATTAGGTCGGAACGGCAAGTTCGACCGAAAAAAGAAAGTGATTATCCTGTAAAGCCGCCACCATATTTGCTAATATCAAATTCAACAGATTGTTTTAATTCTTGCCATGCCTAAAAAGCCCCTGAAAATTAATGAACTAAAAAAGAAACTCAAAAAATATGGTGTAGCTGTTTTAAAAAAACGCGGAAAAGGTTCTGAGGAAATTCTATTACTTCCTGATGAGCCAGGGTCAAGAAATGGTCCGCAGTATCCGATAAAAAACCACGGAAAACAAACAGAGATACATATACCAGTAATAAATGCTATTCTGAGACGGTTTGGCATTGACGCGGACGACTTCTGGAATTGATTCTATAGGTCATCTGGTGTCGCAAAGTGGATTGTCCCGGAATCATTGAGAAAGGTAAATTATTACCATGTTTTGCCTGTGCATGGTATAATTGGATCGGTATGCAGTAATCATACGTTTCACAGTTTGGATTGATTACTGAATGAAAGGTAAGTCTTATGAATACAAAAGTTTATTCTGTAAATCTTCCTGAAACAGCTTTTTCAGCCCTGCGTAAATCACCGCAGGGAGCAATTTAGGATGTTCGTGACGGTTTGAATAACAAGGCTTTACGAGTCCCCTAAGAAAAAAATTACCCCATGCCATGTTTTGGCACACGATTTACCGTATTGGAAAACGCAACACTCTG
>PWNJ01000019.1 GCA_003558985.1 candidate division CSSED10-310 bacterium
AACCCGGACGCTGCCGGTATTTATATCCACTGCCACACGAGCAAAATGCGCAGAAAACGGCGGCGGCGACCGGTGTGATATCGCCGATGCGGTTGCCTGTATCTGATGCTGATTGCGATTATAAAGCGCTGATACGGCTATATCCGCAAACGACAAACGTCGACCGGTATCAGGGCACGTGATCGTATCCTGTTTAACGGTCAGTTTTTGAATGTCTGTCCCCCAAATATCCGCCGCAGTTTCCATTATGTTCAAGCGGATGTTTTCCGCGGCGCGGCGCACCGCTTCACCAGACAAATACGTCGTTGACGATGCATAGGCTCCCACATCAAACGGCGTCAGATCAGTATCTGATGAGTATACCAGTATTTTATTTGTGGAGACTCCCAAAGTTTCCGCGGCTATCTGCGCCAGAACCGTATCAGACCCCGTGCCCAGATCAGTAGCTCCGACAAGCAGATTGAATGAGCCGTCCTCATTGATTTTTATTGATGCGGACGCCATATCAATTTCAGGAATGGATGATCCCTGCATCAGACACGCCATGCCGACACCATGAATTTCGTCGCCCTCGCGCAGTTTTTTGTCTCGGTACTTGTACCAGTCGATTTCTTCAACGCCTCTGTCAATACATTCCGGCAACCCGCAGGACCCGATGATCATCTCCACTCCTTCGGTGCCTTCACCCAGAGCTTTGAAAACCGGTGAGGTTTCTCCGGTGCGTATATGATTCTTGCGCCACATTTCAACAACATCAACCCTTGCTGCTCGCGCCATTTCATCCATCTGCACATTGAGCGCAAAAGATCCTTGTGTTGCGCCGTACCCGCGATAAGCGCCTCCAACCGGCAGATTGGTATAAACTGAACGAGCCCGGAATGCGACATTCGACGCCTTGTTCAGCAGCGGCAGGACTTTTGCTCCGGTATTACAGACAACAGTCAATGCATGTGATCCGTAAGCGCCGGTGTTCATCGTTGTATCCAGCTCAACCGTTGTGACCGTTCCGTCTTTGTTGATACCTGTACGCATCCGCATCACCTGAGGATGACGGGTTCGTGCAGAGGTAAACACTTCTTTTCGAGTCAGAACCATTCGAATCGGCCGGCTGGTTCGAAGCGCAAGCATACCTGCAACGGCTTCCAGAAATACTTCCTGTTTGCCTCCAAAACCCCCGCCTATACGCGGTTTAATGACCCGAATCCGCGAAACAGGTATTTGCAGAACATGTGCCACAATACGCCGCACATGAAACGGCACCTGGGTTGAGCATCGTATAATCAGCCGGTTATCAGGATCAATCCATGCGATAACAGCATGCGGTTCCATAGCGCAATGCGACGTGTAATGCGTTTTATAGGAGCGGTCAAAAACCATATCGGCATGCTTCAGGCCGGAGTCAATATCGCCCACTTCAAATTCGGACAGAGCGGCGATGTTCTTGTCGGGATGATAGGGAACCGGTATCGGCATATGACAATCGGGTTCGTCATGGATAATCGGGGAACCGGGCTTCAACGCATCATTAATGCCAAGAACCGGCTCCAGAATTTCATATTCCACCCTGATCATGGAGACTGTTTTTTGAGCAATTTCCGATGTTTCAGCGGCAACCGCCGCAACCGGGTCGCCAACAAACCGCGCCTTGGCATTAAACATCAGTGTGTCGTACGGTGACGGTTCCGGAAAACCTTGTCCCGCGGTTGTATGCATCACATGCGGAGTATTGAAATGATGTACAATCGCATGGACACCGGGAAGATTGTCTGCTTCGGATGTATCGACCGAAACAATTTTTGCGTGAGCATGCGGACTGCGCAGAAATGCCGTTTCCAGCATTCCCGGTTGCCGGATATCATCGGTAAACTCCCTTTTTCCTGTCGCAAGACCTATGGCATCCAGTTTTCGGACGGATTGATTGACAATACGAAAGGTATCACGTTGCCTATCATCCTGATTTTGATTTTTCATTGCATATAACCCAGTTGACGCAATTGTTCCATCAACAGAACATCTTCCGGTTCACTATCGACAGACATCAGCATAACCGGAACTTTTGTTCTGCCCGAATGTTCTCTGATTTTGTTTTCCGGTATGCCTGTAAACTCTATCAGCGCTCGACGCAATTCGTCAGCAATATCCGGATGGTTTGACGCCACATTATTGGATTCTTCCGGATCTGTATTCAGAAAATACAATTCATCATTTTCGGGAGTATCCGCAAGAATGAGTTTTTGTTCGGGACCCAGTCGAAACGCTCGCATCCATGTTTCACTCAACCGAGGCCGGTTTCGGCTTACATGAGCATTGCTATAGAGTTTTTCTGCCAGTGATTTGCCGCAAAAATCTGTTTCATAAGATAATGAAAACAAATCCAGAATGGTGGGGAGCAGATCAATGCTTTCAACAGCGCCGTCAAAGATTCGTCCTTCCCAGCCAGGTATATACATAATCATCGGTATATGTATCTGCACATCATATGGCTCGCGATGCCCGACAAAAAAGCGTTCCCCCAGACTTTCACCGTGATCGGATAAAAGCACAACAATGGTGTTTTCAAGCAGTCCACGTCGCTGTAATTCCATCCAAAAATGCATCATATCTCGATCAGTATGCCGAATGCCCCCATCGTAACGCCGGGATAGCCAGATAAACTCGTCCCGATTCAAATCAAGCCCGTTCCAGTATTCCTGGCCGTATTTGTCACCCAGATGATACGGCGGCTCACCGTCCGGTAAAAACATGTTGTCAAACGGTTCAGGGGGAGTGTACGGATAATGTATATCATACGTGTGCAGAAACAGGAAAAACGGTTTGTCCGGTCGCGAATCCAGCCAGTCCAGACCTCGCCGAAAAATCTTTTTCGTGCCGCCGGCATCATGATTATACAACTGAAACCCCGGATCATTACCAAAACGGGCATCCATCAACCCCCCGTCAGTAAACGCCGCCGTGGCATAACCCGCGTCAGCCAGGCGACCCGCCATCGTAGTGTCTGGCGGAGCCGGTCCATCTGTCTGGCGAAACACGTAATGACCGGTAAAAATGGCTCGATGCGACAATATCGTGGACGGGTTCTGCACCAGAACATCCGGCATCACAACAGATTTTCGGGACAACATATCCATAAATGGGGATGTCGGCAGATCATATCCATAGCTGCCCAGTCGATCGGCCCGGAGTGTATCCAGACAAATCAAAAGAAAATTCATTCCATGGGTATGTTCAGGTGATTGAACCGTCGGGACTTCTGGCGAACCACAGCCGAATATCATTGTTATCATGATAAAAATTACTATTGATGTTGTTAAAGCAAGCCGTTTCATGGGCGCCTTTATAGCATATCTGCGGAGCGGAAGGCAAGAGAGGTAGAAGGTAAAAGGTTGAAGGTAGAAGGGGTGCAATTATTGGCGTAGGGCGGAAGGCGGAAGGCCTAAGGGTTGCAGTCTGTTGATTGGTGATTGTTTGTAATGGAACCCAAAAACTAATGCAGGGGCGTTCGGCGAACGCCCTCATAAGAACGCACCAGGCAGGTTAAATCATTGTAAAC
>PWNJ01000121.1 GCA_003558985.1 candidate division CSSED10-310 bacterium
GATGTTATTCTGGCTGGAGCGGATATGCTGTGTGCGATCAGCGCATCTGTTGCGGTTGATGATGTATATCAGGCAGTCAAAGCGTTTGATCGGCTTTTTCGAAAACAATCAAATATGGAGGTATAAAATGATAGCAAGTTTTTCGATTGTTCCGCTGGATGCGGGCGAGGAATTGAGTGAAAAGATCGCGGAGATTGTTCCGGTTATTGAACAGAGCGGTCTGGACTACGTCATGGGAGCAATGCAGACGACTATCGAGGGTGATACGGACAAGGTCATGGAGGTTATCATGGCGTGTCATCATCAAATGCGAAAATCATCGCGCCGGGTGCTGACAAAAATCACAATTGATGATCGTGAGGGCGCTGTTGGCCGGCTTCACGGAAAAGTCCGGGATGTTGAAAAAGTTCTGGGCAGGAGAGTGTCCGGTGAATGATCGCCGCGTTGGCAAACCGTCTCCGAATCGGCTGAAAAAACTGCTGGGAGGCCATTTTGGCGCGGCCTGTGACGAAACTCTTGTGGCGCCGGGTCCGGGCATGGACGCCGCGGTGCTGTCGCTGTCCGACGGCAGAGTCATGGCAATCGCTGAAGACCCGATCTTTCCGGCTCCCGGATTGCCACTGGATCTGCTCGGCTGGTTTACCGTCCATATTGGCGCCAGTGATGTCGCTGTAACCGGTATTAAACCACGCTATATGACCTATACTCTGTTATTGCCGCCCACGTGTCCGGAATCCGATGCCAGGATAATCGTCAAGTCGATCTCCGATGCGGCACGTGATCTGGGCATCAGCGTCAGCGGCGGCCATACCGGATGGTATGATGCGGTGACTATTCCCATTGTCGGAGGCGTCACCGTTTGGGGTATTGCCGATCAGTCCCGTTGGGTTTCACCGGGGGGAGCTCAAAGCGGTGATATCATTCTGATGACCAAAGGCCCGGCGGTTGAAGCCGTCGCATTGCTTGCTGTTTTGTACAAAGATGATTTGAGCGCCAAAATTTCCAAGTCATCACTGGACAAGGCATTGAGCCGGGTCAATCAGATAACGGTTGTGGAGGATGCGCTCACCGCATTTGAAACCGGCGGTGTCAATGCGATGCACGACGCTACGGAAGGCGGTATTCTGGGTGGTATTCATGAAATGGCTGCCGCGGCCGGGTGTCCGGCGCATGTGAACCTGGACAGGATTGATATACCTGAGGATATTTCGGATGTTGCCAAAGCGCTGGACTTTGACCCGTGGTGTGCCATCAGCGAAGGATCGCTTTTGGCGGCTGTCAAACCGGAGAGCGTGCCACAGGTGCGGGATACATGGCGTCAAAACGGTATTGTGAGTTATGAACTGGGTCGGTTCGATGCCGCGCTTGATCAATGTATGGTCGTTCAAAACGGAGTAGAAACACTATTGGAAGAACCGGAAAAAGATCCATTCTGGGACCTGTTTTTTGCCGGACTTCGCCAGTGATCAACAAATCTGCTTGCTGATTTCTTGTAATCTCAGATCAAGACGCGGTCTGAATCAGTTGCTGTTGATTGTTGAACCAGGTTTTGTATCCCAGATTCAATGCCAGGTATGATGTGATGCTGGCGCCTCCAAGAATTCCCAGCATGACTGCAATCTGATACAAAATGGCCGTTGTCGGAGCCACACCGGATAATATTTGCCCCGTCATCATACCGGGCAGCGAAATAATACCCATACCCAGCATATTGTTGACCGTAGGCATGATGGCCGCGTCAAATCCGTCATTGATAATGCCGTCCGATGCCTGTTTGGGTGTTGCGCCCAGTATGAGTGATTCTTCAATTTCTACGCGGTTTTGAGTAAACCGTTTGATCATCGTATGAATACCCAGCGAAATCCCGGTCATGGAGTTGCCGATAATCATACCGGCGATCGGTATAAAATATTGCGGATTGTAATAGGGTTGAACCCGCACAATACCCCATAAAAAAACCAGCAGCACCGGCAAAGATCCGCCGAACATTGATACAGCAATGACTTTTTTAAGTGATCGGGAAAGGTTACCGCGGAACTTGCCGTAAATGGTGTGGATTGCAAAGCTCAGCATAATGGTAATGATTGAAAATGTGATCAGCGGATGAGGTCTTTCAAACACCGCCGTCAGAACAAATCCGACCAGCACCAGTTGTATCGACATTCTGAGTGTTGCGATGATCAGTTCTTTTTCACGCGAGATACCTCTGCGTTTCATGATAAACAAAATGATCATTACAAACACATAACCGATAGCTACCTGGCCGTATGTAAGCTGAATGATATCACTGCCCATTTTGCACCCGTCCTGTTATTGATCCGTTTGATATCGTATAAATGACATCCGCATACTCCCGCGCAATAAAACCGGCATGTGTGACCATGATCAGGGTTTTGTTGTTTTGACGCACATACGACACGATTTCTTCAATCACCAGCCGTTCGGTGTCTTCATCCAGAGCGCTTGACGGTTCATCCAGAAGAATTACCGGGGCGTTCAGAAGCATAATCCGCGCTAAAGCCATTCGTTGCGCCTCACCGCCGGACAATTTTGACGCGTCCTTGTCCAGCGGCTGATTCAGTTTGACGCGCTGCAATGCAGACAATATCGCGTCATCGTCAATTGAAAGATTTTGATACGCCGCTCCCTTCAGCAAATTATCTTTAACCGTTCCTTCGAATATAAACGGTTTTTGGGACAGCATAACAACATCCCGACGATGGGTAACCGAATCAATATCCTTCAGATCAGTTCCCTTGTAAAGAATGACACCATCGGTTGGTGAAATCAGTTTATTCAGCAGTTTCAGCAACGTGGTTTTGCCTCCGCCGCTTTCGCCGACAAAACAGGTTACCTGACCGGCCACAATAGAAAGCTCTTCTAAACAGAGTATTGCTCCATACCGGACATCCTTGCATAAAAACAGCCAATCCGTGTTCACCATTGTTTCAACTCCTGCATTGTGCGAACAAAAACCCTGCCTGAATCACAGGAAAACAATTAACGATTATATTCAATCATTTATAAATATAAAAGATTTCTGTTTGCGCGCACCGTAGGCGTAGGGCAACTGAACACATGGGTATGTCTGGCGCTGACATCAGCGGAATACCCCTCAAATTGACTGTTAAACAATTTGCGAATAACATACAAGAGCAGATAATTGAATTTTATTTGGGAGAAATATCATGCATATCCGGTTTTATTTTTCAGTGCTTGTAATTGCTTATGTTGTTTGTTTAATGGTGTGTCCCGTCATACCATTAAATGCTGGAATTACCGGTTCTGATTGTATTCATCATGGCGATGTCAATTTTGACGGAGTCATTTCAGCAGCGGATGCCCAGTTGGCTTTTTCCATCGTTCTGGGCCAGCACATTCCGACGTTTGAAGAGGAATGTGCGGCGGATTGCAATGGCGATGGTACCGTGTCATCCGGCGACGCACAGATCATATTTCTGTATGCGCTTGGTTTGGATGAGTGTGTTGATCCGATTCCGGAACCGACTCCGGATCCAACGGTTACTCCGATGCCTACTGAGACGCCTA
>PWNJ01000247.1 GCA_003558985.1 candidate division CSSED10-310 bacterium
ACTTTCGAAACGGTAACCCGCGCAATTATCGCTATAACCCGACGATGCGAATCAATCCGCCTCCTCATATTCCTCTGCCACAAAGCACTCTCAGACTATTGGAACAGGATCATGCAAGATACTATTGATTAACTCATTTACATTTTTACAAAAAGCCCATTCATTTCTTTTCGTGTTAAAATTCCAACCCTGTATTGTGCCGAAACAAAAGAATTTGTTTTAAAAACACCTGGCTTGTGTGGCATATATATTGCAAATAAATCTGATGGGTTTTTTATATGAAACCGTTTCTATTTCTTTTTTCGCTGGGGGTAAACATGAATTTCAGATCAGAACATGGCAGCGCTTTAGTGTTGACGCTGTTGTTTATTCTATTGTTATCTACAATGAGTACAGTGATGTATCAATATGCTGTTCGGCAATCCATGTTTGCCGATTCACAATATACAACGGTTGCGGCATCCTATGTTGCAGAAGCCGGGCTGGAGCACGGCAAAGCCCTTCTTGCAACCTGGGATCCAAAGCTTAACAAATATGGACAGAATCCCGGTGATAATACGGTAACTCCTGAAGATTTTCCGGTTATTATGCCCATGTCTCCTCCATTCGGGCATCAGAGTCGTGGTCCGGACGGTGAACGTCTGACCGATGGAAGACAGGGTGTTGGGCATTACAGCATTCGTATTGATGCAGCATATTCTGAAGATGTGCATCTTGATATCGAGCTTGCGCGAAGTCCGGCGTTTGATCCAATGGATTTGCAATTTGGAAATCCGAACCGGATAAACCATCTACTGCCGGGTAAAACACTTCAGTTTCAAGTCCGGCAGGGTTTGGAAGTGTTAAATTCTTTCAGATACGATTACAAGAGCGCTGACATGCTGCTCCAACAGGATTTTTCAGAAATGACCTATCAAATTGAAATGTCCAACATCATAAATCCCTTTTTGGGGGAAGACATAATTCTGGAGCTTAACCGTACAAACATACCCCTTGATCCGGATTTTCCAATTTATGATGCCTGGGGAAATCCAGTTGTCCTGTTCCCAAACGATCATGATAACCGAAATCGACAGCAGCACATTGATTCAGAAAAAATGGGCGCTAACGCGTTGTTTTTTATTCCATTGATCGGGAATGATTTCTCGACCTATATGGTTGATGTATACAATCCTGCCCCTGACTTGCAAAATGATGTAAACATAAGAATCTGGTTTAAAGATTCGTTCGGAAATGATGATCTGGCGATTATACCCTCCCATAGTTGGGGTCCCGATGATAATTATCGGTCCGCTTTGCTTGATTTCTCAATTGGCGGGGAACAACAAGAGTGGGAAGTTAACACAAACCACCCGTTGTTTTCAAACGGTGTAGTTACCGACACAAACGCAATGATTATGACGATAGAAGGAACATTGGATCATGGCGGAATTTACTTGTCTGTCACGCGCGGAATGATGGAAAGCATGGATGTCGGACTCAGGGTAAGGTCGGAAAAAATGGATGAAAATTGCTGGTATCCGGATTTTCCGGACTGTCCAGGTGATGGGTCTTACAGTTTGATCATGAGTTTGCCTGCCCAGGCGCACGGGGTTCAAAGCAACAGCGCTACCCACAATATCACAAATACATTGCGAACACTGGATTATAAAACACGTATCAGAGTCCATGAGCTGTATGTTATTACTTCAATGGGTAATGTTGAAAATGCGACAGAAACCCGCACAGTCATGACAACACCTGTTTCGTTTCTGGATTATGCAAGGTTTACGCAAAGTGATTTGAATGTGGGCCGGTCCAGTATGTTCAGCGGCATTACGTACAGCCAAAGAAATATAATGATGCCGGAAACTGGTGATGCTTACTTTTATGACAACGTCATGGCCAGCGGCACAGTCAGCAATTCCGGCAATGCAGTTTTTCCCCTGGATGGACGAGTAATGCAAAACCGGCCGATAGTTGACATGCCGCGAGATACCGACATTGATTCGATACTGACATCAAATGCTGATAACGCATGGGTCATAGGCACACCATTTTCAAACCAGCATTATGATCTGTTTCTGGGAAACTATGACTATGTCAAAACGGAAAACTCGGATCAGTTCTGGGGATTCAACTTTTCAGGCACAAATCCGGTGTATATTCGGCCAACTGATGACATACTTGATTCTGACAATTTTTCCTACAGAACAGGTTGGGTTCCCGGAAGTTTAGAGCCTCCAAATTCAGTGTTACCGCAAAATTTTAATGGATTGATCATTGTAAACGGCCATGTACATGTATGGGGCAAATTGCACGGACAGTCACTAACCATCCTGGCCAGGGGAAACATTTATATTGAACGCGAAATTTTGATGGGTACCGACCATTTGAATCCACTGTCACCCGGAAGCGCAATTTCTACAGATCAAGGCATGCCGGTAAATCTGGCCCTGATACCATTTCGCTCCGATGTTTTCGGAAGTTATTACGGCGATATTCTGTTAAGCAAAAACTGCCCAAGAATAATGAAAATTGAAGCTGCTTTGTTGCCTTTTGCAGGAACTATGAGAACCGAAGATGATGATTTCCCAACTTCGCCACCCGCCACTGCCGCTGATATTGACCCTGACAACTCACACGGATTTGCCAGAGCAGAATGGGATGCAGCAAACAATCACTATAATTGGATATATGATAATACGCCACCAACCCGTTTCGATCTGAACGATGACGGCAGACTTACCGATGGCAAAGATTACGCTCTTCAGGAACTTCCCAGAATTGAGCTCGGCGAATGGAATGAAACAAATATCAGACCCCAGGATTATGTCTGGTATCTTGTTCTTCATGGTACGTTTCTGGACAGAGATGGAGCCGGGCCGGGACATTTCGCTGCACGGGGAAATTTCCTGGCTCCTCCAGGACCAAATGATTACAGAAATGGAATTACACGAAGCTATCGCCATAATCCATCCCTGCGGATTAATCCACCACCTTTTGTTCCAAAACCAACCAGCTCGTTGAAAATCCTTGAACGAGATCATGCTGTTTATTATTAATTATGACTAATCAACCACATTTTGTTACTTATTGTAACCTAACAGACAAATTCTTTGTATTGGGTCTAAACAAACAGCCGTTTCATGCAGGATATGTTTTAACACCACTTAAAAACAACATTCTCTTATTATTATCCTCAATGGCATACCTTTTGCTCAAACCCAAAAATAAGGTCTCAAGTTTTGTTTGGGACACACTGGGGGTGTAAAATGAATCGTCAATCAGAAAAAGGCAGCGCGCTTGTTTTAACGCTGTTGTTTATTCTTTTGCTTTCGACAATGAGCGCCGCTTTGTACTTGTTTGGAATAAAGCAATCAAACACTGCTGATGCTCAATATACCACCGTCGCGGCATCTCATGTAGCTGATGCCGGTCTGGAATACGGAAAATTCCTGGTCGGAACTCGCAGCGATTTGTTGAATACCTATGGTCAAAAACCGCAAGACAATATGGTCACTCGCGAGGATTATCCCGTTATTCTTCCGTTATCGC
>PWNJ01000118.1 GCA_003558985.1 candidate division CSSED10-310 bacterium
AAAAAGAAAGCGGCGTGTTTGAGTTTACCCAGTGGCAGGTAGATAAATAACAACGCAGAATAAAAAAGAAACACAGTGGCCGACATACGGTTCAGATGCAGTAACAGAGCCAGCAGAAGATACAGATTTGTGACGCTGACAGCGAAATAATCGTCCGGAACACTAATGGATTTAAGCAGAGGAGACGTCACGCGGCGGACAAGCAGATAAACTCCGGCAATCAGGCCCGGCGCCAGAATAAAAATGAAAAGTGTTGAGATTACCGGGTAAAAACCTTGTCGAAAAACCAGGTGTATGCTTGTAGCGAAAGCGGCAAACATACCGATATGCATCAGAACTCCAGCCATAAATTTGACAGGATGCAGCCGCATGGTTTCCTTGTGTGACGGTAGCATGGCGGTGGTGAAATTATACAGGACACCTTTTGCCGGTTTACCGCTTTGAGCGCTGTGATCCCGGTTGTGACCGCGCAGTGCAAGCCATTGATACGAAAGCGAACCGATCGTCCAGAGCAATGACGCTACAGCAAAGAAAATAGCAATTTGTATCATGCGAAACTATACACAGCCGTCGGGTTTCGGCAGACCTGCAATTCGGCAGGCGCCTCGTGCCGGGCCGGAAGTAAACAGTTTATACATCTGCCGGACGCTGACTCCCGATTCCTTGCACAAAAGCCGTACGGCAGGGGCCAGATCATGTTCCTCCCAGTAGCTCCGAATAAACCGAACCACATTCCAGTGATCGTCAGACATCTCATCAATGCCTTCTTCAGTCGCAATGGACCGGGCAATATCATCATCCCAAAACTCCGGATTCATCATGAATCCGTCCGGATCAAATTAAATGGTTTTGTCTCCAATTATCATGGTTTACATCCTCATTAACAGAATTCCAAAAGGTTAATTATATCTAATTCCTGTCAGCAGCGATGTCTTCAACTGCTCTGATTGCAATATCAATATGTTCTTCTGTGTTGAACGGGCCGGCGGAAAACCGAACGGTCCCGCGTGGAGATGTGCCGTGGTGCTCATGAATAAGAGGTGCGCAATGCAGGCCGGTACGTGTCTGAATACCGTATTCAACATCAAGTATTGTGCCGACATCCTCAGCATCAAAATTGTCAATGGTCATTGACATGGTGGCAACCCGACGCTGAATGCCTTGAGGTCCATGCAGGTGAACACCTTTAATATCTTTCAATCCGTCCTGAAGCCGTTTAATCAGCGTCATTTCATGAGTATAAATTTCCGATAATCCTTTTTCGCGGACCCAGCATAAACCCTCGCACAGTCCGGCAATACCCGCCAGATTCAATGTGCCGGCTTCCAGACGATACGGGAACTCCTCAAGATGATACGGGACGGCGCTTCTGACACCTGTTCCACCATAAATGGTTCCCTTGATCCCGGCATCATCCGCAACACAAATACCCCCGGTTCCGGTCGGGCCGAACAATCCTTTGTGACCGGTAAACACCAGAAAACTGATGTTGCAGTCGGCCATATCTATCGGAAGAACTCCAGCAGTCTGAGCCGCATCAACGGCCAGCGGAACACCTTCATCCTTGCAAACCTGGCCGATAGCTTTCACATCCTGAACAACGCCGGTAACGTTTGAGGCATGGTTGATGATAACCAGACGTGTGTTGGGTTTGATCACGCGGCGAATATCTTCAGGATCAATAAATCCGTCGCTGTCCGGAGTCACATAGGTAGCCTCTGCGCCCTGTAGAACCCTGTGATTGACCGGCCGAATAACCGAGTTGTGTTCAAGTTTCGTTGTGACGATATGATCACCGGCATTAACGGCGCCGTTTATAACCAGATTCAGACTCATCGTTGCATTCATCGTAAAAATCATTCGATTGGGATCTTTTTCGATACCCGCTTTCAGCAGACTTTCATTAAAAAATGCCGAGAACTGCTTGCGAGTCTCATGTATTTTCTGTTCGGCATTCAATGCCAGATCACAGCCGGTCCGGCCGGGATTAACTCCGTTCTTGCTGTAAAAATTTCTGACCGCATCATGCACAACATCCGGTTTGGGAAAGCTGGTCGCCGCATTATCAAGATAAATAATCTGATCCGATACCATGAGTTATCTCCCTTTTTCAATAAAAATACCACCTGAAATTACGGTTTCGCCGCCGCTTTCCGCTTAAATACGTTATATGTGTATATGAACCGGCATACCGTCGTAACGCAAGCTAAACATATCAAAACGCACACCTTTGATAAAGCAAAAATACGTATTTTCCGTTTGCGATCAGAATACTCAGCGGGTATGCTCGCAATCGTCTCAGATAGGTATTTCAGGAGATTATCAGATTGAATGAATATAGTAACACCGGGAACCCCACCCGTTGCCTGACTCGAAAAGATATCGCGCTTGTATCAGCGCTGGCGGCCGGTATCATGCTGGTTGTGTTTCTGTCTCCCGTTTTGCGAAAGGCCTACTACTGCCAAAGCGATCCGCACGGAACGTTGCTGACATCACAAAGTCTGATTCAATATGGCACGATTCGACTGGATGCGTTTCGATATCACGATTTAACATTACCTGAAAAACAGTTTTTTTACGCAGCCGGCATCAGCGACGCACCGCCACCCGAACCCATCCTCGAACCCTGGTTATGGCAGATAAACCATCACCGCGGCCATTTTTACCATTATTTCCCGGTCGGAACAGCTCTGCTGTCAACACCGTTTGCCGCTTTCACAATCTATGCAACCGGAACTGATCTGACGATTGCCGAAAACAACTGGCATCTTCAACGGTTTCTGGCAGCATTCACCGTAGCGGTTATCCTGATGCTATCCTATGTTTTATCGCGCCGATTTCTGAACACATTCGCCGCTGCAATCATAAGCCTTCTTTTCATCTCAGGCACATCACTGATCAGCACATGCGGCGCCGCGCTGTGGAGTTTCAATTTTCAGATTATCTTTATTCTTTTATCGCTTCTGCTGCTGATGCAGATTGTTGAAAGCGACAATAACACATACTCAAAAACCTTTGTGATGGGTATTTGCGTATTTACCGCCTATTTGTGCCGGCCAACAACCCTGGTGTTTGCGGCAGTCTGCCTGCTTCCGTTGCTGATGAAACGCAAATACTCTGAAATACTGATTTATACAGCCTGTTTTGCCGCCTGTTTCGGACTGTTCGTTTTGTTCAGTTATTCCGAATATTCGATGTTTGTGCCGCCATATTATGATTTTACTCGCGCAACGCAAAATGTATCGCTGACAACAGCGCTAAAAGGTGTTCTGATCAGTCCGTCACGCGGTCTGTTCATTTTTACGCCGTTTCTGATTGCCATTCTGCCAGCCGGCCTGCTGAGTTTGCGGCATAAACCAGTCTGGATACTCTTCAGTCTGTCCTGGATAACCGCACATCTAATTTCGCTTGTTTACGGAACCGCGCACTGGTGGGGTGGCCATGCATTCGGGCCGCGTCTGATGACAGATATTATGCCCGCATGGCTCTGTCTGGCCGTGGTCGCAATATCAACCCTGAAACACAAACTCCGTCTGTATCTGTATGCTTTTTTGCTGATAACCGGAGTCTGGTCCATAGCAATACACACGGTTCAGGGTCTGTATAATCCCGCGACATATCAGTGGAATATATCGCCGAATATCGATATCAACCGGCATTATCTGAATGACTGGCGGTATCCGCAGTTTCTGGCCACTCCATCCATGATTCAGGAACGACTCGATGCGAATCAACAGACCGGTTTGCCAGCGGAGAGATCTGATTATGAATAGGTTATTCGGCGTTTTCATCCTGATCATTGTTTTCTGTTTTGCCGGAACGTCTTTTTCAGTTGGAGCGCCCGAACTTGAGCTGACGATCACGGATTCTGCCGATGATGACTCACCGTTATCCCTTACACTGAGCATCACAAATCCGTCACATGAGCTTGAAAAAGCGCAGGTTTTCGTTGCTGTTAATACCGGCGATGATACTTTGTGGTTCTATCCACGCTGGACAGCATGGCCACCGCAAATCGGCTGGGAAACAATGGATATAGCGGCACGTTCAACGACTCATTTGGATATACTGCCGAACATACCCGGGTTGGAGCACATAGACGAATTTTGCTGCTTTAACATATATGCGGCATTAAGGCATCACGGTGAGCAAAAAGGCAACCATGTGAGTGACCGGTTTGGTCTGATCAATACCAACGGCCGGATACAAATCGAGCGGAACACTGTCAATCCGGTCCGGAAACGCCCGCTAAAAGGTGGCATAATTGTTATTGTTATAGTTTTGTATCTTGCGCTGATATCGGTTTATACGTCTCGATCAATGATACATAATAACCACACAGAACGCCACTAAGTTCAAGAAATAACTGGATATACTGTGCATTCTTTGATTTAATGCGCACTGTTTTGCATGCTGATATGCAGAACCAGTTACCGCATGATTGGAGATTAACGTGGAAGATTGGGATACGACGCAAATACGCAGAAAAATAGCCAGAATACTGATAACAAACCCAGCGACATCGATAAAAATAACCAAAGAAGGTCGCGTTATTATGCCATTAACAATTTCGTTTGAAACTCCACGGATGCCGTTATCCATGGCGTTGATGGCGGGTGGTATGACGGATATTGCCGAGGTTAAAATCATTGATGCGGTGAATGAGAATCTTGACCGGGAACAGTTACGGCAACAGATTGAGCTGTTTAAACCGGATCTGACGGTGATCAATTGCAGCACGCCTACGATAAATGAAGATTTTGCTATTGTCAGGGATGCCAAAGCGCTGGGTTCGCTAACGGCGGTTTATGGTCAGCATGTTGATGCGATTCCGGAAGAGGTGATGGCGGCCTGTGCTGAGCTGGATTTCTGTTTTATTCGTGAACCGGAGATCATTGCCGGGGAACTGGTCAGAGCCTGGAATGATGGCCAGCCACTGGAAACAGTCACTGGGTTGGCATATCGTGATCAGAACAAAACAGTTCTGACACCGGAACATTCGTTTGTACCGCTGGAGCAATTTCCGCAACCCGCTCGTGAACTGGTAAACAATCAATTATATCGGCTTCCTGACGGAGATTTGTACACGTTGATTCTTGCCAGTCGAGGGTGTCCGTTTGATTGTCCGTTCTGTATCGCTCCGAATTTTCATGGTTTGAAAATCAGGCGTCGTGACCCGGTATCGTTGGTGGACGAAGTTGAAGAGGTCATCCAAACAACTGGAATACGCGCCTTTTTGTTTCAAGCGGATTTGTTTACATCCGACAAAAAATGGGTGATGGATATTTGCCGACTGATTCTGGAGCGTCAACTCAAAATACGCTGGATATGCAATACCCGGGTAGATTCCGTTGATGAGGAAACCCTGATTATGATGAAAAAAGCCGGCTGTTTTCTGATGGCTGTCGGTATTGAATCAGGTAGTCCGAAAATGCTGGAAAAACTGGGCAAAAACCCGGATGTTTCCCGTATTATCCGGTTGATTAAAACATGCAGGAAACTGGGTATCCGCACCAACGGATCATTTGTTATCGGATATCCGGGTGAAACCGAAGAAACGTTGCATCAGACAGAAAAGCTTATCAAACAGTTGCCGCTGGATTTTCTGGTGTTGCTGACCGCAACTCCTTTTCCCGGCACGCGGTTTCACAACGAAGTATCCTCGAAAGAATCAAAATACTGTCTGCTGACCGACTGGGAAAAATATTGTTACGTGGATTATGTTGTTCAGGGTGGACTGCCTGAAGAAACCATAAAACAATTCAGTGATCGTCTGTTAAGAGAGTATTTTCTTAGCTTTCATTATTTCAAACTGCGTTTGGCTGATCTGAAACAACCGGTCCGACTAACCAAAACTGTCTGGTATGCCATGAAACGACTTCCGACCCTGATGACGGCTTTTAAAAAGAAATCAAAAAATAAATCCCAATAAGGGCGTTCGCCAAACGCTACTCTTGGAAAAAGTGACGATTAACTCTGTTTGGTGATAAGGTAATTACCCAATACCAGGTAATCCAGGTCCGATCGCTTCATCATATCTATGGCTTCCTCAGGAAGATTGATTAACGGATCGCCATGCATATTCAATGATGTGTTTAACACCGCTCCGATACCGGTTTTTTCATGAAACTTACTAATTATTCGGTGATAGGCCGGATTGAAATCCTGTTCCAGAACCTGAGGTCGCACGGATTTATCTGCCTGATGAATACCGGCAACAATTTCATGTCTGTGTTCCGGTTTGGTATCAAAACCCATAATCATATAAGGCGCTCGAATACTTCCCGGATTGACGATATACTTATTTTCATGCTCTTTCATGATTGTCAGAGCAAACGGCATCCAGAAATCCCTGTTCTTGATATGGTTATTGACACGTTCAACATTGCGCAGATCAGACGGATTGGCAAGAATACTTCGGTTACCCAGCGCTCGGGGGCCGAATTCCATTCTGGAGCGGCACACACCGACAATATGATTATCAGCCAGCAGACTGGCGACTTTTTCATCCAGATCGTCAAAGGACTCCGCCCGAAATGCATTGCCGTCAAGCGATTTCAGAGCCGCTTCAATCTGAGTATCAATCGCTTCGCCCCAATACACATCATTGACCGGTTCAATATCAACTGGTTGATTCGCGGACCGTTTTAACTCCTCATATGCAAGATATGCCGCTCCGATACTGGTGGATTCATCACCGGAAACTGGAAAGACAAAGATATCTTCCGGCTGAACCGCATCAACAATCGCTTTGTTTGCCTTGATATTGTAAAATACTCCACCGGCACAGGCGATTTTTTTCATGTTGTAATGCTGAGTATTGTTCAGAACCCATTTGGACAGAGTATCTTCCAGAAGCTGCTGAACACAGTATGCCATATAATCGAACCGGACATTTTTCATTGTTTTGTTCATATATGCCAGAAGCGTGTCACACGCTTTGCCTGAACGGTTACGGTAAGAAAGACCGTCAACATCCCACAACGATTTGAACTTTTTATATACTTCGGCTGCCTGCCGTTTTCTGGCTCCCCACGGCGCCAGACCCATCACCTTGTATTCATCCTGCAGCGCATTCATTCCGATATAACGTGTTGCCTGGGCATACAGTCCACCCAATGAATGAATAGACGGTATCAGTGTTTTATGTTCCCAATGGTTGTTGGTACCGACACCTACGGTACCGCAATACCCGTCACCATTGCCGTCACAGGTAAACAGCAGAACATTGTCACGCCAGGGTGAGGCGTAATACGCTGTTGCGGAGTGGCACGAATGATGATCATAAAACCTGATTTTTTCTTTGGAAATACCGACATCCTGAAGAAAACCGGAATGTTTTTTGAAGAATTCGCGACGATTGTTCCAGGTAAACAGTTTTCGGTATGAGGATACAATAAAAGGTGATTCCATAAAGGATACGGGCATTAATCCTGATGCGAATGACACCGCATTGGTGGTATAGCGCGGATGTTTGTCTTGCGGCAGATTCGGATCAAATGCCTCGCAGAGCGATCCGATGGCTACACGGTCTATATCAGATGCGGAAAGACCGGTCATTTCCAGCACTTTTCGCACGCTGCGATGCGGAAAACTGCCATCAAATTTCTTGCGTGATAACCGTTCTTCCATTACAGCAGCTTCAATTTTGCCGTCAATAACGATACAGGCGGATGTGTAATGACTGATCGAAAGCCCCAGAACAGCGCTCATAATGGTATCTCCCGAAATTCTTGAGTTAATCCGAATGGTTTCATGTTTTCGGCGCTTCGATTATTTCGTAAAACTGGCTAACCGGTCGCATGAACCCGACAGATCACCTTATAAGCTGGCATCGTATCCGTCAAGATTTTTAAAACAGCATTTAGCGGATTATGATCCGGATTGATATTGATTGAAAACACGTATTTCGTCGAGTGTTTTTCGGCGTTTTTCACGTGGAGTATCGTGTTTGGAGTGACCGACGGCGATAATCAAAGCCACTCGCCGTGAGGGCGGAATATTCAGCAATGTCTGAACGCGTTTTTCATCAAACCAGCCCAGCATACAGGTGCCCAGATTTTCTTCTGCCGCCTGAAGACAGAAATGTTCTGCGGCGATTCCGATATCAAACAGATAATAGGGTTTATCTTTCAAAAACCCGCCGATTTGAGCGGCAAACCCCGATTTTTCAACAGTAATCACTACCAGAACAGGCGCGTCCTGAACAAACTTGTTAAACAGAGCCAGTTTCGACCATGTTGCTTGAGCAATCTCCGGACGCAGTTTCGTATCATCCACAACAATAAATTTCCATGGCTGAGAATTACAAGCTGACGGAGCCAGCCGGGCCGCCTCAATACAGCGATCAATCATGTCACGCGATACCGGTTCGTCAGTAAACTGGCGAACACTTTCACGTTTTTTTACAATATCCATAAACTTCATGTCAGTCTCCATTTCATACATCCATAATCCTGTTTCAGTAAACATTTGAGTTCACAGACTGTCAAGGTTTATTACTCATCGGACAACTCTGGATAAGATACCGGTATTTGGTTACAATGCTGAGTATTCGGGTGAAGGACAATCCTGGCCATAACAACCCGGAACACAGTTTAATTTTTCTGGAGGTTAAAACTATGGATAAAACAGTCATATTTGCTTTTCGTGGTAATCCAATGTGTTTTGTGCATGTGTTGCTGAATGCAATTGATATGCATGAGCGGGGCGGGGAAGGGCTGATCATCATTGAAGGTGATGCTGTCAAGCTGGTGCCGGAGATGTCAGCGCCCGGCCATTTTTTGTCAAAATTGTATAAAAAAGCGCTGGATTTGAATCTGGTTGTCGGCGCATGCCGGGCGTGTTCGGTAAAACTCAACGTCGCTGATGCGATAGAATCGACCGGATTGCCGCTGATTGGTGACATGGCCGGCCATCCGTCTATCGGCGCTTATATGGAGAAGGGATATCGGATCATAACATTTTAACCTGGTTCGACAGCAGCGACTCTTGTTTGTCCGCGGGGTATTCAATCAGGGGGTCTGGTTCATGACTGAAAAACTGTCCCAAAATCGTCATATTCAGGTTATTGCGCAGGAACTGTCTCTTTCTACTAGAAATGTTGGCGCTGCGCTCGCGTTGCTTGATGATGGAGCGACTATTCCGTTTATTGCCCGATACCGAAAAGAACATACCAATAATATGGATGAAGTATCTTTGGAATCTGTTCGGGACCGTATTCAACGACTTCGCGAACTGGATGATCGCAAAACAGTTATTTTGAAATCGCTTGAAGAACGTAATCAACTTACGGATGATCTGAGAACGGCGGTATTGTCAGCGGCAAACATGACGATTCTTGAAGATATCTATCTTCCATATCGTCCCAAACGGCGTACCCGGGCGACCATGGCTCGTGAAAAAGGTCTGGAACCGCTTGCCGAAACAATATACAGGCAAGACCCGAATGTGAATCCCCAGACTGAAGCCGGAGCTTATATCAACTCGGACAAAGGTGTTGCCACTGTGCAGGATGCTCTTTCGGGTGCCCGCGATATTATTGCTGAGTGGATCAGCGAAAACAGCGCTATTCGAGCTGATGTGCGGCGTCTGTTTGCTGAAACGGGTCAATTTTGCTTGCGGGTCGTGCCGGGAAAAGAGCAGACTGGAGCTAAATACCGCGACTATTTTGACTGGAATGAACCGGTGAAAACGGCGCCGTCACATCGTATTCTGGCGATGCGGCGGGGTGAGAACGAGGGTATTTTATCTCTCAGTATCGAAATCGTACAGGAAACAGCGCTGGATATAATAAACAAACATGTGATCAGGGCTGCCAATGCATGTTCGGAACAGGTCAGACTTGCAGTTGATGACGGATTCAGGCGTCTTCTGGCGCCGTCTATGGAGACGGAAATACGTCAGGAAACACGACAGCGGGCTGATGCTGAAGCGATTCGTGTATTTGCCGAGAATATGCGTCAGTTGTTGCTGGCGCCTCCGCTTGGAAGAAAACGCGTGCTGGCTGTTGATCCCGGTTTCAGGACTGGGTGTAAAACAGTCTGTTTGGACAGCCAGGGAAAGCTGGAGCATGTCTGCACGATATTTCCGCATAACGGCGGATCGGCCAGTGATGAAGCGGCTGAAACCGTCAAGGGCCTGGTACGTCGATACAGTATTGAAGCGATTGCGATTGGCAACGGTACGGCGGGACGTGAAACAGAAACATTTTTCAGAGCGCTTGATCTTGAGGGAAAACCGCCGGTTATAATGGTGAATGAAAGCGGTGCGTCAGTTTATTCGGCCTCCGCAGTTGCCAGGGAAGAGTTTCCGGATCAGGATATTACGGTCAGGGGAGCAGTTTCTATTGGCCGACGGCTGATGGACCCGTTATCGGAACTGGTGAAAATTGATCCCAAATCCATCGGTGTCGGTCAGTATCAGCATGATGTTGATCAAAAGGCTTTGAAGCTGAGTCTTGATGATACGGTAATCAGTTGTGTCAATTCTGTGGGTGTGGATGTAAACACCGCAGGGAAACAGCTTCTGTCGTATGTGTCAGGTCTGGGACCTCAGTTGGCGGCCAATATTGTGGCATATCGCGACGAAAATGGTCCGTTTGCAAGCCGGGCTGAACTGAAAAAAGTACCGCGTATGGGGCCGAAAGCGTTTGAGCAGTCAGCGGGATTCCTTAGAGTTACCGGTGGCAGAAATCCGCTTGATGCCAGTGCGGTGCATCCGGAAAGCTATGGGATTGTCCGGCGGATGGCGGCTGATTTGGATTGTTCAGTGCAGGATTTGATGCAAAATTCAGATCTGCGCAAGCGTATTGTGCTGGAAAAATACATAACGGACACTACTGGTATGCCGACTTTGACGGATATAGTCAGGGAACTGGCGCAACCCGGTCGGGATCCGCGCAAAACATTTGAAATATTCCAGTTTTCCGAAGAGGTAACATCAATAGACCATCTGAAACCCGGAATGACGCTTCCGGGTATAGTAACAAACATCACGCGGTTTGGAGTATTTGTTGATATCGGTGTCCATCAGGACGGACTGGTACATATTTCTGAAATGGCTGACAGGTATGTCAAAAATCCGGCCGATATTGTCACCGTCCATCAGAACGTTCAGGTAACGGTGCTGACGGTTGATACCGAACGCAACCGAATTTCGCTGTCGTTACGACGGAAATAATTCAGTGTTTTACCCAAGAAGCAAAAACATAATAACACCGATGATGTTTTCAAAAAGTTGTCTCTGAATCAATTATCTTTGTTTATGATACAGCCACAAGTTTTTTATCAGTGACCTTCCAGGTGTCATCAACTTTTTCAACGGTATACCTGTATGCATCCATATTGTTTCGCTGAGGTATTTGCCATCTTGCGCATAACATATAAACCAGATTGCCTATCATGTCGTATTTATTCGGGATAACGCCAGGCAATATTCATCTTGACATTTTGCCTAGCATTACCTATATAATAAGTAGCTTGCTAGGCAAGAAAGAAGGAGGCAAGCAATGAGCAAGGTTCACTACATTTTAAAAGAAGAGCATGATAGATTGCAAAGATTGGCAGCGCTTTATCAAAAAGAAATAGAGAATTTGCCAAAGGGATCAGTCTCACTGAAGAAACGTAATGACAATGTTTACATGTATATCGCTTATCGAGAAGGCAAAAAAATGAAATTTGATTATGTTGGGAAAGAATCATCTCCAAAAGCTGTTGAACTTTCTGGATTAATAAAAAAACGTCAAGAAAAAAGCAAACAATTATGTGAAGTAAGGGCTGATATCCAAGATATTAAGAAAGTACTGAATGATTAGTCTAACTGATCTTGTATCAGATATCCTCAAGAAGCTATCTGAGACAGGTATTTTAACAGAGGTAATGCTGATAGGAAGTTGGTGCTTGCTTGTTTATCAGGATCATTTTGAGAATTCCCCCATGATTCCAGTTTTTAGGACAACTGATATTGATTTCATGATTCCTTATCCCCCAAAGATATCTACTCACGTAGATGTTCCAGAGATATTAAGGACTTTGGATTTCGCAGAAGAAGTTGACCCTATCAACAATGTGGTCAAATATCTTCATCGCGATTTAGAGATAGAATTTTTAATACCAGAAGTTGGCCAACCAAAACTCAGAAATTTACATATAGCAGAATTGAAAATAATACCTCAGAGATTGAGATATTTGAACATACTGCAAGACCATCAACTTAAAAGCAATTTCAAGGGAATTCCAGTGATCGTTCCTGAGCCAGCAGCATTTGTTATTCAGAAATTCATTTGTTCTGCAAATCGGACGAAACCTGAAAAAAGAGATAATGATTTACGAATAGCTAGTGAGCTTGGCTTATTTCTTCTTACGATTCCTGAGCAGGCACAAAAATTATATGAGATTTATCAATCACTCCTTGCGAAATGGAGAAAAAGATTCTTGAGAATAATAGAAGCTGATGCGCCCAAATTCTTTGAAAAATTCAATAGTATCAAGTCACAAACTGTGACTGGCTATTAAGTTTCACCACTTCTTGGAGTGGGCGTAAGTGTTTATAAAAAAATGGCGGGGACGACGAGACTCGAACTCGCGACCTTCGGCGTGACAGTGTAAAACATATTGTTTTTGAAACGAACGGAAAATCCTTGTAAAACTTGTGTTTACAGACTGTTGCGAGGATTTTGCCTGTGATGTCTATCGCCATTTATGACTATCAAAATGACTCTTTTGCATTCAGACTGGTCCCTAAATGGTCCCCGTAAATTAATTACGATTTACAATTTTCACTAACTGTTTTCAGGCGCTTTCCATCATGAAAAATGAGATTGAAAATTACAGTTTCTGATATCCTTTTATTTATCCTGAAAAATGGGTATTATCAGCGGGAAGAATGTGAAAGGACAGTTTATGAATGTACCGCAGAAAGTAATCGACCTTGTGGAAGTCTTTGACAGGGATATAAATCATTATAAATCATATAATTACAACGAAACGCAACTCAGAAGGGAGTTTCTTGATCCTTTCTTTATTGCTTTGGGTTGGGATGTTAACAACGAAAGCGGTACGTTTGATGCCTATAAAGATGTTATTCATGAGGATGCAATCAAGATCGGCAGCGCAACAAAAGCGCCTGATTACAGTTTCAGAGTCGGTGGTAACAGAAGGTTTTTTGTTGAGGCAAAAAAGCCAGCCGTAAGCATTCAAAATAACCCTGAATCTGCCTATCAACTCCGACGATATGGCTGGTCAGCAAAACTACCCCTGTCAATACTAACGGATTTTGAAGAATTTGCCGTCTATGACTGCCGAATAAAACCTCTCAGGGGTGATAGAGCTTCAACGGCCAGAACCATGTATTTCACCTATCAGGACTATGTATCAAAGTGGAAATCAATCAGTGAAATGTTTTCCAGGGATGCTGTCTGGAAAGGTTCACTGGACAGATATGCGGATTCAAAGAAACTGAAAAGAGGAACCGCAGAGGTAGATGATGATTTTCTGAAAGAGATTGAACACTGGCGTGTCATACTGGCCAGAAACATTGCATTGCGAAACAAACATTTAACACAACGTCAACTCAATGAGGTTATCCAGAAAACAATCG
>PWNJ01000152.1 GCA_003558985.1 candidate division CSSED10-310 bacterium
ACATTATTAATCTGCAAAAAACCATGCAGTGTTTTCAGGAAGCGTGTGAGTTTATTAGAAATACATGCGCTGAAGGAAAAACTATGCTGTTTGTCGGCACAAAAAAACAGGCTCAGCAGGCAATTGAAGAAGAAGCAACGCGTGCTGGTATGTTTTTCGTTAATCACCGTTGGCTGGGCGGTATGTTGACGAATTATGTGACGATTAGAAATTCAGTGGAACGCTGGGAACGGCTGGAAACAATGCGGACTGATGGTTCATACAGCAAATTAAGTAAAAAAGAAGTGCTCCGCCTGGAAAAAGAACGGGTTAAACTGGAACGAAACCTGCTGGGTATTCGTACCATGGAAAAATTACCAGGCGCTGTATTTGTCGTCGATACTAAAAAAGAATACATTGCCGTTAATGAAGCCAGAAAACTTGGGATACCCATCGTTGCGATTCTGGATACAAACTCGGATCCCGATACGATTAATTATCCAATACCCGGTAATGATGATGCTATACGTGCCATTCGATTAATAACATCACAAATCGCAGAAGCCGCTATTCAAGGCAAAGAAATCTTTATGAAACGCATGAGCATTGAGCAGCCTGTGGACGAAGCAGATGTTACAGAAGCTGAATCGGACACCAAACCAGTTGCAAAAGTGAAAAAACGGGTTGCTCCACAGGCGGCAGAAAACTTTCAGGAAGACGACGAAAGCGCTGAAAAAACCGAAGACAAAAAATCAAAACCTGTAAAGAAATCTGCTGAAAAATCAAAGGACGATGAGTCTGAACCGAAAAAGAAAAAAGTAAAAACTGAAACTCGAACCGCAAAAACTCGGAAACCGGTTGACGAAACACCCGAAGAACCAGTTGCCGAAACACCTGAAGAACCGGTTGCTGAAAAAAAAGAACCGGTAGAAGCTAAAAGTGATTCCAGCAAAAAGACAGAAGAAGAGGGTGATTAAACCCTTTGTTTAATAAAAATCTGTTTATTGGTAACAATGACACACAAAAATTTATCAGGGAGATGACATCATGAATATTACTGCAGCAATAATTCAGCAGTTACGTGGAAAAACCGGTTTGGGGATCATGAGATGCAAGGAAGCATTGAAAGCAACCCAGGGTGATATTGACAGCGCCATTGAATATCTTAGAAAAAAAGGTCTGGCTGACGCATCCAAAAAAGCCAATCGTGCAACTTCGGAAGGTCGGGTCGGACACTATATCCATCACTCAGGTAAACTGGGAGTGCTGGTTGAAGTACAATGAGAAACAGATTTTGTGGCCAAAACTGAAGAGTTTCAGGAATTCATCCGCGACATCGCAATGCATATCGCTTCCATGAACCCATCCTGGGTTTCTTCAGATGATATTCCTGAAGATGTAATTAATCGCGAAAAAGATATTTATAAAGGTCAGGTAATGGAAATGGGCAAAAAACCTGACAATATTATCGAAAAAATTGTCGAAGGAAAAATGGGCAAGTTTTTTTCACAGTCTTGTCTTCTGAACCAGCCCTATGTTAAAGATGATTCCATGACGGTTCAGGAATATCTGAAGGGAAAAATTGCCAAGCTTGGCGAGAATATTGTCATTACAAGATTTTATCGGCTTGCAATGGGTGAAGAATAACTGTTTGAATCAGGCAGGAGAAAACACAATGGCGGCTGAAGCGGACAGTATAACCTGCGGGCGGATTTTGCTGAAAATATCCGGCGAAGCGCTTGGCGGCGGTAATCAGGGAATAGAACCGAAAACTGTTCTGGGGTTCGTTGATGAAATAGCAGCCATTTATCGAATGGGATGCCAGCTTGCCATTGTCTGTGGCGGAGGTAATATTTTTCGCGGTATACATGCGGATGCGGCAATTGACCGAACTGTCGGCGATGCAATGGGTATGCTGGCAACAATGATTAACGGACTGGCGCTAAAAGAGTTTTTTACAAAAAGAAGTATCCCGGCCGAAGTAATGGCCGCATGGCCGATAGAAGGTGTTATTCGCCCGTTTTCAGCGGCAGATGCCCGTCAATATCTTGATAACAATACAATACTGATCCTTGTCGGAGGTACCGGATTACCCTATTTTTCAACCGATACGGCCGCTGCTATGAGAGCGCTTCAAATTCAGGCCGATCTTCTTGTCAAAGCAACACGAGTGGATGGCGTCTATGATAAAGATCCACTGAAACATCCTGATGCCGTCAAATTTGATCAACTGGATTATAATACCGTATTAAAAAAGCGGCTTAATGTTATGGATGCACCGGCAATTGCATTATGTCGTGATAATAACCTGCCGGTTCAGGTCGTTAACATGCTTAAACCTGGAAACCTGCCCGCCGTTCTGTCAGGTCAGCAGGTGGGAACACTGGTTTCTGATGGAGGTCTTCACAATGCTTGAAGAAGTTTACAATGATGCCAAATCAAGAATGAAAGACACCATTGAACATTATCAACGTCAGTTCGCTACCGTAAGAACCGGAAGGGCATCCCCCGGTATTGTTGAAAACATCAGAGTTGATTATTACGGCACACCAACACCACTGAAACAAATCGCCAAAATCGCTATTCCGGAACCCAGTCTAATTGTTATTCAACCATGGGATAACACAGCATTGCCTAATATTGAACGGGCAATACAAACATCAGATATTGGAATGATGCCAAATAGCGACGGGAAAATTATTCGTCTGAGCGTACCCATACTGACTGAAGAAAGACGCAAGGACCTTGTCAAAATGGTTAAAAAAATGACCGAAGAAGGTCGCATAGCTATTCGAAATATTCGCCGCGATGCCAATGATACGCTGAAAAGTTTTTTAAAAGACAAGGAATTGTCCGAAGATGAAACGCATGAGGGGTATGATCGCATTCAAAAAATGACGGACGATTTTATTTCGAAAATAGATGAATTGGGTTCAGCAAAAGAAGATGAATTGATGGAAATCTGATTGTTCGGATTATCAGAAAATGTCTAAAAAGCAACAGTGTTCAGACGAGCATAAACTTGATAAAAATTCCATGCCTTCACATGTCGCCATTATTATGGATGGAAATGGGCGGTGGGCACAGAAAAGGGGTTTACCCAGAGTTGCCGGCCACAGAGCAGGTGTCAAAACCGTTGATAAAATCATGGAGGATGCTGTCTCAATCGGTATAAAAGTGCTGACACTCTATACATTCTCTTCTGAAAACTGGAAACGACCCAGATTCGAAATCTCGGCACTAATGGAATTGTTATATAAAAACTTGCTGTCAAAAAAATCAAAACTTATCGATAATGATGTAAAATTGCGTATCAGCGGCGATATTGCCGGCTTTCCGGACAGTATAAAAAATGAACTTGCAGCAACTGTCAATGCAACAGAAAAATGCTCAAAAATGATACTGAATCTGGCGCTTGGATACTCCGGACGCGGCGAAATTGTTAAAGCAACTCAATCAATAGCAAAACTGGCAATGCGCGGGGATATTGATCCTGACTGTATTGATGAAGAATTATTTGCGCAGTATCTGACAACTCGAAGTTTGCCGGATCCCGATCTGGTAATACGTACCAGCGGTGAATACAGGATTTCAAATTTTCTGCTTTGGCAATCATCCTATTCCGAGTTTTATTTCACGGATGTTTTCTGGCCTGAATTTAACAGACAGGAGCTTGTTAAAGCCGTTCTGGCATATCAAAGACGGGAACGGCGGTTTGGTGGTCTGGCAAAAACGGATATCCAATCATGAAAAATATGCTGACTCGATATCTGGTAGCCATTTTGGCAATACCGCTTATTCTGGCGGCTCTGATGCTGGCGCCATCGTGGGTGTTTAATACATTTGTTACATTCGCCATGATGGCCACATTATTTGAATGGATGAAACTGTTCAGAGGGTTGAAAATTGCCGCTCCAATATTTCTAAGCATGACGATGGGACTGGCTCTGCTGGCAGGAATATGGGCCTATTCCGTGTCGGATAACGGTTTCTTCCTGTTCGCAAGTGTAATGCCTGTTATGCTCGGCCTGACGTGCTTCGGTTTAATGAATCTTCACCATGATATAAAACAGAAGACACTGGGCAACGGGGCTGTTTTGCTGGCTCTGTTCCTGTGCGCATGGGGGGGAGGTTCATTAATACTTCTGCGTGAGTTACCTCAGGTGAATCCGGATGGAAGATACTGGATTATCCTTTTGTTCGCTTTGGCATGGAGTGGAGATGCCGGAGCCATGCATGTCGGCAAAATTATCGGACGGCATAAGTTGACTCCGATTATCAGCCCCAAAAAAACAATTGAAGGCCTGATAGGAGGTATAGTTGTTTCAGCCATCGCAGGATTTGTCATGCACCGTTATCTGCCTTTTACTATGCCGTTATGGCATGTTTTTATACTGGCGCCACTAACAGTTGTGATGGCTCATATCGGTGATCTGACCGCATCTATGGCAAAACGCGCCGCCGGCGTAAAGGATTCGGGACGGATGATACCCGGACACGGTGGCTTTCTGGACAGATTCGACAACTTGCTGCTGACCGCTCCATTGATCTATCTGTATATTCGGATTTTTATTATATGAAGCATGTTGTGATCCTGGGATGTACCGGCTCAATCGGCACCAGCACACTGGATGTTATTAAACGCTTTCCTGACATGTTTCATGTAGCTGGTATCAGCGCAAAAGGCTCCAACCCGGACAAACTGCTGTCTGTTATCCGATGTATCAAGCCTGATATTGTTGCAGTTGAAAATACGGATTGTGCTGTTCGAATCGCTGATCATATCAAACCCGCACGTATGGTTACCGGTTCGAATGCGATTAAAGCGCTGGCAGCAGGACAATTGTGTCATGCTGATATTATTGTTTCCGCCCAGTCAGGCACATCCGGGCTGGTTCCAACCGTTGAAGCCATTAAAGCCGGAAAAACCATAGTGCTTGCCAATAAGGAAACACTTGTCACCGGGGGCAAGTGGATCACCAGTCTTTGCAGGAAAAATAACGCAAAACTGATACCGGTTGATTCCGAACATTCTGCCATTCATCAATGTCTGAAAGCCGTTTATAAACAAGATGTCAGAAAACTGATACTGACATGCTCTGGCGGCCCATTTCACGCAGATCAGGATATTGATCTTGACAAAGTGACACCCGAACAGGCAATGGCGCATCCAACATGGAGTATGGGCCGAAAAATAACTGTTGACTCCGCAACCCTTATGAACAAAGGACTTGAAATAATCGAGGCACAGTGGCTTTTTAATATCCATCATAAAAACATTGAGGTTGTGATACATCCACAAAGCATTATACATTCCATGGTTGAAACTCAGGATGGATCTGTCATGGCACAGTTGAGTCAGCCCGATATGCGACATCCAATTCTGTATGCGCTGTCAGGCGGACGTCATCCTGCAGCGTCGTTACCGGAGCTGAACTGGAGCAGACTATCCGGTCTGACATTTACCAAACCGGATGCAGCCCGGTTTCCCTGTCTTAATCTGGCCCGATATGCTCTGGATGAAGGTGGCACAATGCCGGCTGTGCTGAATACAGCCAATGAGTGTCTGGTGGAAGCGTTTTGCAATGAAAAAATATTGTTTACAGATATTCCACGAATAATAGAAGCCGTGATGAAGCTTCACACACCGGTATCTGTCACCGATATTGATGTGATCGAATCGGTGGATCAATGGACAAGGGATATCCTTCACTCAGAATGGAGACTATGAACCGTTTTCTGATATCTGAACCGCTCCCCAGACGAGTTGTCCATGTGGGTAATGTTGTTATTGGTGGAAACGCAGCGCCGGTTGTGCAATCCATGACCAATACCGATACTCACAATGTGAAAGCAACACTGACTCAGATTATCAGGACCGCGTCAGCAGGCGCTGCGATAATGCGAGTCGCTGTGCCGAATAAAGAAGCCGTGAAAGCTCTGCCCGAAATAATCGCTGGATCACCGGTTCCGATTGTCGCAGATATTCATTTTGATTATCGACTGGCGATAAGCGCTATTGAAGCAGGAGCTCATAAAATCAGAATTAATCCGGGTAACATCGGCTCAAAAGCCCGAATAAGCGCTGTAGTGCGCGCTGCTTCCGATTATGGCATACCGATACGAGTGGGTGTCAATGCCGGATCTCTGGAACGGAAACTGCTTCAAAAATATGGCCGTCCAACCGCTAAAGCTCTGGTAGAAAGCGCTTTGCAGAACACAGCAACTCTTGAGGATATGGGGTTTAATGATATCGTTATCTCAATAAAAGGAAGTGATGTGCCAATGACTGTCCGAGCCTGTTTCATGATGGCTGAAAAATCCAGTTATCCGCAGCATATCGGTATCACTGAAGCCGGCACGCTGATGACAGGCGCGATACGTTCCTCCGTTGGAGTTGCAATACTGCTGGCGCACGGTGTTGGTGACACGATCCGCGTATCACTTGCCGCAGATCCTGTTGATGAAGTCAAGGTTGCATGTCGCATTCTTCAGACTCTTGGTATTAAAAAAAATAGCCCGACTGTCATCGCCTGTCCGACATGTGGCCGGACAAATATAGATGTTATCACTCTGGCAGACGCTGTTGAAAATGCACTGGAAGGACGAAGCGAACCATTGACTGTCGCGGTCATGGGCTGCGCTGTCAACGGGCCGGGGGAAGCTCGTGAGGCAGATATTGGTGTCGCTGGCGGCAAAGGTGAAGGGTTGCTATTCAGACGCGGAAATGTTGTTCGAAAAGTTGATGAAAAAGATATTATTACTGCGTTGCTTGAACTGTTTGATCTTGTTGCCGACGAATTACGGTGTGAACGTGCCGAATGAAAACGGTATTGGCACAAAAGTAATTATTAGAATAAACATTGTTATCCAGGCCAGAATACGCCGTTTATTGCCCAGAGCTCGCGCATCATGACGTATGACTTGATGCTTTGTGCCAGTCAGAATCAAAAGAAATGCCCATAACCACCAGCCGGGCCATAAAGCTCCGAACAAAATAAGAAGAATAACAGTGACACTTGCGATTTGATGTTGTTTGCGTCCAAGTAACGCTGAAACAATATGACTGCCGTCAAGTTGACCGACCGGCAAAAGATTCATGGCCGTAACAAATAAACCGATGTAACCTGCAAAACCGATCGGATGAAGAGTCAGGCTGTATCCTGGAGGAGGTGTCTGCATAAACAGTTTTTCCAGCATCCAGGTCAGGACTGAGCGGCCCAGCATAATCCCTTCGCCCGGTGTAATCGGAACAGCTTCAGACAAACGATAACCAATAATTGTTGCGGGCAATGCGATGACAAACCCTGCCAAAGGCCCTGCCATACCAATGTCCAGTAAAGCACGCCGATTGCTGATGACACCTTTGATGCGAATAAAGGCGCCCATGGTTCCCAGAATGTTCGGCATGGGAATAAAATACGGAACAGTAGAGGGTATGCTATGCAATTTGCACATGAAATAATGTCCTGACTCATGAACTCCCAGAATCAGCAGAAGGGTTAATGCAAAGGGAAGACCTTTATAAAACAGCAATGGTTCAGTAAAAATGTTTACTCCCTGATGAATGCTGCCTGCCCAGACAGTGCTGATAACAGTCAGAACAAATAGCAGCAAAGGTGTATAGTTTTTCTTCTTTGGCTGAAAGGCCTCATGGGATGATGATGAAAAACCCGGCTCGGAAGAATTTTGAGTCCATGTCTGGACATCATATGCTGAATTCATAGTGACCCCCGTAAACAGCGCGCTGATACGCTTATTATCTCATACGTCCGAAGAAAAGAAAACGTTCGGGAAACCATTTAATAATTCACTGACAAAATGTTTAATTGACTCAGTTGATGTATAATTCTATTTTGAAGGGTTGGTTACGAACCCAAATGGAGGTTTTTTACTATGGAGAACATGAAAACACAGCGTGAACATGCAAAAAAACGGATAGCGACGCGTGAAATGGAACTTGTAGCGGTTGATGAGAGCGTATCTCTTGAGACGGTTATTCAATCGCTGGCAGATGGGACAGCATGTTTGCCGGTAAACAATCGGCATGTCCTGGAGTCGCCGCGAATTATCGGGGACGGATATACAGTCAAGATTAATGCTAATATTGGAACATCACCGGATGTGAATGAGGCTGACGTTGAGCTGCAAAAGATAAAAACAGCAGTAAAAGCCGGTGCTGATGCAGTGATGGATCTTTCGACTGGTGGAGATATTCGTGAAATCAGACGAACGATTCGAAAGAATTGTCCGGTACCTCTGGGAACGGTACCGATGTATGAAGCGGCATCCGAGTTGCTGCGGGATGACAGGCCTGTGCATGAAATGACAGCGGATCAACTGTTTGAAGTTATTCAGCGTCATGGTGAAGATGGAGTCGATTTTATTACTGTGCATTGTGGGGTAACGACTCAGGCGATTGAACGACTTAACCGGCAGGGAAGAATCACTCGTATTGTCAGCCGCGGTGGATCCCTGCTGGCTCAATGGATGGTTAAAAACAAAAAAGAAAATCCATTATATGAGCACTTTGACCGGCTGCTGGATATTGCTCGTGAATATGATATGGCGCTTAGTCTGGGTGACGGACTTCGGCCGGGTTGTCTGGCTGATGCAACCGACAGAGCTCAGATTCAGGAACTGATTACATTGGGTGAGTTAACTGATCGTGCCTGGGATGCAGGTGTTCAGGTGATGATTGAAGGTCCTGGCCATGTTCCGATGAATCAGATTCAAACGAATATGGAAATACAAAAAACTTTGTGCAAAGGAGCTCCGTTTTATGTATTGGGACCGCTGGTCACAGATATTGCTCCAGGATATGATCATATAACATCGGCTATTGGCGGCGCTATTGCCGCCTGGTCAGGCGCAGATTTTCTTTGTTATGTAACACCGGCTGAGCACCTGCGGTTACCAACACTCGCTGATGTCCGGGAAGGTGTTATAGCATCAAAAATTGCCGCCCATGCCGCCGATATCGCTCGCGGAAATACCAATGCGCTCGAAAGAGACAGAATTATGGCCATAGCTCGAAGTAAACTGGATTGGGATGCACAGATTGCTTGCGCGCTTGATCCGGATATCGCATTGCAAATCAGACAGTCCGCTCCGCCAGAAGATCAGGATGTATGCTCAATGTGCGGAAAATTCTGCGCAATCAAAGGCTGGCAAGATGCTGAAAAAGACTGATTAAATATGCAGCATCTGCCAGTTGCAATTATTCTTTCAGGCCTCGACCCGACCGGTGGCGCCGGAATTCTTGCCGATATCAGAGCCATGACAGCCGCTGGCGTCAGAATTGCGCCCCTGATAACTGCCAATACACTGCAAGGGAAAGATATCGATGCAACCTATATTGCTACCGATGCCGGACTTGTGTTCCGGCAACTTGACCTGATTTATAAACTGTATTCACCGAAAGCCCTTAAAATCGGTATGTTAGGGAGCGCTGAAATCGCTACCGTTATAAAGGATTTTTTAACCGAAACCAGTCTTCCGACAGTGCTGGATCCTGTTATGACTGCGTCCTCAGGTGGTTTGTTAGGCGATTCCGTTATCAAATCCGCAATCAATGATATTGCCCGGTATATCACATTGCTGACTCCCAATCTTGATGAGCTTTTCTGGTTGACTGATGATCAGGCAGATTCATCAGATGATATTGAGCAATGCATAAAAATACTGTATCAGACAGGTTTTCAAAATGTACTTGTCAAGGGCGGTCATTCCAGTGGCCATCCCAGGGATTTTCTGTTTTGTGACGGTCTTCTGAAACGCACATTTACTGGAAAACGATGTGCGACAGTCATACGCGGTACTGGCTGTCATCTTGCTGCCTATGCCGCCGGTATGCTGGCTCGAAACCGCACAGTAGAGACTGCTGCGGAAAAATCATATTATTACGTTCAACACATGCTTTTAAACTATACTCTTGCCGGTAATGGTATAATACCGGCTGATTGCCCCTGAGCACGAGAAGAATGGGCACTTTTCGGAGAGCATCTGGTTAACAAGGATGAATATCAGTTGTTCAGCATAATACTATCAAGCAGTTGAAGCTGCGAAGAAGCATCAGAAAGATCCTCGTTTACATTTTCAACTGTAAGCTCACGTTGAGACGGTCTTTCTGAAACGATGACTTTGGTTCGAAAATTGTTATCATCGCGAAGGAAATCAAAAATGACCTCTGTTCCCGGAGGATGGTTTTGAATGACATGTCCCAAATGACGGGGATCACTGATATCATTGTTGTTTACACAAAGAATGAAATCACCCTGTTTTAAACCGGCATCGTCAGCAGGACTGCCGGGAATTACACGCATGACACGCAAGCCGGATTCGCCAGTAGCATTGATTAATAAATTCTGTACGCTTATGCCAATCCAGCCCCGAACGACTCGGCCTTCATGAATAATTTGTTCAATGACCGGTTTGGCTTTTGTTATTGGTATTCCAATGCCCAAACTGGAATAACTTGCTGATTCCGAGCGTATTGATTCCATTTGACCTTGTGAGGTCAGCATTCTGATTACAGCAGAAAAACCAATATCTTCTTCACGTCCCAGAGCGATACCAGCCAGATGTCCGTTAGAGTCAATCAGAGCGCTTCCAGAATTACCTGCTCGTAAGGGCGCTGTAAACTGGAACCAGTGTCTGGACGGGTCATAATCTTCCGGGGGAATACCGGCCATCCCCGGTGAGATTGTCGGGATTCCGCCAATTCCATATCCCATTAAAACCAAACCGCTGCCTTCAGGAAGACTGTTATTCCGATGTGGTATTGGCTGAAGAGTATCCGGCGTATCGGATTCAAGCTTAAGGACTGCTATATTTGTTATATCATCGATACCAACGATGCGGGCCGATTGGGAATCACCGTGAATTGTCCGAATGATAATGTTATCAGATGTTTTAATTACCGACTGAGTTGTGACGATATACCCTTCGTTGTTCCATACAACACCAGAGCCGAGTGAAACATACCAGCGAGGATGACGGTTTCCTGTTTCTTCAAGGTGAGCGCTCAGCGCTTTTCCGAATTGTCCCATTCTGTCTGTAATCGGCATGCGGGCTTCTATGTTCACAACACCCTGTCGGGCTTCCTGTATCAATGGAACCATTGAATCACTAAAAGCATGTGTTATTGAAAGAATGCCTGAACCCGCCAGCAAAAACAATGCTCCTAATGAGGTTTTGAAACACCTAGTAAATGGTACGTTCATAGCTTACTCGCATTGGAATGTTATCCAGAACATATTGCGGTGGCGGTGATATACCTGAATCAAATCCGGATTGTTCATCAAACGATAGACTGTCAAATACGTCTGGAGACTCCGGAATCACATCCACAGCGACCGGAATTATTGCTCTGCGGGCAAACCGGCCCAGATGATAATCATACAGAATTTCCTGATCAGATACTGCAACCAGAGAATCTGATTCAACAGTTGATTCAGATGAGGTTAACAGGGATGACTCCGGAAAATTAAAAACTGAATTGGAAGTGACCCCCAAAAGAATTCCCACAATAAGACATGCTGCCGGAAGAAGAATGGTTTGCCAACGCCAAAAAAACCGATTGGTTCGCCTGGCTTCATGTTTGCGTATTCCGGCAAAGACTCTGAATTCAAAATCTGCCGGTGTGGTCAGCGGGGCCATGTAACGAATATTTCGCCCGATTTCTTCCATCTTATCACGTTGCTGACGGCAACTGGAACATCGGATCAGATGCGCTTTGACAATATTCGTATCATCGGATGATAACTCATTGTCAATGAAAGCTGATAAATTCTCATTAATCTGGTGACAATTCATCTTTCCTCCATAATCAAAATGCTACTGCGTTCACAGAACGCGCACGTTTTAATACAGTTTCCAATAAAGCCCGCCCCCTGTTCAGTCGTGATTTGACTGTACCTCGTGGTATATCCAGAATCTGTGAAATTTCTTCATAGTCATATCCCTCCAATTCACGTAAAATTAGAGGCGCTCTATATTTATCGGGAATTTTTTTCAACGCTTCAGATACCTCTTCAGATGCTTCTTTTTGTTGCACTACCTGCTCCGGATCAACTGAATCCTCGTCCTTAATATCGACTACAACATTCCTGTCCGATTCGGACGGATTATTGTTGATCGTGACAAACCGCCAGCGTTTTCGTCTTCGCAATTCATTGATCGCCATGTTGGATGCAATCCGATATAACCATGGAGCGAAACTGCTGCCCGGATGATAGCGGCCAGCATGCACATAAACTCGCACAAAAACCTCCTGAGTCAAATCTTCAGCCAGATGCCTGTCAGAAACCATGCGATAAATATAGTTCAAAATACGATCCTGGTACCTTTCAAGAAGCCGGCGAAACCCAGACTCGTCCCCCTTTTGAAAACGACACATTAAATCATCATCTGAAATCGGCATTGTACGTTCTGTTTCCTGCTCTGAGCTATAATTCTCAGTCATCAGCGCTCTTCCTTATATACCAGAAGGCACATTAAAAAGTTCCCAAAAGGTTTCATCAAACACGTTACAACCAGTTGAATTTGTAGTGACCGGCAGGCGCCGAGTCGTCTTCCGCTATAAGAACATATACTCCCCGAGCATTGAAATGCTCGTTAATACAGTCTTTACACATATCAACATATGGTTTTAAAGCAGTATGAAGTTTGATTTCGATGCCGGTTGCTGCTTCAGGCGGTCTGAGCAATAGTAGCTCATCAATCAACTGAGCGGCCACTGTCAGAGGATGCATTGTCATTCCTCGCCCATCACAGACAGGACATGTTTGTAAATATGTCTGTAACAGACTTCGTTTGATACGTTTTCGAGTGATTTCAACCAATCCCAGAGCTGTAAAGCCCAGAATGTTAAGTTTACTGCGATCTGTTGAGAACCCTTTTATCAGCCGTTCAACAACTTTATCCTTGTTGTCTT
Source organism: candidate division CSSED10-310 bacterium (assembly GCA_003558985.1). Lineage (GTDB taxonomy): Bacteria > CSSED10-310 > CSSED10-310 > CSSED10-310 > CSSED10-310 > CSSED10-310. Next base: position 12,917 of record PWNJ01000152.1, read on the forward strand.
CCAGTTCCATGTCAATAAAATCAATGACAATAATTCCCCCAATGTCACGAAGCCGCACCTGCGATGCGATACTGTCGGCCGCCTCAAGATTAGTTTGCAAAACGGTTTCCTCAAGATTAATCTCTCCGGCAAAACGACCGGTATTAACGTCGATTACTGTCATGGCCTCGGTATGATCAAAGACCAGATATCCACCCGATGGCAAATTCACTCTGCGCTCAACCGCACGTTTCAAATCATCTTCAAGATTGTACCTGGTAAAAATCGGTGTGGCGCTGCTATAGAAATGAATACGGTCTATCAGATCAGGCGCAAAATCTTTTACAAAATCTCTGCATAAAACAAAGTCCTCTTCCGAATCAATTAAAACCTGCTCAACTGAACTGTCAAACAAATCACGCATCACGCGGGGAATAGCGCTTAGATCCTGATATACAACTTTTGGTGGTGATGATTTGTCGGCAATACTACGGATTTTATCCCATTGTTTTTTAAGATAACTGACATCGCTTGATAAATCACCAGACGATGCGTTCTCGGCTGCTGTGCGAACAATTAATCCAACACCTTCAGGTCGTATTTCGTCCAGAATAGCACGCAGTCTGTCGCGCTCCAGCTCCTGATCAATGCGACGGGATATGCCTATATGTTCTGATGATG
>PWNJ01000252.1 GCA_003558985.1 candidate division CSSED10-310 bacterium
CCGGGTTTCCAGGCTAATCGGGGCGAGAGGATTTGAACATCCGACCCCCTGCTCCCAAAGCAGGTGCGCTACCAGACTGCGCTACACCCCGTAACGCGCCAATTGGATCCGCCGGCACGCAGATCGAGTTATTACCATGAATTATCAGTATAACGCAACAGAAAATCACGAATTTTTTGCATTGCTTTCCCGCGGTGACTCACAGCATTTTTTTCCGACTCACTCAATTGAGCGTATGTTTTCCCCAGTTCCGGGACAAAAAATACCGGATCATAACCAAAACCATTTTTACCCGCAGGTTCAAAAAGAATCGTGCCATGCGTGATCCCTTTACATGATTTTAGTATTTTGTTTTCTATCATTAAAACAGCATGACAGACAAATTTGGCAGACCGCATTTGTTCCGGGACATCTTTCAGTCGTTCCAGCAAGGCCTGAACTTTTTCGGCATCTGTTTTGTTTTCTCCAAACAGGCGGCTGGAACGAATACCTGGCAGTCCATCCAGAGCAGCGACCTCCAGACCGGAGTCATCGGCCAGCGCGGGCAGTCCTGCCACAGTTGAATATCGCTGTGCCTTTATCATGGCATTCTGGCGATATGTATCACCAGACTCATCAATATCTCCAACCGAATAATCACTTCCCGAAACCCAATGAATTGACGTTTGACCTATAATACTTTGTATTTCTTCAATTTTATGCGAGTTGCCGCTTGCAATAACAATTGATTCAACACGTTCATTCCACATCTACAAAACTTTCTTTAACCGTTGCCAGACGAATCTTCAGGGCTAACTATCGACAGAAAACGGTCTGCGAATATCAATATGCCCCGCCAGAGTTTCAGCATTCTGTCCATTGATCAGAAATAATACGTTCGATATTGCCGGATAATTTGACCTGATGGTATGAAGGAAAGACTGTATCAAGCGATGCTCGGCGTTGACTCCGCCAATATTGAGCGGATATGCATCTGTTTTCAGATCAATGATCAGTCCACCTCGACCATCCAGATACGCTCCGTTTATATTAATCCGTCCCCGGCCCGGCAAATAGGCTTCCTCTGTTCTGGACGGGCCAGCTACAAATGCTTCAAGACAAAACTGTATTTCCTGCCGCTCACTTTCAAAACCGCGAATCGTCCGTTTTTCTGTTACCCATTCACCATCAAGCGTCGGATATAACAAAGCCAGCTCACGCTCAACTCTGACACCATCAGAACGCTCAACCGACCAGGTCACCTCAGCAGGACGCGCGGGACGCCGCTGAATCTCAGCCCAAAAATAACCGGCTACGATGGCAGCAATCACAAACGGTAATGCTATCAGAATTTTTCCGGTTATCGGTTCATGGGTTTCATGATTCAGATCATTCTGCATACCATCACTCCGTTTCCAGAAAAGCCCGAATACCATCAAACACAGCTTCGGCCGCCCTGTTAGCTCCCGCTTCTTCGCCAATGGTGATGTGCCCATAAAAACTGCTGTCCCATGACAGTTCCAAAACAAATGCCGGCATCGCCAAACCTTTCAAAATCTTTAATTCGCGGGACTGAATAGCGTAATCTTTCATGTTTGCCGTGACCACCATTCCGCTGGCAAACTCCTGAGCATAACTACGTGTCATTTCAATTGTTTCCCGTGAACGACTTTCCCATAGCGCCGGTTTCACATCAGATTCCAGCTCAACCCGACCTTCCGGAAGCGCGTAAACATGAAAACTGCGCCCGGGCATTTCATCCGGGGGAGCAATATGCAGTGATATAAAGACATCGGCACGAACACCATTAGCTTTTGCGATGCGTTCTTCAAAAGAGACATCCATATCGGTTGTTCTTGTCAGTTCAACATGAGCTCCCAGGCGGTTTGCAACAATGTCCGCAACACGGTTAACTATAGCCAGAACGACATCTTTTTCCAGCGCTCCATCACGACTCATGCAGCCGGTGTCAGCGCCGCCATGGCCAGGGTCCAGCACAATAACCCATTGATCGTCAATGTATTGATCTCTTCGAATATCTGTAATGCGCGGGCGAATAGTATATCGGCGCAACTCTCGTTCATCATTATGCCAGATTACATCACCCTCCCATAGCGCATCCACAAGATCATCCAGGATTTTTGTCGGAATCCAGATGTCTCCATCCTGTTGAATTACACGTCCCGGCAAAGAATGCATGCGACCATTTATCCAGATACCCTGACTCTTGTCAGCAAATCGCAAATGATGATCGCGAAAACGCATATCCGCTGTTCCTGTCACATAATCCCAGTCCAGTTCAGCATCCAGTAGCATTGACCAATAGGTCAAAGATAACCGTTCGATACCCTCAATCGCTTGAACCGGTATCGTGCCGGTTTGTGTACCATCGGCCGCAATAACTGCAATATCAGCCGATAAACCAGTTGAAACAACCAGAGTCATAAACAGACAAACAATAACGGCAATCGCCAGTTTTGGGGGATTACAGGTCATTATCAAGCATAACTTCATAGAATTTTACTACCTTTACATGATCCAGCCAACCTTATCCAATGGTATCGTATTGAGCTTTGAAATTAAACATGAAACTTGACAGTTTTAATGAGCGAACATGATTGTATTATTTTCGGGCATTTTTCCTGCAAAACTATTATGATAACAATTCAAGTTGTTTGGGGAATTCAGCGAATGAAAACAAACTGGCTTTTTATAACCGAATCCATGCAAGGCAGCAGCCACGGTGTACTTTCCGGTGTTTGCAAAGGTTTCAGTATAGACTCCAGGACAGTGAAACAGGGGGAGCTGTATTTTGCATTAAGTGGCGACCGTTTTGATGGTCATCATTTTGCGGGAGCAGCAATTCAGAATGGCGCGGCCGCTGTTGTTGTTCAAAAAGAACGGTGCTCCGATATATTTCCGCGTATTGAGGTAACCAATCCGTTGACAGCTATGCAAATGCTTGCCGGCGCTGTCAGAAACACACTCAATATTCCTGTCATTGCAATCACAGGCAGTCACGGAAAGACAACAACCAAAGACATGCTGGCATCTATCATGTCGCAACATTTCAAAACAGCATCGACTTTTCAAAATCTGAATGGGCTGATTGGTGTTCCTTTGACATTGCTTAACATGAACCAGACTGATCAGATGCTAATCATTGAAGTTGGTATTTCAAAACCCGGGGAAATGGAAATTCTGGCATCTGTGGTACGCCCATCGGATGCAATATTTACATGCGTAGCAGCAGCTCACAGCGAGTTTATGCCGACACTTGATATAATCGCTCATGAGAAAAAAAAGCTTATGGACCAGATACTGCCTGGGGGACATGCAATTCTGAATGCTGATGATCCGGTTATCATGAAGACGTGCCACTATTCCAACTCGGTTCTTTACGGCATAAAAAGCGGAGACTACCGCGCTGAAATTTCAAGCGCCAGTTCAAATAGCACAGCAATTACTGTTAATGAACCCGGCCAAAATAACTTTACATTCCAGTTGCCATTAAAAGGCATACATAATGTTTATAATGCCCTGGCTTCCATTGCCGTGGCTCGCATTTATGGTATGTCACCGACAAACATTCAAAAAGGGTTTGATTCGACAACGGTGTCACCACACAGATCACAAATCATCAAATTAAAAAACCTGACAATTATCGATGATGCATACAATGCCGCACCACGTTCGATGCGTTGTGCGTTACAGATTCTGAAAGATTTGGATGTGTCCGGACGTCGTATTGCAGTCCTGGGAGATATGCTGGAACTGGGCGTCAGCTCCGCAGCTGAACATGACGCACTTGGGAGCGCATTGACGGATTATTCGATTGATCTGCTGGTTGCTTTCGGCAAGTTTTCGGAGATCCTTTATCAGGCAGCACGTGAAACGGGTATTAACGGACACTATTTTCCGGATGCTAAGACTGTTGCTGAATTCTTGCCGGAATTAACAAAAAAGAACGACACAATTCTTGTCAAAGCCAGCCGTTCAATGCACGCTGAGCAAATTGTACAAGCTCTTAAAGAAATTCACATGTCGTGTTGTTAAATTTTATTTGTCAGCAGTTGAATTGGTATCAACCTTCGGACAATTTTTGACAGCTTTATTTTCTTCTGACTCCGGTTTTTCAATTTCATTTTTACCATTTGAGCACTTTTTGGCACATGGTTTTTGCTGACAGGCCATCAGACTGTCAAGATTGAATTCCTCAAATTCACCCGAGCTCAATTCAACCAGTACCAATTGCTTTAATATAGCCAATTGACGAACTTTACCCTCGCCCCTGGGTGTCATAATACGTTTTCCGATTTTGGGCATCATTCTGGCCTGTTCCGAATAATGTTCATGCTCATATTGCAAACAGCACATTAATCTGCCGCAAAGACCAGAAATTTTACTTGGTATCAGACTTAACCCCTGATCTTTTGCCATTTTTATTGATACGGAATGAAACTCACGAAGAAAAGTCTTGCAACACAGTGTACAACCACAGTTACCTATACCACCAATCAAACGTGCTTCATCTCTGATGCCGATCTGTTTCATTTCAATACGTGTTTTAAAATGCTGCGCCAGATCTCTTACCAATTCGCGAAAATCAATCCTGCCATCCGATGTAAACATGAACAATCCTTTTGACTTGTCAAAGGCAAACAGCACCTTGACCAGTTTCATTTCAAGATTGTATTCACGAATCCTTTCCAGACAAAACTCTTCTGCCTCAGTTTCAAGCTCCTGCAGTTTTTTCAGATTGTCCAAATCCGATTGATACGTTTTTCGTATAACCCGAGGTAAACTCCCTGCGACAAATCGTGGTTTGACAACTCTGGGATTGGAAATGACATTGCCAAACTGCAATCCGATTGACGATTCAACCACACAAGTATCACCGCTTTTCAGAGGAATTCTCTGCGTGTTGAAACGGGATGAAAATGATTCACCGCGAACAAGGATGTCAATGATTTCTATCACGGTATGTTTACCTTCATTCGATTCTGGACAACCTTCATTACTGTTTCGGCGATACTGCTGAATATGTCCTCCGGTGTTCCAGACGCATCAAACACACGACATCTTTCAGGATCTGATTTGGCTATTGATAAATAGCCGCTTCTTACACGTTGATGAAAGAAGATATCTTCCTTCTCGAAACGTCCTTCGGCCTCAAACATGCTTTGCTGTTGTAACCGAAGACACGACCTTTTCAGACTGATTTCAGGATTAATATCCATAACTATGGTTAAAGCCGGAATGCAATTATTCATTGCGGTCTGGTTCACCACATTGACAAAATCAAGATCCAGACCTCTACCATAACCCTGATATGCAACCGATGAATCGGCATACCTGTCTGAAATTACTATTGACCCTTCGGACAACGCCGGTTCAATTATCTCAATAACATGTCTTGTTCTGTCGGCCGCCAACAGGAACAACTCTGTCAGTGGGTCAAGACTGCTGGAGACAGACAGCAGCAACTCCCTGAGTTTTGCCCCTATTTCACCATCCCCCGGTTCCCGGGTTAAAACTGTGTGATATCCTTTCTGGCGTAAAAATTTCGCCAGTTTTTTTATCTGAGTTGATTTACCGGAACCTTCTATTCCTTCAAATGTTATAAATAATCCATGCACTGTTAATCCTGCTTTCATTTATTAACGGCAAGCAGTACAAACGGTAGCAAAAACTCACTGGCAAGGCAATAAACAATTGCAAATCCCGGTTGCTCTTGTAAAGTCTTTGTCCTAAACTGCAGCGAAGATGTTTTTATAAACATTTCTTTTTCAAAATGAGCAATAATTTTACAAGGATTGAAAATGAGTAATAAAGACAAAGCTGAGAAAAGCGTATCGAAGAAAAAACCTGTTCGTAAATCAAGCAGACAATCAACATTTACTGTGAACGGCAAGAAAATTCCAAAATTGCTTCCTGTTCTGCCAATTCGGGGAACGGTCATTTATCCGACCATGGTTATTCCGTTATTGGTAGCTCGTGAGAAATCTGTTCAAATGATTCAGAAGATTCTGGAAGGAAACCGGATTCTTGGTCTTGTTGCGCAAAAATATCCGGAACAGGAGGATCCCGCCCCCGAAGATATTTATTCCATTGGAGTAGCGGCGCAGATAGTTAAAATGATAAAAATGCCGGATGACGCCTTGCGAATTATGATTGAGGCAATATGTCGAATAGAGGTGGATTCCTATGATGCGATGGAGCCCTGGTTTGTTGCCAGCATACATCCATTGTCCGAAACGCTTCGCGAGTCCCGTCGTCTTGATGCATTAACACTGAATATTCGTGATTTGTTTAAAAAGCTTGTTAACATGTCATCGAATCTGCCGAACGAATTGATATCGATTATTCAGGGTATTAGCGAGCCGGGCAAGCTGGCTGATATCATCACATCAAGCTTAAATTTGACGCTTGAAGAACGCCAGGAGATGCTTGAGATAATTGATATTGGTTTGCGTTTGAAAAAGTTGAACATGTTGTTAAACCGTGAAATTGAAATTCAGGAGCTTGGTAACCGTATTCAGACACAGATCAAGGATGAGATGGATAAAAGCCAGAAGGAGTATTTTATACGTCAGCAGATGCGAGCTCTTCAGAAGGAACTGGGCGAATCGGATGACAGAACACATGAAATCGAAGAATTGTCCCAACGGATAACGGACGCAAATTTACCGGAAGATGCTCAGGAAGCAGCCAGCAAGGAGCTTGACCGGCTTAAACGGATGCCACCGGCCGCGGCTGAATATACGGTATCACGAACCTATTTGGACTGGATACTTGAGTTGCCGTTGAATGTTTCAACTGATGACACACTTGAAACAACAAAAGTTCAGACAATTCTGGATGAAGATCATTTTGGTCTGGAAAAGATAAAACAGCGAATTGTTGAGTATATTGCTGTCCGACACCTGAAACCCGATATGAAAGGTCCAATATTGTGTTTTGTGGGACCTCCAGGCACAGGCAAAACCTCCCTTGGCAAAAGCATTGCCCGGGCAATGAATCGGAAGTTTCATCGTATTTCTGTTGGAGGCGTTAAAGATGAAGCAGAAATCCGGGGACATCGACGCACATATATTGGCGCGCTTCCAGGCCGAATTATTCAGGGTATTCGGAAAGCCGGTTCCAATAATCCGGTTTTCATGCTGGATGAGGTCGATAAGATCGGCATGGATTTTCGTGGTGATCCTGCATCTGCGCTGCTGGAGGTGCTTGATCCGGAACAAAACAACAGTTTTGCTGACCATTATCTGAATGTTAATTATGATCTTTCAAAAGTTATGTTTATTACAACAGCCAATATACTTGAACCAATTCCACCAGCCTTGAAAGACCGAATGGAGGTTCTGAAGCTGTCCGGTTATACTCTTGAAGAAAAAATGGAGATTGCCAAAATCCATCTGATACCGCGTCAGTTGGATGAGCACGGATTGGCAACAAAGCATCTTCGTTTTCACGAGAATGCAGTCAGCCGAATAATTCGAGACTATACTCTGGAAGCCGGAGTGCGAAACCTGGAACGCGAAATTTCGAAGATTTGTCGAGCAACAGCGCGTCAAGTGGTTGAAGGTCGCAAAAAAGTCATGGTCATAACTCCATCCAAACTTCATACATTTCTTGGACCTCCAAAGCATTTTTCCGAAATCAAAATGCGAACCACTCAGCCGGGTGTTGCAATTGGCCTGGCCTATACACCATATGGCGGGGATATCCTGTTTATCGAAGCAACCCGAATGACAGGTAAAAAACAGCTCATCCTGACAGGACAACTGGGCAATGTTATGAAAGAGTCAGCCCAGGCAGCCCTGTCCTTTATTCGCTCAATGGCAAAAAGCCTGAATATTGATGCTGATTTTTACGAAAAATCCGATATCCATATCCATGTTCCCGAAGGTGCAGTTCCCAAAGACGGACCGTCTGCTGGTGTCACTATTGCTACCGCGCTGGTATCGTTGCTGACAAACAAAACAACCAAACACAATATTGCGATGACTGGTGAGATAACATTGCGGGGTGATGTTCTTCCTGTGGGAGGGATAAAGGAAAAGTGTCTTGCGGCCTATCGAGCAGATATTCGTTCAGTCATTATTCCGGAACGAAATCTGTCGGATTTGGAAGATGTTCCCAAATATGTGCGGGATAAAATCACATTTATTCCTGTGAAACGTATTACTGATGTAATTGAAAACGCATTGAATAATTAATCAGATAACCTTGGTTATACAAATAAAATCATCGTAACGGTCTGTGATATTTTTTTCAGTCAGCGCGGCCAGTTTCCATGGACCAAAATCGGTAATATTGTATGAAGCGATTACTGAACCGTTAATAACCGCCTTGCGTAGAGTTTGACTGGTCACAGTACCATCTTTGGCAAGTGATCCCATGACACCTCCTGCAAACGAATCACCCGCGCCTGTTGGATCAACCAAATCCGTGTCCGGAAAACCGGGAGTAAAAAACCATGTTCCGGAATGATACAATACAGACCCATATTCCCCACGTTTGATAATGACAGATTTTGGTCCCATTGAAACAAGCGTTTTGACGCCGGAACGTAAATCAGGTTTTCCCGTCAGCAGTTGCAGTTCGCCTTCATTTATGATCAACATGTCAATTCGTTTTAAAACGCGCAGCAGTTTATCCAAAGCTCCCTGTATCCAGAAGTTCATGGTATCCAGAGCTACCCATTTGGGTTTTTTTATTTGAGACAGCACCTGTAATTGCAATACGGGGTCAATGTTGCCCAGGAAGACCCATTCTGTATCAGCATAACTATCGGGAATTACAGGTTGAAATGAGCTGAATACATTTAACTGCGTATCATGAGTTATTGCTTCATTCATGCGCCCTTTGTATTCTCCGGCCCAACGAAACGTGTTTCCCGCAACAATTTGTAATCCGGTCAAATCAATTTGTTTTGATTTCAAAAGGTTTGTAGCATCATTCGGGAAATCGGTTCCCACAACTGCAACCAGTCTTACCGGCGCAAAATGCGATGCTGCCAGACTGAAATAAACTGCTGAACCTCCCAGCATATCGTTTTTGGTACCCATTGGTGTTTGCACCGTATCCAGAGCAACTGATCCAACAACCAATACAGATGACATAATGTACCTCATTTCCACAAGTTAAATGTTAATGCAAGTAATCTTTCAGATTTCGTTTTTGGGCCTTGAATTTCAATTTTTCTATCGCTCTGCGTTCAATCTGTCGAATACGCTCACGAGTCAAATTAAACCTTTCACCAATCTGCTGCAGCGTATAGTCGTTGCCATCGAAGCCAAAATGCATACGCAAGATTTCTTTTTCACGGTCTGACAGACATGTGAGCAGCAACTCGACATCATCAACAAATTCATCTTTTATAACAAGATCATTCACATCGGCCCGATCATCCCTGATATCCATTTGCGAAAACTCAACATCCTGGCCATTATTAGCTGTTTCCAGACTAATGGAATCAAGGCCGACTTGTGTGACCTTATCAATATCTTTCACACTCAAATTGAGTTCTGCAGCTATTTCTTCCTTGGTGGGTTCCTGTCCCAATTCCTGCATCAGACGATTTCTGGTTTTTGATATGTTATACAGAAGAGTTTCCTGTTTTGGAGGCAGTCTGATCATGCGTTTTTTTGAGTATATTGCTCCCAGAATAGCCTGTCTGATCCACCAGACAGCATATGTTATGAATTTAACTCCCCTGTCCGGTTCAAATCGCCGTACAGCAGCCATAAGTCCAATGTTGCCCTCGTTGATCAAATCGCTCAGAGGCACCCCTGATTTTGCGTATTTTTTAGCGATTCGTGCTACATAACGCAAATTTGCTTCGACCAGTTTGTTAATCGCATTCTCATCACCATCTTGCTGAATCTTCCTTGCAAGTTCGAGTTCTTCTTCTTTGGACAATTCCGGATATTTTTGAATCTGGTTAAAATAATAACGAAGTTCTTCCTGTTCAGTATTCATCGAATCAATCCACAAGACTCATTATGGGTTATCATTACCCATTAAAGATTTACAGTTATTTATTACATCAATAATGCTTGATTTTACTGATTCTTCAACCGGATCATGTTCTTCAAGTAGATTAAGGAGTTCTTGCATTGCACATTGTGCTTCATGCTGCATCGTTTCAATTCTGGCGCGCATACGCAGAATTATTTCAACTCCGGCAAGATTAACTCCCAGGTCTCTGGTTAGCACCTGTATCCGTTCAATTGTCCGCACATCATCATCTGAAAACAAACGTGAGTTACCTTTGCTTCTTTTTGGTTTAAGAAACCCCATTTTTTCGTAAGTGCGAATTGTTTGAGCGTGAATATTCAGCATTTCAGCGATTACTGATATTCGATATTTGGGTTTTTGACTGGACATTGGTTTACATACCGATAAGTTGCAGAATAATCTTCCGGTGTCTGGGACCATTGTCAAAATCAACCACGATGAGTTGCTGCCATGTTCCCAGAGTCATTTCTTTGTTTACAAAAGGTACCGTTAATGATGGACCAATCCAGGCCGCTCTAACATGCGAAAAACCGTTTCCGTCACCCCAGCGATTATTATGTTTGTACGGAATGTGTTCTGGTGCAGCACGTGCAACAGCATCCTGAAAATCGCTGATGGCTCCAGATTCATATTCTATTGTCGTTATTGAAGCAGTTGATCCGGCCACAAAAACGGTAATTGTGCCTTTTTCGATGCCAGATTCAGCAATTTTCGCATTCACCTGTCGAGTAATATCATGAATACTTCCAAAACCTTGTGTGTCAATTGATATTTCTTCTGTTAACACATTCATAATGTCATGATATCCTAGTTTCCATCAGCTCCGGGTCTGAGTGGAACTGCAGATTGTGACGGCTGAAACATTGATCCAAAAACACCTGAAAGATCCATAACAGAATGATTTTGCTGTCCTGTTGGGATACCCCAAATCTGCAGTTTGGGACTCAGGTTTTGAGCAAATTCCAATTGTACCAGAATTTCACCGCCTCCCATCGCTTCAACCATTGCGGCACGAGCTTCAGCTTCAGCCAGACCCACTTCGCGAATTCCTTCTGCAGCTTTTCGCCTGGCATAAAGGTCTGCATCCGCTTCCTGCCTGACCTGTTCTGCGCGACCTTTGGCTGTCTGTATCACCGCCAGTCTCTCACCTTCAGCCTCGGCCTCGCGTTTTTTCGCCCATTCAATCGCAGCCAAATGCTGTTCTGAAGCAATCTTTTTCTGCTCGATAGCCGTCTGAAATTCTTCTGTAAACTCAAAACGACGTAGCAACACATCAATTACTTCAAGCCCAACATCCATCGTTCCCCGGCGACCTACATGACCCTGATTAATTAAATCTGTTACCTCCAGGGCCACTGCCTGACGAGTTCGACCGTCGTATATCTCCTCCGCTGCATACTCCCCCAGCTTGTTGTTTAACAACGAGCGAACTGTTGGCAATAACACATTCTCGAGGTATTCATGACCATATTCTCTGTGTAATACCGGTATTCTGTCATACATTAAACGATATCTGATTGTTGCATCAATCCATGCAATCTGACCATCACGCGTTTTAAATGACACATCATTTCTAACCGGCTCTGCATCTTTAAACATATGATACCGCTGCTCATTTACCGGATATGTTTCTACATAGGAAACATGCGGGATGCTGACATATCGTCCAGGTGACAAAGGTTGTGATTTGATACCTCGTTGAAACCATTCAGCTTCACCAAATCCGCGTTCCAAACCGATCATTGTTGTTCTAACTCCAACTTCCTGTGGGCCGACTTCGGAACACCCCCATATTGCAAGTGCACCCGCCGCTAAAATAATTATGATCAAAACATATTTCATGGCTTTACTCTCCTTGTTCCCTATTCATATGATCTGCATCAGGTAATGCAGAATAAAAACTTCCAAACACAAAATCCCGGATATGACCCGAAAACACAATATCGTCATCAGTGTTTAAAGACCTGTCAAACCCCTTGCTTCGCAATGCATAGCTGGAATTCTTGCTGTGATACATAAAATCAGAACCATACCCGTCCTTCAGAATATTTTTATCAATCCATAATCCATCGACAAGTTCCTGCAACGAAACCGGAAATCGATCTTCGAACAAATGAAATAATAACACAGCCGATTGAATTTCTCCAGCCCGGCTGGCAGTAACAACATCAGCCGCCGGATCAAAATAATAATCTGTCAATATGATATAGTTGTTCATTCTTTCTAGAACCAGCATTACAGTCACTACCAGAAATACAGCTATCGAAAGAAGTTTGGTCATTCCGAGCAAGACCGACCGAAATTGATTTAATTCCTGTTTTTCGGAGCCCTTTTTTGGTTTTCTTTTTTTGTTTAACAGTGTTTTTTTGTTATCAACGTTAATTAGCCCTGTATCCTGCATGTCAAGCAGGGCAATTCTTGTTTCCCATTCAAAGTAATGTACCGAATCAATAATATTACGAACAGAGAGATTTCCGTCAATAATCTCAAATAAAGCTTCCTGGCATTCAGTCAGTACAACAACCTTTTGATCTTTTGATGAGTGACGTATCCGGATGCCCTCTGGAACAATTTCAAAACCTGATTTTTTCTCTGGTATGACATCTTCAGGCAAACGTTCCTGTACCCAATTCCATGATTTTAGAATATCAGGACCAATGCGTATGATTTTATCAAGATGGGTCGGTTTATACAGATGACGATCATAATGAATTGTTTCTGTGTTGTGAAAATAGTAAACACCTGATTTCCAGGTCAATCCCGGAAATAAATAAAGCATTTTTTGGTCTTCAAGCATTCGTAGAAGTTCTGTTTCACTCAGATAGTTTTCATCAAGCGCAAGACGGCCAATTTTCAGCATTTTGTGTTTCTGATTTTCCAGAAGCTGCTTGATTTGTTCCTCATTGCAATGTCCACGGGTTATCAGCAATTGCCCTAGTGACTGGTGTTCTGAAAGTGAATGCGGTACAGCAAACGCGTAAGCCCCATTATCAAAATAATAATCAAAAGTTACAAGATCCCCGGATACTGTCAGAACTCCAGTGAGTTGATTCGATGCTATATGTGATAACACTTTATATAATGGAACATTGTCTATTCGGTCATTATTTTGAAAATGCGTGTTCACACAGTATCCTCCATAAACGACCAAATAATGGAAATCAGATATATAATCACCAGCACGCTTATAGCGCACATGCCGAATGGAAAGAAAGTGTCAGCCGGAATACGGTAGCAGGTTGGCAACATATGTCGGCTTGCAACCAGATATCCAAGCGCAATCGACCAAATAGCCATAAGAACAGCGCCACTTGCTATATAGCCACTGTACAGTCTTCCAGACCCTGGAACAATCAGTGATAAAAAGATATGCAAAAGTTTTTTCCAATAGATACGGTCAAGACTTTTCTTTCTGATATTTCCTTTTTTTGTATTATCGGGCAGTTTGTGCCGTTTGAAAAAATGCATGTAACAGATTTTGCATATTCTGTCCGCAGTTTTTTCAACTGGATGCGGTTTCATCGCTGTTC
>PWNJ01000248.1 GCA_003558985.1 candidate division CSSED10-310 bacterium
GAAGAGGAACACAAAAACCCTCATGCTCGCTCATGCAAATAAAAACATCTGTAAGATTATATGCTGCTGCAAGTTCTGAATCATTTATTGATCCACTGAAAACAACGTCTTCAATACTGTATGATTTAACAAGTTGAGTCATTGAATATGTATATCGCCAGCAATTTCTGTTCTCCCCGATTAACAGCAACCTTGAACGGGGGTTGAGATATTGTTTATACCATGCAAAAGCTCTGATAATATCCTGATGACGTTTATTGGGAGACAATCTGCCAACAAACGTCCATGTAAAAAAAGGCGAAGACCACTGTTGTTTGAAGACCGTATCAGCTTTGATCTTCAATCGTGAAAATTCAACAATTATTGGCAGCACATGTACTTTGTCATAACCTGCTTCACGCAATATTGACGCGTTGTACTCTGAATCAGCCCATGCAACCATGCAGCGGTCTTTCAACTGAATCAACTCATCCATACCCTCTGCTGTAACCTCGGTCATATGCGGACTGTTTCCAAAAAACCAATTGGCGGGGGTAATGTTATGAAATATAATTATGAGCCGATCAGGAACAGACATAACATATTCTGTAATCTCTGAACCAACGCTGAAGTGATATATTAAAAGGTTCTTAGAATCTGATTGATCCTTGTGATAACGTCTTTTAATGGCCTCATTTTGAAGTTTTGGATGAATTATATCTGCATAAATATTACTGTTGTAACCAAGTGAGCGCAGTATTTTCTTTAACGCAAGCGTGTCCACTCCGATTGCATCACCATAAGCAAAATTCGGTAAAATCTGATGAATATTCATTCCGTTGTCTCCCCGCCCTGCGCTGGTTCACTATACGGTCTGCTTAATATAATCCCGTGAATAACCCAATCGGTATCGTTCCAGTCAACTGTTTCATCCAGTCTTATCCCCTGCAACACCATGGATACAGCAACTTTACCTGAAATATCTTTCCAGTGAGCTCCTGCAATGACATATTCTATTTGTTCGGTATTAAAATGCTCTTCTCTAAACTGCCATTCCTGAACCGGCCATGATTGAAACCTGTCGGAAACATTAGTCCATCCATCAGCTTTCATGGATTGTAAATAATAATCCTGGATCGCCGTATCGCCGGGTTTCAGCGTTGTCTGGAAGTGTCTGATATTGGCAATGCCAGGTTGAAAAAACGGCTGGTGTTTTTCCTCGACAAATGGAGGTAAATCCAGTTCTACACTTCGAGCAAGTCTGTATCCCCTGGAAAAGATAAATGATCCCCATGTAAAAGCAAACAATAACACGACAAGTGCAGTTATTGCTGCCGTCCATCGAACCAACGCCAAATCGAAATTGCTATCAGATTTTTTTTGACTGGATAGAGCTCCTGCAAAACCGCCAGTTAACCATAAAACAGAATTTCCCGCAAATGACAGCCACACTGACAGCTCCATTAATGAGTAAACCGACTCGGGAACGATAATAAGTTGCAAAGATATTGGTATCACAGCGTTAATCAGTGCGGCGACCAACCACAGAATACGATCCTTTGATTCTGGTTTTATTCGTCCAAGAAAAAATCCACCAGCAAAAGAAGCAATAACTGTGGGAAGCAGCGGCATTATTCGAATAAGAGCTTGATTCGGGGTTTGCAGTTCCTGTATCAGAGAAGAAATCACTATAAATAAAAGCACCTGTATCACTTGAGATGCGGCTACTGCCAGCACAACCAGGCCAGTTGACTTAATTGAAGGATTCTTATGCCATTTCACTGGGTGAATCTCCCATGGAATTGAGTTCTACAGATTTAAGCAATGATTCATATTTGTCTTCAATAACACGCCATTCATAATTTTCCTGATAATATCTAAAGCCCTGTTTACCAATTCTTTCTGCAACAGATTTGTTTTCAAGCAAAAATACCACATGCTCAGCAAACTCATCATAGTTTTTATAGAATAAACCACCGTTTGAGCGCAGACATTGTCCTTGAAGTACTTCGCAACGTCCATTTACAAGCGTCGGACGTTGATATCGCCATGCTTCCAACAGTACCATTGACAAGCTTTCATAACGACTGGGCATAACCAAAAACCTGCAGTGTCGCAACGCTTCATTTTTTTCCCTTTCTGATACAAAACCCAGATGACGGACAGACGGATGTGCAGGTATCGGAATAACCGGCTTGCCAATAATCAAAAGCGACACATCATCACGTACATCTTTACAAAACCGCAGAAACATACGAAAAAGATGATCGCATCCTTTGTTTTTATCGATTCTTCCAATGTAAAGAATATAGGGGTCCATTGCGCGAAAATCTCTGGTTTCTTGACAATTGTTTTCCGTATCAGGCAGTCCAACTCCAACAACATCGCCCCGTACCTTTCGATTCCCGGCAATAGAATGAATCAATTCCTGTTCTTCGACTGAGTTGTAAGCAATCGCTCCAGGCAGTTTAAACAGCTCCTTGAAAACTGATAAATACAATGCTGGATCATGTTCTGCTGTCGGAACCAATATCGCTTTCTTTTTGAATAATCGCAATGCCTGAACTGTTGTCCAGTATCGATAGGAAAACAAAATCCAGATGTCAATATCAGACCGTTGAATGATACCTTTAACTAGCTGCGGAGAATATGGTCCGTTTTCTTTTATCCAGCGTTCTTCCATTTCTATAGGTTGAGACTCATGAAAAACCAGATTTTGAACATTTTCAAATGAACGAATATTTCGTGTTTTTCGGACGGGGTACCGATGGACTGGAATTCCGTTAATGATCTGGCGCCCTTTTGTGTACTCATTTTTCCAGGACACATAATCTTTTGCGCAAGTCGTAAATATTTCCACATGGTGGAACTCATTCAAATGTTCAGCCACTAATCTGCAATGCAGCTCTGCCCCGCCAGCTATATCCTCTCCATATCGTTGAACGACAAAACCCAATCTCATACGTTATCTCCACTACCTTCAAGCAAACAGTGATACTTGTCTATTATTACCGACCAGTCGTAATGTTTTCTGTAATACGCCAACCCCTGTTGTCCCAGCATTACTCCCAGATCAGGTCTGGAGCTGATCAGCACAAGAGCTTCAATAAATTCTTCTGTATTGCGGTAATACAGTCCTCCACCGGAACGCTTGCATTGTCCAGTCAAAACATCACAATGTGCATTGCAAACAACGGGTCTGGAGGATTTCCATGCTTCCAGAAGAACCATGGACAAACTTTCATATTTACTTGGCATTATCAGTGCTTCAGCTTGTGACAATAAACTCATTTTCACATGATCCGGCTGAATTCCCAGGTAAAATATTCCTGGATGATTCGGAAGAGAAATATGCTGTTTTCCCATCAGTACCAATGCCAGCGGATTATTGGTATTTTGGTGATAAGCAAGGTAGTCAGTTATCAGGTTACAGCATCCTTTTGCTTCTTCGATTCTGCCAATATAGATGAAATACTTATCCGGTATATTCAATGCGTCGTAATTTTCATGATCAGATAATGGAGTCTTTGTTTCAGGAAGTCCGACACCAACTGTTAATCCCGGCACTAAAAAATTGTTACTAATTTGGTTAATATTTCTTCTTTCTTCAATTGAATTATAGGCAATAGCCATTGGCTTATGAAATGCTTTTTTATAGATATCCAGGTGAAGTGTGCGATCAAGCTCTGCTGTGGGTACAAGCACCGCATTTTTGCCAACACAATGCAGCGCATGCCAGGTTGTCCAGTATCGATAGGAGAACAGCACATAGCGGTCGAACTGACTGTTTTTTTTCAGGTATTCAATCAATGATGGACAAAACGGTCCATGCGCATCAAGATATTGTATTTGCTGTTCTGCAGTAGGGTAACCGTACAAAACATTGTGAGCCAGAATATCAAAGTCAGATGGTCTTTGCCGGGTGACAGCAAATCGGTGTACTTTAATGCCGTTGACCACTTCTGTCCCCGGTGCGTAAACATTTTTCCATGTCAGATAGTCATTTGCGCATGTTGTTGCAATTTCAACCGGGTAAAATTTTGCCAGATGTTCAGCAACAAGCCGACAATGCAACTCGGCTCCACCTGCGATATCCAGGCCATAACGTTGGACTACAAAAAGTATCGTCATCAGTTCTGATCAGTTGATTTATCTTCAGGCATAGTCATGGATTCAAATGTTCGCAAACGTTGTTCAAGAAATTCTTGTTCACGTTCAAGTCGCTCGAGTTTTGCTTTCAACGCATCGTTATCAATCTGATGCCGTGTAATTTCACGAACCAGATTGTGAATTAAATGAGCAAAATACTGATTAATCTGTGCCTGGCGGCCAACAATATGATCGGTATAAAGGCGTATAAAGGGTCTAACCAATTTTTTAATCAGTATAATCACTTTTGCCTTAACCCCAGATCGATGTGTTGCAATAATATAACTTGGATTGATATTCCAGCTATGATCCGGTGATCTGAGTTTTTCCAGAAGTACGGAATCAATTTCTGCTTCTTCAGCAAATTGCATAATTCGGCTTTCAGTTATTTCTGCAATTGCTTCGTCAGTATATATTCCTTCCTTGCGTTTTTGAGCAATTCGTTCACGGATTATCTCCATAATTTCTGAAACATCAATTTCTGATCCAAATTCAATATCTTGCCAGTCATCTGCCATGATTTAATCCTCCCAGCATAAATTCACACGATACTACGTCAAATTTATCTAAATGTGAAGACCACCTGATACTTTGATAATCTGACCGGTAACATAAGCAGATTCGTCGGAAAGCAGCCAATCAACAACTCCACAAATATCTTCAGATGTTCCAAATCGGTTAGCTGGTATTGATGGAAGCATCGTTTTACCATGTGCAGGTATTTTACCGGTTTCCGTCAGAAAAACTCCGGGTGCTATAACATTCACAGTAATCCCTTTATCTGCAAGCTTTTTTGCCGCAGCCCTTGCAAGAACTACTACTGATTCTTTGGCTGCTGCATAGGCAGAAATGTTTTTAAATCCTCTATGAGTATCGACACCTGAAAAAGCAAACATTACAATTCTTCCAGATTTCATTCTTTCGGATAATGTCTTAATCAAATGTATAGATGGCGCAAGATTATCTTCTGTCTGCTTTTCCCATATATTCCATTCAGGAATGCTGCAGGAAGTATAGGTTATCGGTCCAGAACAGTGGATAACAGCATATGGTGAAACATTTTTTTTCTTGCACATATTTGCAATCTTTTGAACAGTAGCCGGCATTCGTAAATCACCATGAAAAACCAATGTCTCAGGATGTGCATGTTGGTAATGCTCTTCCAAACGTCTTTTTTGACTCAGTGTTCGACATATCGGCCAGACAATGAACGATTTCTGCAAATGCCTGAAAATCATGTTTCCGATTCCTCGAAATGCTCCGGTGATTATCACAATTTTATTTTCTTCTTTTACTTCGCCAGACATGCTATCAAGTGTAAGCGTTTTTAATGAAATTGCAATCCCGGTTGCTCCAACTGATTAATTACTCTATATATAAGATGATGGTACTTGGAAAGGAGCCATTTGTGCGCATGATCCAAAATTTAAAAAAAATCATGATAGTCAGTCTGAGTGTTTGTTCTGTTATGATATTTATGGGTATCTCAGGTCAAACCAACGCAGACTCACCGGAGTCCGCTTTGGACTCGTTAAGAATGATTGCCAGAGCGCTTGACATGATTGACAGCAGTTCATCAGACCAACTGGAAAGTAAAGATATTCTTTATTCGGCAATATCTGGTATGTTTAGAACACTGGACCCATATTCTCAGTTTCTGGACGAAGATTCGTTTCGATATATGATTGCCCAACAGATAGGCAGTTTTTATGGCATAGGCATATCATTTGATGTTCGAAATGGTGAACTGTTAGTAATATCACCAATTGAAGAATCACCGGCCTGGCGTCTTGGCATTCGTGCGGGTGATGTTATTGAAGAAATCGATGGTGAAAACGTTGCTGGCATTACAAGTAATGAGGTAATCAAGCGGTTGCGTGGTGCAAAAGGCTCTGTTGTCAAGCTTGGAATACGTCGAAAGGGTTTGACTGAGTTGCTTGAGTTTGAGGTAATCCGGAAAAAAATCACATTAAATAGTGCAAGAGGTGGTTTCTTTCTGGATTCAGAAACCGGTTATATACGATTGACCGAGTTTTCATCCGCGACCTATGAGGAAATGCTGGAAAAGCTTGAATCTCTTGTTGAGAAGGGAATGAAACAACTGGTGTTAGATCTAAGATACAATGGAGGCGGCCTTTTATCGGCTGCTGAACAGGTATCATCTGCATTTCTGAGCAAAGGTGATATAATAGTCAGCACAAAGGGCCGAACTTCTGATGTCAGAAACGATCTTGTTACCCGATCATCCGGTAAATACCGGGATTTACCGATAATTGTACTGGTAAATGAAAGTAGCGCAAGCGCATCGGAGATCGTCGCGGGTGCAATCCAGGATCACAACAGAGGACTGATTTTGGGTCAACAAACACATGGAAAAGGGTTAGTTGGCAGTCAGTTTCAAACCAGAATGGAAACCGCCGTTCAAATAACAACAGCACAGTATTTTACTCCATCAGGAAGAAACATTCAAAAACCCTTTGATATCCCCCATCGTAAAAAGGGGTTACCTCAATCAGTAACTGATCCATCAGATAAGCCTGAACCGGGTGTTGATGCCTTTGAAACAACAGGTGGTATTATACCTGACTTTGTTATCGAGGAACCTTCGATGACTCCTTTAATGTTTTTTCTGGAATCACAGCGTGCTTTCTTTGATTTTGCCGTAACGAATGGAGATCAGTTTAAGTCTATTGATAAAACGTTCGTTGTTTCGGATGACGTTGTGTCCCGGTTTATCGCGTCTGTAAAGGAAAACCATCCGGAGATTGAAGAAGATGACATAGATGAAAACATGCAGACAATCCGATCAGCTTTGAACCGCGAAATTATTTCTGTTCATGTCGGTCTGGATGAAGCGGACAAGTTGCGTGTGATGGAACTGAAATCAATACAGAAAGCTTTGTCATTGTTTGCTGACTGGGAAGAACATCTTGCTGCTATTGCGTCTTCTGACGGGATGATGGTTGTTTCCCATCAGTAACACGTTGTTGGTTCAAACGCAATTTCTTAAACAACCAGTTTTGTGAGTAAAACATCCATATAAAAAATGGCATGATCATTGACCCTGCCTGTTCCATAAATCCTTGCGAACGGCTTATCAATCGAATTCGGTATAAAAACTGCTGATGTTGTGGATTGTTTCGATTTATCTGCCAGGTTTGAGAAGAATAATAATACGATTGAATATTCAGGCTCATATGCAGAATATGTGAGGCTGATAAAAGTATAAAACCGACTAGCAAAAATATCATCAAACGCTTGAATGATCGAAAGGGAGTAGCTAAAAGGAGGGCCAAAAAAGGAATAGTGTTAAAGTAAAGGGTATTCAGGTGAATTCTAGCAGATACAGGTTTTACTTCAGCCAACGGTACAACAGCATGGAGTGCTGGTCTCATTAACACCTCGACTGTGATACCATGTTGATCTGTGTATCGGACATCCCTGACTGGTATATATCGCCGTTGTATAGCAATGACTGATTCAGATAAAACTTTGCCGTAATAGGGATGAATATTTGACCATATCAAATACGCAATTATGCTGAATAAAAAAAACTTGAAAAAGAAAAGCAGCCAGCCGGTTCCCTTCCAGAACTGTTTCAATTTCACCGCTAATTGCACAAAAAACCTCCAGGTAATTTACTCGCAATATTTATGTTTACTTTGCTGGTTCAGGATTTTCAGATGATGATTCTGATGCAAAAGGGTCTCGAATCAGTTTCTCTTTCCAGAAAACCCAAAATGCTATAACGAAGATAATAAAAATACCCTGCCACAAAAATTCATGATAAAAATCAAAATAATCACGCCAATACAGTCCAATAATTCCCAGAACTGCCATTCTTACGGTATTGATAAGATATAAACCGGCAATACCAATTACTAAGCCATACAATTTTTCATACCATCGTGCTTTATAGGCCAGAACTGCAGCCGCATAGATCATCATTCCGAAAATTCCCGCACAGTGGTATATGATTGTGAAGCGAAACGATTGAACACTCACAATCGGGCCGGCAACTGAAGTAGAATATCCGAACACACTCAGAACAAACGCAACAGACCTTGCAATCATTATTGGAAGATAAACCGCTATATAGTCGGTTGTAACCCTCCAATGCAGAAAAAAATAGAACAAGATGCTGAAATATCCAAACAAAAGGTAAAAATTAAAGAGAACTGAGTTATTTTTGTAAAAATCAACGATTTTTTTCACCTGAATCACACCCTCCATCAAACCATTTTGTTTACTGACTTGAAACCAATGGCCCATGTTTTATACTAATATATAGCAGGCATTGCAATGCCGATGTTTATTCTGCTGGAGGTTTCTAGTGAACAGTTCATTCCGCAATCAATTATCAGACAAGCTGGAAAAAATGCATATGAAGGCTATGTCTTTTTATAACAGCGGCAATTACGACGCCGCCTTGAAAGTGTGGCAAAACATAAAAAACATAGATCCCGGTTTCAAGAGTATTGACCGGTATATTGTTGTTTCCACTCAAAAACTCAAGAGTTCAGAATCGGCCCCCAGGTCATCTACTTTCCGAATGCAGCGTGATCTGATGGCAAAAAACGGCGCAGGTCCACGCAAGCGGGTTTTTCATCCCGGTGTTATTCATTCTGATGAGCACACTCGGCTGAGGCATCGCCATATTGCATTGTTAGTAGTTATCTTTGCTATCAGCATGTTGTATTTAAGCGTGCGCAATAATCGGACTTATATGATTGTACTGAATACCCAAACACATAACCTTGATTGTTTTCAAGGAAGTTTTTTTCCATATGGCTGGCAGAAATTTATGGAATTGGAAATTGGAATTGAGCATGACTGGGTTTCTTATGTTGAAAACCGTGATGTAATTCGAAAGCTCGAAAGAGGTGTCGCTGTCCGCAGTCGGGATGCGTTCGATGAACAAATAATTGAGTTATTTATAACGCTTGGTGATGAAGCTGCACGGCAAATGACAGAACGGGCTCAACAGAGCGCAATTTATTACTACAATCGAGTTTACGATGCGAGTTATCAGGACAGGGTTGTTAATAAAATCATCGATTCTTTTGTTAATCTGGCAAGGATAAAAATTCAAGCAGAAGATTATCGTCTTGCCGAACGATATCTGCAAAACGCCGGACGGTTTAAAAAACAAACGCCTGAGTTGCTTATGGTTCAGAAAGAGCTTGAGAATGCCCGGAATACTGGTCAGCGGTATTTCTAAAAAAAACCGTTACATCCTTAATATCTGATGTCCTGTAAAAATCAGGAATACTGTGCAAGAAACGATTCCCATAATTCTTTACCAATATACGGTGATCCATAATTGCCACCAGTCCTTTATCATTTCGAGAGCGAATCAATCGTCCCAACCCCTGTTTCAACATCATAATTGCTGATGGTATCTGATATTCACGAAATGGATTTATTCCATTGTCACGCAGATATTGAAGTCTGGCTTTTATTACCGGATCACCCGGAGACGCAAATGGTAACTTGTCAATAATTACTGCAGATAATGATTCACCGGGTATATCAACTCCCTGCCAAAAACTGATTGTAGCAAGTAAAACGGAGTGGATATCTTTTTTAAACAAATCTGTCAGTGAATTTTTGGGCATATCACCCTGAACCAGCAGATTGAAGGGTAAACTATCAAAAAGCAGATTTTTTAACTTGTTCAATCCAGCATAACTTGTTGTCAAAATAAAAGCTCTTCCGGATGATGCTTTAACTATTTCACAAATTTCTTTCGCACATTCCGGATAAAACTCAGAATGATTTGGATCTGGAAGGTGCCTTGGAAGATACAGAATTCCCTGAGTATGATATTTGAATTCAGAGGGATAAATTTTGGCATGGCAATCTGAAATTCCCAGCCGCTTTATAATATAATCGAATGTGTTATTGGCGGTCAGCGTTGCAGAGGTCAAAATTATTGATCGATCGCCGACTTTAATTATTTGTGAAAATTCTTCAGAAATGTCAACCGGGACAGCATGCAGCGCATTTCCTGACCGTGAGTGCTCACCCCACCAGGCCATACCCGGTTCTGACCGATCTAGAAACAGCAACAGGCTATCCTTGAGTTCCTTGCATAAAGAACGCCACTCAAAAACAAACTCTTCAGGAACTGATTTGTCAGCAGCCAGTTCGCGCTCCAAAACTTCAATCCGCTCAAATAGAACTCCACCCATCTTTTCTGTCTGCTGATTCATCACTTCTGATAATTCAAAACGTCCCTCACCGGATGGCATACTGCTAAAAAACAGTCCAGCCCCCTCTTCCAACCCAGTCAACACTTTGTCCAGCGACCACACGGAGCCTTGTAATTCCGTGCGATCCGGTTTCCATCGCCGTATCATTTTTGCAAAATCCAATAATTGCTGATGTGAAAGATGAACTCCTAAAAACTGTGACGCTGTATCCTCCAGCAAATGTGCTTCATCGAATATGACCGTATCCGCATCCGGCAATGTTGAAAAATTTTTAACTCGTGCAAAAATGGTATCTGCAAAATAAAGGTGATGATTTACAATAATCAGATCGGCTTTTTGAGCTCTGATCTTCAATCGCATCAGAAAACAATCCCTGAAATATTTACAATGATTGCCAAAACACTCTTCTCTTCGTGAGTTCATATTATTCCATAAGTTTGAGTTATCATGCAGAAACGACAGCTCGGATCTGTCTCCGGTGTCAGTTGAGTCTGCCCATTGAATTAATTTTGACCATTGTTTTTTTTCTGAAACAGTATTGAATTCCGGATTCTGGGAAAACCAGTTCAAGCGGCGCTGGCACAGATAGTTGCTTCTTCCTTTCAGCAAAACAGATACTATAGGTGCATCAATGATTTTATTCAGTAATGGAATATCTTTGTTAATCAGTTGTTCCTGAAGATTTTTTGTACCCGTTGAAACTATTGATCGTCGTTTGGTTGCCGCTATCGGGATCAGATATGCAAGGCTTTTTCCCGTTCCAGTACCTGCTTCTGCCAACAGCATGCTTCCAGGTGACTCCAGGGTCAGTAAAATATCCTGCGCCATTGCAGTTTGATACTGTCTGAATTCATATTCCGGTATGATAGAAGCCAGTTTCCCCTGGGGTCCAAGACAGGTTTCTAGAAATGGGTTTGTTTTGGCGGGATTGGTCACAACATGTTTATACTATCGAAAAATAATTCAAACTCCTGCTTTTTCTGCTCGTAGTAATCAACAGGACAGATTGTAACTACAGCAACCCAGTTTCTATTTCGTTTCAGCAACAGTGTGTCCGTTTTCCGATGCACTCGGAGCGAATGACCTCGTTCAACTGCAAACTCAGAACGTGTGATAATACGGAACTTTTCCGTTTGCCCGTTGTTAGTAAGGGTGTGATGAGACACATGCTCACTATTGATTGCACGCAATCTATCCATGATCCATTGATGAAAACCATCCGGAAAATCGCGTCTTACCAACTGGTTAACGCCGATGATCAGAACCTGGCTTCGTCCATCAGCATGATCAAAACTCAAATCAAATTCGGGATAATCACGAAATATCCAGGCATCACTTTCCGGCCAGATCAATTCAAACCCTTTAACCCTGTTTGTGTAAACGCCATCAACAACATGCCTTGCTATAAAAGATCGCTGAAAATCTTCCCGAGTCGCGCATCCCAAACAAAAAATCAGTATAATAAAAAAAGCAGGTTTAATTGTATGGTTAGTAAACGATCTCATAATTTGATATCTCCTTTTGTCAAGGCTTCAACTATTGATCACTTTAGGCGATATGCTGTTCACATGTCAATTCTATTGAACACAGGTCGGCGTGAGCTGTCAGATATGACACAAAACAAAGAATTTATTGACAAAAATAGATTTGAACCTTATATAGATCGATTGGGCTTGATTCGGAAGAGCCTAACCCATATCACAGGAAGTGCACGATTTAACTTCCCAGCCCTGCCAGGGCATTTTAAAGTCTTCCGAAAATCCTTAACCTTCACTTGTTTTGAAGGCATAATATTTTTAACTGATTCGCCATGGGGGCTATAATTTTATGGGGAAAAATCTGGATTTAACCTCGCTGATTACATTAGGAAAAGAAAAGGGATATGTGACATTCTCTGAATTGAATTCACATTTGCCGGACCATATTGTTACTCCGGGAGCTATAGATGCTGTATTTCACCAGCTTGATTCCATGAATATCGACGTAATTGAAGATTCCAAACTGGACGATTACCGCACACAACTTGCTGAGGAAAAGAAGAAAAACGAATCTAAAGATTCTGAAAGTACCCGTTCAGGTATTGGAGGAGATACGGTCAGTGATTCCTCTGATGATCCTTTGCGCCTGTATTTCAAAGAAATGGGTTCTGTTTCTTTGCTTGACCGGGAGGGTGAAATCCAAATCGCCCGCAAGATTGAAGCGGGAAAAATGGATGTTATATCTGGCGCTGGCCGATCACATTTGATGGCAAAAGAGATTCTGACGCTTCGTGAAAACCTTGAAGCTGGCGAAACACCTCTTGATACCCTGATTCACATTCCTGAAGATGAAAACCTTGATCTGGAAG
The DNA here is from genome assembly GCA_003558985.1 of candidate division CSSED10-310 bacterium. GTDB lineage: Bacteria > CSSED10-310 > CSSED10-310 > CSSED10-310 > CSSED10-310 > CSSED10-310. The sequence goes on from PWNJ01000248.1 coordinate 12,691, forward strand.
ATCTGCGCCAGAGTGTTCTGAAAAAGATAAAACACATTGGCATCTGCCGACAGAAGTTAAGGCAAACTGATAAGAAGCTTTCATCCAGGCGAATTGCCAAATCGACGCGAGAACGGTTGTTAAAGCAGAGAGAGCAGCACGAGACAGCGTTAATGGAAGCTGTTATGTCATTGCCTTTGAATTACAATTTTGTTGAGAATGTTTGCAACAAAATCGAAGATATAGTTTTGAAAATGATCAGTTATCAGCGTGAAATTGATCGTCTTTTACGCAGTGTCGGTGTTGATTTTGATGTATTGCTGGAGCATCAGCAAACACATCGAGATGATGTTAATCCGGATAAAATAATTGACTTGGGTACACGTGAGATATCGTTGGGTGAGCTGAATGAGCTTATCAGCAGAATTCGTCACGCCAAACGCTCCATTGATCGACTGGAAACGGAAGCCCATGCTCCTATGGATCAAATGAAACGGATTCAACAGGTCATCAGCCTTGGGCGAGCCAAAGAGCGAAAGGCCAAAAAGCAGTTGACTGAGGCGAATTTGCGACTTGTTGTTTCGATAGCAAAAAAATACACCAACAGGGGTCTTCAGTTCAGCGATTTGATTCAGGAAGGCAATGTTGGTTTAATGCGAGCGGTCGACAAGTTTGAGTATCAAAGGGGATACAAATTTTCAACATACGCAACCTGGTGGATTCGCCAGGCTATAACCCGAGCCATAGCTGATCAGGGACGAACCATACGTATCCCGGTGCACATGATAGAAACAATCAACAAACTGATTCGAACATCCAGAATGCTGGTTCAGGAAAAGGGCAACGAACCGTCATGTGAAGAGATTGCTGACAAAATGGAGATGTCGGTTGAAAAAGTGCGTCTGGTTATGAAAATGGCTCAGGAACCAATCAGTCTTGAGACACCTATCGGTGACGAGGAAGATAGTCAGTTAGGCAATTTTATTGAGGACAAGAATGCTGAATCACCTTCCGATTCTGTTGTCAATATGAGTTTGAAAGAGCAGGTCCAGTCAACCTTGTCAACATTGACTCCGCGCGAGAAAATGGTTTTAAGAATGCGATTTGGAATTGGCGCCGGTTATGAGCATACACTTGAGGAGGTTGGTGAATACTTTGCTGTAACCCGCGAACGCATTCGTCAAATCGAAGCCAAAGCACTTCGGAAACTGCGTCATCCCAGTCGCCGAGATAAACTAAAGTCATTTTACAGTTAAATCTGCTGATTTAATTGTGTTATGATAACAATCTCATGAAAGTTATTTTGAGCAGACCGTGGAATGAAACTTCCATGCTCATTCCGAACCATGGATTGGGTTATCTTGCTACCGCTATCCGTAAAATTGGTCATGAACCGGTTATAATCGACTGCATACGTGACAAAATTCATCCGGAAGCGTTTCTGAAACGAATAGAACAGGAAAAACCGCATATTGTTGGATTCCAGGTATATACATTTGATTTACCTGCGTTAACTCCATATGTCAAAGCGTTAAAAAATATGAATATAGTTATGGTTGCCGGAGGTCCTCATCCTTCAGCAGCTCCCAAAGACATGTTAAAACGCTTCCCGGACATACATGTTTTTTTACGCGGGGAAGCTGAAACCTCTTTTCCACAACTTATTGATCTTATACATCAGAGGGGCTCATTGCCTGATAAAAATGAACTGCTGCATATACCAGGTTGTTATACCCATGAAACATCCGATCCCCAGTCGGTTTCATGTCATTTTGTTGATGATCTGGACAGTCTGGGTTTTCCAGACTGGGATCAAATTTCACCGCTTGATTATCCGATTGCCCCACAAGGTACATTTACAAAACAACTACCAGTTGCTCCGATTATTATTACTCGCGGATGCCCTTATCCCTGTACTTTCTGTGCAGGCAAACTGATCAGCGGTAAAAAAATACGCTGCCGTTCTGTTCCAAATGTAATTGAAGAAATTCTTATGCTGAAAAACAAATTTGGTATACGGGAGTTCCATATACAAGATGATAACTTTACGTTTGACAAGGATTACGTACTGCAGTTTTGTGAAGCTTTGAAAAAGCAAAATACAGGACTGGTCTGGGCATGCCCAAACGGTATTCGATTGGACTCAATTGATGAAGAAATGTTAAAAGCAATGGATGAGGCAGGCTGCTATTCTGTTGCTGTTGGAATCGAATCCGGTAATCAGCGTATCCTTGATTTGATGAAAAAGAAAACCTCACTGAATGACCTTATTTTTAAGGTCCGACAAATACGTCAGCTTACACAATGGCAAATCACCGGTTTTTTTATTCTGGGATATCCAGGTGAAACCCGGGATGAAATGGAGAACACCATACGCCTTAGCCGGCGTTTGCCATTAAACAAAGTAAATTTTGGTATTTTAATGCCTTTACCTGGCACAGAAGCGGAGCGTGCGGCTTGCGAATCCGGATGGAATCCTGAAACGGATCTGCTGCGGATGAGTGAGTATCGAAGTCCTTTTACCCCTGAGGGCATGACCCCTTCAGAGTTCCGTAACGTTTTTCGCCGAGCTTTTATCGGTTTTTATATACGTCCAGCAATTATCTGGCAGTTTCTGAAACAAATTAAAAGCAAAGATCAATTCATGATTCTATTGCGTCGTTTTAAAGATGTGGTGACACCATGAAGCTTTCCAGAATGTTTTACAGTTGGCCACAGGCATATTTCTTACGAACCCCGTTTACCTGCAATATAAAAATTACAACGCGGTGTAACCTGCGTTGTGGTTTCTGTGGCTTATGGTCCTATCCAGTTACGCAAGAACTTAAGTTAACAGACTATCGTCACATAGCAGATGTTTTGAACAGTTTGGGAATTGCACGAGTCGTCATAACTGGCGGTGAACCATTATTGCGTGATGATGCTCCTGATATCTTGAATCTATTTTCAAAACACGGAATATCTACAACGCTTTTGACGAACGGAACGCTGCTGACTCGCGAAATACTACAGCGATTTATCGATTGCGGTTTGAACGATATCGGAATATCACTGGACAGCCTTGTTCCCGATCGCATTGACACGATCTGTCGCAGTTCAAATATCTGGCAAAAAATTGTTGACGCCATATCACTTAGCGTCGAAATGCTGCAGGGTGGTGTTGTTGAGGTTTTAACAACTGTTAGCCGTGAAAATTTGATGGAAGTACCGGATATTGTCAGATTCGTAAACTCATCTTTAGGGGCCTGGGCTCTGGTCAATCCAGTAAATGTTCCACATTCAGATAAATCCATTTTATCTGCCAATGTCGAAGAATGGGCGCCCCCTTATCCGGCTGAAGAAGTCGATGCTGTCTATGACGAACTGGAAAAAATGAAACGCGATAACTTTCGTATTCTGGTTTCCAAAGCTTTTTTAAAAGTGTCCAGACATTATCTTAAAACAGGAGAATTTAACTGGTCATGTGATGCCGGCGAACGATATTTCACTGTTTTTCCCAATGGGGGTTTGGCGCCATGCAGCGACCAATCAATAATTCGAAATATTATGCAGATGACATCCAGCGATTTTCGCAGTAAGCAGTACAAACAGGAAGTACGAAAAGTTCAAAACGAATGTCGGGGATGTATCTATGCATGCTGGCGCGAGGCGAGTTTTTTGTTTACCAACGCAAGCGCAATGACAGAGCGTGTCAAATCTTTAAGAAGAATCCATAAAGGCAGGTAATTGTGGCAGAATCAGATCATCTTTTCAAAGTACTCCTGATTCGTCCTCCCTATTCGCGACTTAGGGGAACCGGGCAAGCGCCATACTTTCCATTAGGAATCGGATCAATGGCCGCTGTTCTGAATCAAACTCCGGGGCTTGAAGCTCGTTTGTATTATGCAGATCATCCGGGTCCCGGAGAAAAACCTTTTGTGATAGACAAGGAAAGCGTTTTTTCAGCTCGTTCGGCTGCTCAAAGAGCATATTTCAGCGCGCTTGATGACAGCGATCATCCAGCCTGGAGCGAAGCAAAGCATATTCTGGAAGAATACCAACCCGATCTGGTTGGACTGAGTGTTCTAACTCCGGAAGTCGGCGCGGCACTGCGGTTAACAGAGATTAGTAAATCTGTCTTGCCTGAGACACCTATAATTTGGGGTGGCGTACATGCATCTTTCGAAGTTTCCAGTGTTCTGTCATTACCTGGTGTCGATTACGTCATTGCTGGCGAAGGTGAGCATACATTGCTTGAAACGGTTCTGGCCCTAAAAAACAAATCGAATCCTGATTCCATTGCTGGTCTGTACTCACAAAATACTCATCACAAACCACCATGTTCCCGACCTCTTATGGAAAACCTGGATACCCTTCCTTTACCGGACAGAACAAGCCTGTTTTTTCCAGAACGTTTTACTCCCGTTGCAATGGGTAGCATTATGCACAGCCGGGGATGCCCATGGAGATGCGGGTTTTGCTCATCACGCCGTTTCTGGAATGAACGGGTCCGGTTCCGCTCTGCAGAAAGTGTCATCGAAGAAATTGTAAAAATTCAAAAAGATTACGGGATCAACGTTTTCACTTTTTGGGATGATTCGTTCACCATAGACAGGCGATTGACTGAAGAATTGTGTGAAAATATTTTGAAGGCATCACTGAACATAGCATGGCGCACAGCCACCAGACTGGATTTGCTTGATGATTCATTGCTGCGTCTTATGCGAAAGGCCGGATGCTTTCAGATGGAAATAGGAATTGAAACCGGCAGTCCAAGAATGTCGAAAATTATACGCAAAGACATTGACCTGGATTCAGCGCCTGATATCATTAACCGAGCCAATCATCACGGAATAGCGTGTGGAGTATTTTTGATGGCTGGTTTTCCGGATGAAACGTATGATGATTTAATGAGCACACTGGACTTTTGCAAGAAAATTAAGCCGGCTGAGATTGTTTTAAATGTGCTGGATCCAATGCCGGGAAGCGAACAGTTTGAGCGTGCTGTTGAGTTGAAGTTATTTCCTGAACCGATTGATTTTATACGTTATCCTTTATGGCCGGATGCTCATTTTATGGCTCATGTATCATCTGAAGAGTTCAACAAAGTTATTACTGAAATGACTCGTTATATTTTTCGATATAACTCAAGTAAAACAGCGCTGATTCGTCGGGCACGACCTGAAATTCTGCAATTGATGCGTACAGATCGTAAAGTTCTTTTTCAAAAAGCAACACGATTTTTAAAACGCCGTTTCAAGAGATAGTGATATGAGATTAATCGGGCAAATGCTATCCTGGATATACTGGCACCCGATTCGACGTTTTGTGCAGTTTCTGCCAAGAAAACAGGTTGTATCCTTTGGATTTCTTATCGGCTCCATCAATTATTATACTCGTAAACGAAAGCGAACTATTGTAACGAATGAAATCACATCTTTTTTTTCTGAACCGGTACCGCAAGACCAACTTGAAAATGCGACCCTTAACAGTTTTCGTCAGTCTTCAGTTGTTGGGCTGGAAACATTTTGTTTTCCCACAATAGGTGTTGAAAATGTGAATGCATGGATGAGGGTTCACGGTACTAATCATTTGAACCGGGCTTTGCAAATGGGAAAAGGAGTGGTTGTTGTTCTGGCGCATTTCGGAGCAAATCAAATGGTGATGGCGGCCTTGGGTTACCGAGGATACGCGGTTAATCAGATTGGCAGCCGTCCGGATGACTGGCACAGAATATCCGGTATAGAACCGACATCTATTGAGAAGAAAATTTTCAAAACGCGTTTGTCGCTGGAACGTTACTTACCTGCGAATTTCATTTATATCGACAAATCAATGCGCCCTGTTTTTAGTGCCTTGAAGCAGAATCAAATAATGTTAATGGCCGCAGATGGCAGAGCTGGATCCCGCTTTTTCAGTGTTCCATTCTGCTCCAGAACGATGAATGTTTCAGCCGGTCCTTTTCGAATTGCTGCTTTGACTGGCGCTTCATTGATTCCGGTTTTTCCTGTCAGAGATACAGATGGTGTCCACGATCTTCATATTGGAGCGCCTATTCAGCCAAATGTTACTGCTACGGATGCTTCATGGGCTGAGAAAGCATCTGTTATTTATGCAGAAAAACTGGCAGAATGGGTACGTTTAAGACCGGATCACTATGCCATGTTAATGGCTGAAGCCCGAATTCGCAGTAAAACTGACAAGGTTCCTTTGTTTGAGGATTTTCATGAAACGCAATAATGCATCCATCAGTATTGTCATTCCGGCCAGAGATTCTGAGGCAACATTGCAGACAACCCTGGATTCTATACAAAAGCAAACACTCTTACCTGATGAAGTCATTATTGTTGATGATGGCTCAAAAACTCCAGTTCAAAACCTGGATTATAATTATTCGATGAAAATTTTGCGTAATCCTGAGTCTTTGGGTCCGGCGGCTGCCCGTAACAGAGGAGCTCAAGCTGCTGAAGGTGATATTATTTTGTTTGTAGACGCCGATGTATTTCTTTCACCAGATGTAACACTGCGTATATCTAAAATCTTGAATACCATGACTGACACATGTGCTGTTCAGGGGGTTTACTCACAAAAAGTTCCTGACGGCTATAATGTATTCACACGCTATCAGAATCATTACTATCATTATGTTTTTAAGCGAATTGCAAATCCTTATACTGCGATTTGTGCGACATACTGTTTTGCAATTCGAAGAAACATATTTCTTGATATGGGTGGTTTTGATACACGCATTGTAAAACCGACTGTTGAGGACGAAGCATTTGGATATTCGCTGGCAAATGCCGGCCACACAATTTATCTGGATACTGACTGCAGAGTGATGCATTTGGCGAAGTATAACTTCAGCCAGTTGATTTTCAGAAAATTCCGAATGAGTTTTTTTCAGGCGGGAAACTTTTTTAGCGGAGTAAAACCACCTCTCTTGAATGAAGCAGGTCAAAACAAAACACATCATCCGGCAGATATACTTTTTGCTGTTGTTTTGTCTCCGTTACTGTTTCTGGCTTTGTGTATCAAACTACCTGTTTTCGCTGTTGTTCTTTTTGTTTATATCTCCGCAAACATCCGATTCTGGCGATTTTTGAACCGTATAGAAGCACCTGTTTTTTTTGTTGAAATGCTTTTTATAACATGGGTCGATCAGGTCACGATTTTTATTGGACTGGCAGCCGGTACACTTCATTATTTCGTTTCCCTGCTATTTAACCGACTCTCCACCAGAGAGATAAACCAGGATATTCTGCAAAACAACACCGAAAACTCGCAACAATAAAAAATTGGTTGTTAATCATAAGGCTGATCCTTGACATTCGTCCTTATGGTCAATAAAGTTTTGCCGGTTGTTTATAGTATCCGGTATCGATGATTCCGGATTTATATTTAAATCAGGCTTATGAATAAGGAGTAGCGACATGACAAAAGAGGATATTGTTAATCGCATCTGGGAAGAACTTGATCTAAACAAAAAAGAAGCTGCTGATATTATTGATCAGTTACTGACCAATATGAAAATGGTTTTGAAAGATGGCGAAAAGCTTAAGATCGGTGGATTTGGTGTATTTGAAGTTCGCGAACGTAAACCACGGATGGGACGTAATCCAAAAACCGGTGAGCCGGCAGAAATAAAAGCTGGTCAGACAATCAAGTTTAAACCCGGTAAAACTCTTCGAAACGCAGTGTCCGAAGGTTGATTCGCTCATCTTACTAAAACATTTTATTTCAATAGTTGAGAATGGAGATTTGTATTAATGACTCAATTAAAACAAACAGGGCTATATAAAGCCCATATTGAAGCCGGGGGGAAAATGGTTCCATTTGCTGGTTTTGAGCTCCCGATTCAATATGATTCAATCAAGTCCGAACATATCGCAGTTCGAACTGCCGCTGGTATGTTTGATGTCAGTCATATGGGGGAAATCTTTTTATCTGGTCCTGATGCTATTGCAAATGTACAGAAGCTTGTCACTCAGAACATGGATAAAATTAAGCCTAACAGAGCTGTTTATTCGGGCATGCTCTATGAAAACGGAACATTTGTGGATGATATTCTTGTATATCGTATGGCTGAGAACGAGTTTATGCTGGTTGTTAACGCCGCCAATCTGAACAAGGATTATGAATGGATAAAAAAGAATCTTTTTGGAAACTGCAAATGTGAAAACAGAAGTGATCAAATCACGCAAATTGCTGTTCAGGGACCGGAATCGAAACAAATCGTACAGAAACTGACATCTTTAAACCTGGATGATCTGAAATATTATCGTTTTCGAAATGACCATATTGCAAATATTGAAGCAATCATATCACGAACCGGTTATACCGGTGAACTTGGTTATGAATTGTATTTTGACAAAACACACAGCATGGCCATGTGGAATGCATTGATGGAAACCGGCAGGGATTGTGGACTCAAACCTGCCGGATTGGGGTGCCGGGATACGCTACGACTTGAAGCCGGAATGCCCTTATATGGCAATGATATTGACGATCAGCATACTCCGCTTGAAGCCGGCCTTGCATGGACAGTGAAGTTCAAAAAATCTGATTTTAATGGAAAACAAGCGCTGGTTGCTCAACAGGAAAAGGGGCTTGAACGCCATTTGATCGGTTTTGAACTGCTAACAAAAGGCATGCCACGACCAGGATATGAAATCCTGGATGGCGACACCAAAATAGGCGTTCTGACAAGTGGAACCATATCCATCTCTGTGGGCAAACCAATTGGTATGGCTTATGTTAAATCCGGTTATGAAACCGAAGGTACTGAGTTTGACGTTGTTATTCGTGACAGGCGATTACGGGCAAAGGTTGTCTCAATGCCTTTTTATAAAAAACCAGAGTAACGCTTTAGTAGTTATTTTAAGTGCTCTACTCAAAGGAGGATAATGTGAAATTAAACAGTGCATACAAATATACAAAAGATCATGAGTGGGTGGATATTGAGGGCGAAATTGCCACAATAGGTATTACTGCTCATGCCGCAGAACAGCTTGGTGATGTAGTTTTTATAGAGTTTCCGGAAGTCGGCTCAGTATTTGACAAGGGAGATGTATTTGGTGTTGTTGAGTCTGTGAAGGCCGCTGTTGACTGTTATATTCCCGTGTCAGGAGAAATTGTTGAAATTAATGAAGATCTTGAATCCGCACTGGAAATCATGAATGATGATCCGGAAAATGAAGGGTGGATAATTAAAGTCAGACTTGCGGATACATCCGAGCTTGATGAGTTGTTATCAGCAGATGACTATGCTGAATATCTTTCAACTCTTGAATAACCTTTTTTAGCGAGGAAAAAGATTATGCATTATATTCCACTGACGGAAGAAGAATGCCGTCAGATGCTAAAAGTGATAGGAGTGTCATCTATAGATGATCTGTTAAAGGATATTCCTGCTAAAAAGCGTCTGAAACAGGCATTGAATTTGCCGGAAGCCATGAGTGAGCAGACGTTGACCCGTTATATGCAGGCATTGGCGCAGAATAATGTAACCCATGAAAGCTTGCCCTGTTTCATGGGAGCTGGGGCGTATCGGCATTTTGTTCCCGCAGCAGTTCGTTCCATGTCCGCCCGTTCCGAGTTTGTGACTGCCTATACACCCTACCAACCTGAAATCAGCCAGGGATCACTTCAGGCGATGTTTGAATATCAGACAATGATGACTCAGTTAACCGGCCTGCCCGTGTCCAATGCATCGATGTATGATGGAGCCATGGCTGCAGCCGAAGCGGCTCTGCTTGCAGTCCGGTCTTCCAGAAATAATGTGATCGCCGTATCCAAAACACTGAATCCAGCATATCGAACTGTGCTTGAGACATATACAGCCAATGCGGGTGTATCATTATTGGAGCTGCCTTTAGCTGATAACGGTCAAACGGATTTGTCACCACTTGCTGATACAGATCCGAAATCGCTGGCGGGCATCATGATTCAATCACCGAATATGCTGGGTGTAATTGAGGATGTTGAATCGACAAAATCAAGCATTATAAATCCCAAAACCCTGCTGATCGTTGTTGTAACGGAAGCGCTATCGCTGGCTGCTTTGAAACCTCCAGGTGAATGCGGCGCTGATGTGGTTTGCGGTGAAGCTCAGTCACTGGGATTACCCGTTAATTATGGCGGTCCATACCTTGGTTTTTTTGCTGTCAAAGATAACCTTGTACGAAAAATGCCGGGGCGGGTTGTTGGAATGACGGTTGACAGTGATGGAAAATGCGGTTTTGTAAACACATTGTCCACCCGTGAACAACATATACGCCGCGATAAAGCAACCTCAAATATATGCACCAATCAGGCACTGTGCGCTATCACTTCTGCAATGTATATGACATGTATGGGACGCAAAGGACTTCGTGAAGTTGCATTGCTGAACATGAAAAAATCCGCTTGTCTGAAGGCGGGCATTCAGAAGATTAAAGGGTTTTCCATTCCTTTCGAGGGACCTGTTTTCAATGAATTTACCATCACATATTCCGGTGACACGGAATCACTTCAAAAGCATCTTGCTGAAAAAGGTATAATCGGCGGATATGATTTGCGGTGTACCTATCCTGAACTGGGTAATGCGATGGTTGTGTGCGCAACCGAAACCAATACGCTGGATGAGATTAATCAGTTTGTTTCGGCTTTGGCCGAATGGGCCGGGGAGGTAAGTTGATGAATTGCAAAGATCCTTTTCCTGCTGCCAGCGGGTTAATATTTGATGAACCATTGATATTCAAACGAAGCGTTCCCGGACGGGTCGGCTGTTCGTTACCTGAAGATGATATGGAAGGTTTTTCGTTTGATCTGCCGGATGATCGCTATTTGCGTCAGGATATACACGGAATGCCTGAGGTATGTGAGCTGGATATGGTCAGACATTACACAAGGTTATCCCAGTGGAATTATTCGGTTGATCTTGGCATGTATCCTTTAGGCTCATGCACGATGAAGTACAATCCGAAGGTCAATGAAGAACTGTCTAATATTCCCGGTTTTTCTCAATGTCATCCGCATTCACCCATTCATTTGTCACAGGGTTCCCTGAAACTGATGTTTGAGTTGGCTGACTATTTGAAAGAAATCAGTGGATTATCGGCTGTTTCGCTTCAACCCGCTGCTGGAGCCCAGGGTGAACTGGCCGGAATGTTAATGATACGAGCCTGGCATTTGAATAATAATGATGAACAACGTGTGAATGTTTTAATACCGGATAGCGCTCACGGAACCAACCCGGCCAGTTGTGTTCTGGCTGGATTAAAGGCGGTTGAGATAAAAAGCGGTTCTGACGGCCGTCTTGACCCTGAAGTTATTAAACCGTGGCTGAATGATTCCCTGGCAGGTATCATGATGACCAATCCGAATACACTGGGAATATTTGAAACGCATGCTGACACAATTTCGGATATGATTCATCAGGCAGGTGGTCTGGTTTATATGGACGGCGCTAATCTGAATGCATTGATGGGCATTGTGAAGCCCGGTGATTTGGGCGTTGATGTTCAGCACATAAACCTGCATAAAACATTCTCAACACCCCATGGCGGAGGTGGTCCAGGTTCCGGACCGGTCGCCGTTTCTGATAAGCTGGCACCCTTTCTGCCAATACCGATCATTGAAAAAGACGATTCGCGATATTTTCTACAATGGGATCGCCCGTTAAGCATCGGACGGCTTCATGGGTTTTTCGGAAATTTTGCAGTCATGGTCCGCGCTTATGCCTATATTCGCACTCTTGGTCCTGAGGGAATTAAAAAAATAGCACAAACTTCAATTCTAAATGCGAATTATATTCAGGAACAATTGCGTGATGCATTCCACCTTCCCTATCCGGATGTGTGCAAACATGAATGCGTTCTGAATGATCAATTGCAGTCGCAATACGGTATTACAACAATGGATATCGCAAAACGGTTGATGGATTACGGATTTCACCCGCCCACTGTATATTTCCCATTAATTGTGCAGGGAGCTATAATGATAGAACCAACTGAAAGTGAATCTCGACGCAATATGGATCAGTTTATAAATGCTCTGCTGCATATAGCACGTGAGGCAAAGGAAAATCCGGAAATCGTCAAATCAGCGCCGCATCTGCCAAAAATGAAACGTCTGGATGAAACACTGGCAGCGCGGAATCTGACTTTACGTTGGACTGAGGATGAACAAGGAGATACTTAAATCTATTCGGGAGTATTGTCGAAAGTTGACCGATCCGGATATTGCATCGCACAGTCGGCGATATTTTAAAACCGGACCAGGTGAATATGGGGAAGGCGATGTGTTTCTTGGTATTCGAACTCCTGACCTGAAAAAGACAGCAAAGTTGTATAAGGATACCGATCCGGCCACGGTGTCAGCGCTATTGAAATCCAGATATCACGAAGAAAGAACCGTTGCTTTACTCATCTGGGTCTATCAGTTTCAAAACGGTACACCCGAGGCACAACAACGCATTTTTGAAACTTATCTTGCTCACACACGATGGATAAACAATTGGGATCTGGTCGATATATCAGCTTACAAAATTGTCGGCGCTTATCTTTATGACAAAGACCCGGCAATACTGTTTTCTCTGGCGCAATCCAGATCACTTTGGGAACGACGCATCGCAGTTATTGCTACGTTAGCTTTTATTCAGAAAAACCGTTTCAATGAAACATTGTCACTGGCTGAAATGCTTTTGCATGACCACGAAGACCTGATCCATAAAGCCGTTGGCTGGATGCTTCGGGAAGTTGGCAAAAGGGATATGCAGCTACTGCTTGCGTTTTTAAACCCCCGTTACAAGCTTATGCCCAGAACAATGCTTCGATATGCCATAGAAAAGTTTGATAAACCTTTGCGGAAGAAGTTTCTTTCGGGGGAAATACAGACTTGTTAATATCAACAGAACGGCTGATTGTTAAAAAAGCATGTCTGGAGGACGCTCCATTTATCGTATCACTATGGAACAATCCGGATATAATGAACAATGTTGGTTATCCGGAAGGTCTGAATTGCACTGAGTCCGATATCAGAAATCAAATAGCACATCAGAAGGGGCCAGGTTTGCTGAACCAGTTGCTGGTTGTTCGCAAAGCCGCTTCTGAAACACTCATAGGTCACGCTTATATGTCTGTATCCGAAAACTCAAATAGCAGCAGAACAGACATTAAACTTTTACCAGTTTATCAGGGTAAACGTTATGGAATCGAAATAAAGACCGCATTGATACAGTACATTTTCGAGCACACTGAATGTCATTATGTCGAAGCCACACCTAATCTGGCAAATCATCCAAGCATTCGTATGCAGGAGTCGGTTGGAGCTTTCAGAATTGGTCGAGGTCTTTTCAAGCCGAGTTTGAACGCACCGGTTGTCTCCAAACCGGTTGATTACTGGATATACAGAGTATATAGGGATACACCTGCATATCCTGACTGCAGGAAAAGACTTCATCGATATTCAGCGATTATTCCAGTAGCAGGTCGTTCACAAAGAATGCAATGTTTCAAACCATTGCTACCCTGGCCGCCGGATAGTGACAGCCAATACACAGTAATTGAATCTGCCGTTCAGGCGCTTCTGAACGCTGGCGTCGATCCCCTGATTACAGTTGTCGGTTATCGAGGTGACGATATCAAACAAAGGTTATGCGGATGGCCCGTACGGATCGTTGAAAACATGAAACCTACTGAACCAATGATGACATCAGTTATCAAAGCTTTACCAGAAATACCGTCTTCATCGGCGGTTTTTATTCACCCGGGTGATCATCCTTCAGTTGAACCCGAAACGATATCCTGTTTGATTGGATATCATGAACAAGAACCCGGCAGTATACATATTCCTGTATATAATGGTAAAAGTGGACATCCAGCCCTGTTTCCGCCCAATCTGCTGCGCAAACAAGCTGTTTTTCATTTGCCGAATGGGCTTCGATCACTCATACACAGCAAAAGACACGCTGTTGTCTATCATCAGGTAAATGATACAGGCGTTTTGAAAAACCTGGATTATCCGACTGATTATGTAATCTGATAATGTTACTCTTTAGGAGCAGGCCGTGTTCTGCGACCAACAAGACTGCGATACATTCCAATTTCGGCAGACAGGGGTGTTTCTGGAGCCAGCCGAAACCGTTTGCTTAGCAGTACACATCCCCACCTAAAAAAGACCATTATATATAAAAGCTGACGTACAATAAACGACGATAGAGGATGATGATGTTTTCTGAAATAGTAACACATGCTTTTATAGCGTTCGTAGAAGGGTCGTAATGGAGCTTTCGAAGACGACGAAGCGACTGTATGGGTTGCTGAGGCAGTATTCAGAAACACCCATGAATAGCCTTCATTTTTAAGACGGCGAGCCAGATCAATTTCTTCATAATAAAGAAAGAAATATTCATCCAGTCCACCTACTTCATCTACTGCTGAACGTCTTAGAAGAACACAGGCGCCAGTTGTATAGTCCACTGTTTCATCCTCATCAGGCAATGGTGAATATTGACGAAATATCGAGCCGAGTATTTTCAACGGTCCGTGCATGATTTTTTCGTCATCAGGCAAAAGGCGTTTCAGACGGTACAAATGAGCTAAGGTATGCAGCAAAGATGGAAAGCTGCCGCGTGACGGCTGAATGCGTCCATCGGGAAAGAGCATTTTGGGTGCAACAGCCGCAACAGTTGAGTGTTGATCCAGGTATTCTTTGAGTCTTTGTATTGATGAGGCATCAATTACAGCATCCGGATTCAGCAGCAGAATAAATGGAGCTCGGGAGGCTTGTATTCCCTGGTTGACGGCAGTGGCAAATCCCTGGTTTTCGTCATTCCTGATTACGGTAACATCGTTTTGAAAGTTTTCCAGAAGAGTAAAAGTGTCATCTGTAGATGCATTATCAATCAGAATTATTTCCAATCCCAGAACCGGCGCCCAGGCAACCAGTCTTGGCAACGATTCTTCAAGGTCTGTTTCTGACTGGTGGCTGACGATTATAACAGCGATTGAGTGCAATGAATACGGCATACTGGGTGTATGAATACCAATTGATTCAATTGTTTCCATAAATCGTATGAATCCTTCGAATAGAAACTTTTGAGTTTTTAATAGTATAGGATTTAACAAGCTCAGTGTGTTGCATATCGTCCGGGAACCAGTTGTAATGATGTTCCAGTTCGTTGCCCAGTGGATATTCCCAGGAAACAATGTGCGTGATGCCATATGTTTCGAACGGGGTTTCCCAATTTACAAAATCTTTCCAAACCGGTATGGCGCGATATGGAGTTTCAAGTACTAACTGGGGAGCCCATTGACCTGCAATAACCGAATTCTCAGGCAGTATTTCAGAAAGGTCACGTGATGTTTCAATTACATCATATGTTCGGTTTATCATGCGGTAACCAACAATAGCGCTCTGAAATACGACACAGAATACCAAACTGAGTGAAACAAATCGTTCAGACATGCGTTCCGGTTTAAAAACTATAACAGACCAGATAATACACCAGATCAATAATGCTATGGCGCCAATTGTTGAGAATCCGGGTACATTGGTTAAACCTGTCAGTTTACCTTCAAGGAAAAATCCATCTGCAAGAATCGGCAGATTCAATCCGGCAGGAAGCCATAGAAACGCAAGTAGAATAAGCTTTGACATTGTTGTGGTTTTTTTCAGATTGGTCATTGTGTCACGGCCGGAAACAAACCGGTATCCTAATATGATCATGGGGATCAACAATGGTACAAAATACCTAACCGGTCTGTAACCCATCGGCATTAGAACAACAAAACCGGTAATCAACCACAATACAGAAAATACCAGAGCGGGTGGCTGCAGTCTGAATCTGCGTCTGACCAGCATCAGGGCGGTCATCAACAAGCAAGCAGACAACAGAAGTGGCATCCGGTTGAAATAAACTCCTGCCGGTTGTTCGATCAGGTTTCGCAATATATCCATTAATGAGTTGCCATGCTGTGATAAATAGAATCGATTATACTGTTCCAGAAGCATTTGATTAGGCAACCGAATAAAATATAACCAGACAGCAGTAACAATTCCAGCGCCAAGAATTTGTCGTGCAACTGTCAGGCCAGCACGTTTTCGCGAGGTTTCTGACACAAGGCTGGCCAGAAGTACAAGCGGAATAAAATACAATTGGGTTGTTTTTATCTGCCATGTCCATGCTGCGGCAATTCCTGTCATAACATCCAGAGCATTTTTCCTCCACCCTTGCCGATTTTCCTGTCCCAGCAGCCACAACCACATTGTCAGCGCTGATACCGGTAACACCGATGACTCCAGAATAGCAATTCGTTGGTAGGATACCAGAAAACTGTTAATGGCAAATAACAGAAATAGAAACCCTGAAGGGTCAAGACGACGTGTTATTCTGTCAATAAAAAACAATGTTAGCACTGCCAGTATCATGGCCCATATCCTGACAGACAAAAGACTGACTCCCCAAATACCAAAGATCAGTTTAACCGGATAATGCAGTGTCGGGCTGACCAGTTTATTGTGCCACTGATCAATAGTGGCTGATTCAAAAAGAACTTCATTTCGAGCATTGTGAACCCAAAAGCCTTCATCAGCATAATAGCCACCGCTCCATGAAAGATCAGCAGGCGGATCCGCCAATGGAAACAAGCATCGAACACTCAATGCAATAAGCCAGGCAGTTATTCTGATATAAACACTTGTGCGGGTTTTGTCTGTCAACAGTGAAACTGTCATAGCGCCGAAATGTATCAAACTTTATCAAATTGTCAAAGATGTTTTCTTCCTGTTTCTTTTAACGGAGCTCTTGACTATTTGGCTGTTACATTGTAATGATTAATATTCGGTTTCAGGGTTGTCCCGCCCTTGGACAACCCATGTAATATTCATTTATGAAAGGAAAGGGGATTTTAATATGTATAACTCACGCCGTGTCGCTATGATTTGTGTGATGATAGCGCTGTTGTTTTCGATAACGGGATGTGAAGATACCGAAACTCTTCGGCGCGGAGCTCATCTGGATAATACCGGAAACTATCGGGATGCGATTGAATACTACAAAAACTTCCTGGAAGAACATCCGGATTCAAATCGGCGTCCTGCTGTCGAAGAAGCAATCGCGACAGCATATTTCAACTGGGCAGAGAATGAAAAGCAGTTAAAAAACTGGGAAAGCGGTGTCGAACTGATGCAGATTATTCTGGACGATTATCATGGCACTCGTGCTGCCGAACAGGTCGAAACGGCTCTTCCCGAATTTTTACTTGAATGGGCAAGCCAGATGACAAATGAAGGCGACTTTCTTGAAGCTCTGAAAGCGCTTACACGGCTTATTCGCCACTTTCCGGCATCAGGATTTGCTGAACGGGGACGACGGCTTCGATCTGAGATAGGTATGTTTGCATTCAGTTCTGATGAAAACGTCTATGTAATGAATGCCGATGGCACACGATTAAGAAAAGTAGCCTCAAACGCAGTTTCAGCAGCGATTTCACCTGAAGGTGATCGCATTGCGTATATCGAAATACCCCGTTCCGGACAAACTCAGGGATATTTATGGGTGTCCAATATTGATGGACGTCGCGCCCAGCGATTAATTGACCGATCCAACGCAACCAATCCGGTCTTTTCCACCGACGGAACACTGATATGGTTTAGCCGGGATGATTCTTTTCAGGCCGTAAACCTTGCCGGAACTACTATACATGCGCATTTCGGCATTCGTGATTTTGATACTATCGGTAGCTTCAACCCTGCAGGAACAGAAATGGTCACTTTTTTAAGACGACCGCGAAGAAACATTTCAAGACTCTGCATAACCAGCACTTTTGAGGAGTATCTTGAACTGCATACAACAGAAAACAATCCAATTCGTGGCGCTGCATGGTCAAGAGATAATCTTCGAATCGTTTTTGTTACACCCAAAGGTATACACTCAATTTCACCTCAGGGGGGCGAAGTGACCGATTTGCTTCTATCAGAAGATTTTGATGACATCGATATTTGGGATGTTGATATTTCTCCGACAGGTACAAATATTGTGTTTATTGGACAAAAACCGGATGAAACTCATCAACGCATCTATTATATGAATCTTGCTCGAGAAATTTTCGAATTGCCGTACGAAGCTCCTGAAGATATGGAAAAACCATATCCGACCGGAAACAGGATTACCTGGGAAGAAGGATTTTTACGATACTGATCCCTTGGTTCAGAACGGTTTGTTCAATCGCGTTACAGTTTAAAGTAAAGAATAGCAAACACAGCAACTATCCATAAAAACATGTCAATTATCATTGCCTTGTCCTGAAGAAATACTTTTTCAGGGCTTCCTCCCTGATTCTGTGTCATCACCAGGTATAAATATCTGAAAATTGCAAACAGAACAAACGGAAAGGTGTAAATCAATTTGTCTGTTTGCAGTTTATCGGTCACTTCTGGAGATATGGTATACAACGCATAAGCCATTAGCGCACTTGCTGTTACAACAGACGTCATCTGATCAATTAGAGCTGGAGTATAGTGCTGCAAAACCAGCCGGTGTTTGCCGGGTTTTTCTTTTATAAGATAGAGTTCATGACGGCGTTTGCATATAGCAAGGAAAAGCGCCAGCAACATGGTGCACATCAGCAGCCAATGAGAGAATGTAACATTGATGACAACAGCGCCTGCGGCAGCCCGGAGCACAAAACCAAACGCAATAATCATGACATCAATTATCACGATGTTTTTCAATTTAAAAGAATAGGCAATGTTTACAGTAAAATAGACGAGTGTAATAATACCGAACTCAACGGAGAGCAGAAATCCTGAAACAAACGCAAGAAGAGCCAAAACGACAAGTGACAAAAGCGCTATTCGCACAGGAAGTCTTCCTGAGGGTATAGGCCGTTTACATTTTTCAGGATGAGCCAGATCCCGTTTTATATCGGCCATGTCATTCATGATATAGACACAGCCGGATACAACACAGAATATAAAAAAGGCGCCGACAGACCTGACCAATGCGCTAATTTCAAACAGTTTCAGCGAAAATATTAAACCTGCAAAAACCAGAAGGTTTTTTATCCATTGTTTCGGACGCATTGTTTCAAAAAGCGCTTTGAAAATCGTCATAATCATCAGGAATCTCCTCAACCGCTCAAAACAGTTGCAGCATAATACCATTATTTAGACAAATTCCAAAGGTCTTGAGAGCAATCAGCCTGCTGATTGTCAGCATTCAGGATTTACAGCAGACTATATGTTATGAAGTAAAAAGTTTTTAGCGCGTTAAATCTGATCGTTCACAAGTCAGGTCAACGTGCCAAAACACGGGAATCCAGAAGAAACCGCAAGCCCAAACTGAATTCGCTCCAGTACACCCTGGAATCATGGTCTTTAAGTTCAACCCCGTGACGATTAAACTGAAACACAGCTTCCATATCACTCCGGAAATGGTAATTCATTCCAAACCCGTAATTCATGCCCAGATTAACTCCCTCTTTTGCCTGATAATCCGTCCACCAGGCTCTGTTCGTATTCCATATATATACACCCAGACCTCCCAGAACGTAAGCGCTAAAATCGTCATGAAACCGGTGCGCAACCCGTCCATTAAGGTTCCAGTGCCAAACAGCGAAATTACCCATTCCCCTTTTTCGTGACATACTCAGATAATTCATTGATGTGTGAACACCAACATTTTCATTGTACATGTAGTTCAGACCAACACCTATTCCAACATTGTTCTGAAATCGATCGTTCAGTTCACCGGATGGGAATATGCCCTGAAGCATCAATTCACCTGTTAAATCACCTGCTAGCACTGGTTGTCCTGCTGAAAACACAACAACAATCAATATGATTGCAATTCCTGTTATCCTGTATTGCTGTTTCATTCACGGTCTCCTTAGCGTTTCGGTTTCTTCATCGACCGCCATATACTAGCAGGAAATATACCATCAGGACAACACCTGCTTCAGCTTCCTCGCATTTTTTTTCAAATCAGATTAATATTAGTATGCGGAGTCGGCCGGGCGGCCGCTGGTTCCTGTTGGAACTGGAGGAAAGTCCGGGCTCCAGAGGGCAGAACGCCGGGTAACTCCCGGGGGGAGTGATCCTACGGAAAGTGCAACAGAGAGCAGACCGCCGATGGCCTCAAGGCACAGGCAAGGGTGAAACGGTGAGGTAAGAGCTCACCAGCGGTTCGGGTAACCGGATCGGCTTGGCAAACCCCGTTCGGAGCAAGACCAAATAGAGAAGCGCTTGAGAGCGGCCCGTTCGATGCTTCCGGGTAGGTTGCATGAGGCGCATGGTAACATGCGTCCCAGATGAATGGTCGCCGTTCATCCGGTTAAACGGATGTTCACAGAACCCGGCTTACAGGTCGACTCCGCGTTTTTTTCGTTTGAGTAAACAAACTAGCAAGTGTATTCTTAAGAATCAGGAGACCAGTAATGAAACTAAAACAGATCGTATCTTGTCTGCTACTGTTTATGTTAAGTTCAGGTATCAATTATGCTCAAGCAAAGGATGGTCTGGGGCTTGGAATTATTATCGGCGAACCCACAGGACTGAGTCTTAAAACATGGCTATCAGGAAACAAAGCGTTCGCTGCCGGAGTTGCCTGGTCATTTTCAAGTGATGCAACATTTCATTTTCATGCGGATTATCTGATTCACCGTTTTGATCTGATACATACACCCGAATTACAAGGTTCCATGCCTGTTTATTACGGAATTGGCGCGCGATTCAAATTAAAAGATGATAACAAGCGTCGTGATAACGATGATAAGCTTGGAATACGCTTTCCACTGGGACTATCGTATCTGCCACCCCAAACTCCTTTGGATGTATTTCTGGAGATTGTACCAATACTGGATATCGTTCCGGATACATCAGTTGGATTTAATGCTGCTATTGGTATTCGGTATTATTTTTGATTGTCTTTACCCAGTCTTAAAATATCCAGATAATCGGCGCCAGCCATACAGCCAGTCCGCCTGTCAAAATCGTCAGTGGAAGCCCGACGCGTAAATAATCGTTGAACCGGTATCCTCCAGGTCCATATACCATCAGGTTGGTTTGATATCCGATAGGCGTTGCAAAACTGGCGGATGCTCCAAGCATGACACAAATAATAAACGGCATAATGTTGACACCCAGTTGTTCCGCTGTATTCATGGCCAGTGGGAACACCAGAGCTGCTGCTGCATTATTGGTGATGATGGCAGTAAAAACACAGGTAATCCCATAGACCATTGCCAGCGCAACCCATGGATTAGTCCCAACAATATTCAACAGATATGACGCTATGGCAGCTGCTGCTCCCGTTTTGTCAAGCGCTGCGCCCAAACCCAAAGCAGCAGCAATTGTAAGTAACACATCCCATTCTATATTGCGCCGGGCATTGCCGGGCGAGGAAGCGCCGGTCAGCAGCATCAGACCAGCCGCGCACATGGATGCCTCCAGCATGCTAAGCCAGTTTGCCGCTACAGACGCAACCATCAGAATCAGTATTCCGAATGCAATCGGAGCTCGCTCAAAACGACGCGGCGAGAAATTATCTATCTGATTGATCAGATAAAAGTCGCGCGTGTCTTTCTGCCTTGAAATAAATCCGGCATGAGATTCCACAAGCAATGTATCGCCGGGACGCAATATGATGTCTCCGATTCGACCCTTGATTCGTTCGCCGTTACGCGCAACCGCCACGACAACGGCATTATACCGCTGTCTGAACCGGCCTTCCCGTATCGAGTTGCCCAGAAGCGGGCAGGTGTTTGACACGACTGCCTCCACCATAATGCGTTTGTGCCGTGGGTAATCCAGCTTGAATATCTGATCGGTTGCAGGATGCAAATCCTTGAACTCATAAAGTGTCTTAATCGATTCAACATTACCGACAAATACCAGACGATCATCAGCCTGAAGCGCCGTGTCTGGCGGAACAGCCGGATATACGTGGTCACCGCGAATCAGTTCGGCCAAAAACGCTCCGGGAAGACGCCTTAACCCGGCCGCTTCAATTGTTTTGTTTTCGATTGAGCCACCGGCAGTAACTTTTAACTCCAGTGTATATTCACGCGGATTAGCCACAATTTCATCAAATGCCTTGCGCGACGGTAGCAGTTTCGGAGTTAGAATAATGTACAGAACTCCCACAACTGCCAAAGGAATGCCGATTTTGGCAATTTCGAACATTCCAAGCCCTTGCCCGCCATAACGTGTCTGCACCATTCCATTGACAATCAGATTGGTGCTGGTGCCGACAAGCGTGCAGGTGCCTCCAAGAATGGATGCGTAACTGAGCGGTATCAGAAGACGGGACGGCTGGATACGAATACGGCGGCTCCAGTCCATAACAATCGGAATGAACAAGGCTACAATTGGAGTGTTGTTCAGAAATGCACTCAGAAAACCAACCGATGACATCAGCCGGAACTGCGCCTTGACAGTGGATGACGGATGTCCCAGAACCCGTTGCGAAATCCACAACAATCCACCCGTCTCCTTCAGACCCGCGACAACAATATACAAAACTCCAACCGTAACCAGACCCGGTGAACTGAAACCGGATAATGTCTCACGGGCATCCAGCACGCCTGTCAGAAGTAGAACAGCCAGTCCACCAAAAAATACATAATCGGACGGCAGACGGGTCAGGAACAAAATCAGAAAAGTGCCCAGAACTACACCGAGTGTCAGCCATGCCGGCCAGCCAAGTTCCAGTAATGATATCGTCTCCATTCGAAAAAAAACACCTCTGCAGTTAAAACGTCTCAGGGGCTGTCAATCGGATATAATACACCTGATTTTCAACTTTTCATATATCGAAATTATGGCAACAACTCAAACTGAATTCAGCCATTCTGGATTGATTTATACCGAATGTTAAATAACTTCAACGCCATTCTTTGCATAATCACTAATGAATGAATTCGTTGAATTCCACTCATCAGGTGTTAATGCTGTTGCTTCCAAAGGCGCCATAACCGTCATTATTGCATCTGTCAGGATTTCTATCCTTTCCCAATAACTTTTCTTCACGAAATCAGATGAAATGACAACCAGATCGATATCGCTGGCCTCGTGCGCAACACCACTTGCATGGGAACCAAACAGGATGAGTTTTTCAACCCGGATACCAACTTTTTCAAGAGCGTTTTTAAAATCTCTCAGGTTTTGGTCAAGTTCATTTTTACCCATGCTAATACTTCTTTGCTGTTGATAATAAACTCGGCAGATACATCTTTACTGTACACTTTGACAAGTTTGTTCAAATCTTCCGGATATCGTGTTGCTATACTTGCAGTATTCAATTTCACGATAAATCTTTGAATTTCTGAATTTGGTTTGCCTTCTACCTCTTTAAGGAAGTAAATTAGATTGTGTGTTTTAGGGGGCGTCTTTTGCGTTAAATTGACGTATAAACCTTTCAAGGCTTTTTCTACTGCAAGGTGACACATAAAAACTGAATGTATATAACGACCTGAGTTGTGCATGGCCTCTGCAGTTCCTATGTCATAATCAGCCTGTTTCAGCCATTCATCAGATTTTCTCGTCATCATTACCACCCTTTTGGAAACCAGGACGATTTCATGGTTTCATTTAACCTATAATAACTGAAGCATTCTATGGTTGCAATTTACCTGAATACCATATCCTGACGTTTTTGCTGATAATCTATGATAAACGTATTCTAACATCTTGTGAAATTTAGCTTCTCTATGCTATGAAGTGATCTGATTATTTTCGGGAGATTTCTTATGAAACCACACTTGAGCCCCATCTTTATGATTGTATGTTTAACAACTTCTTTCGCTGTGTTAACCGCCGGATGTCTGCACCGGTGCACCGTAACGGATCAAAGCGAAACATTTGAAACCACGTTCGTATCTGATGCGGACGCCGCTTATCCTGACACAAAGCGTATACCGGTCACGGAAACATTGCATGGAGTGACTCTGACCGATGATTTTCGCTGGCTGGAAAACGCTGATGACGCGGGTGTTCAGGAATGGACGGCTGAACAAAACGCATTTACCCGGGCGCATCTGGATGCATTACCGGCGCGTGATTATCTAAATAACAGGTTTCGTGAGTTGCTTTTTTACGATGATTCGACTCCGCCGTCGCCTGTTCATACCGGTAACCGCACGTTCTGGTGGGAAAAAAAGAAGGATGATGAGCACTGGACCTATCATACCCGGGCGCACGATGATGCTGAAGCGGTGATGCTTTTGAATCCGAATGAGTGGGGTGACAATCAGACTCTGGATATTATCGCGCCTTCACGTGATGGCCGTTATCTGGTGTTTGGAATCGCCCGCGGCGGCGACGAAAACGCAGTCATACAGGTTATGGAGGTTGAAACACAGCGGATTCTGCCAGACACCTGTACCGGCTGGAAACACCAGCGCGTATCGTGGCTGCCGGACAACTCAGGGTTTTATTTTTCAGCTCACCCACTACGAGGCGATGTCCCCAACGGTGAGGAGCATCACTGGCATTCGGCCTGGTTTCACAAGCTTGGAACATCGGCAGACGATGATGTTCTGATCTTTAGTGATGACACCAGACGGGAAGCTTACCACCAGGTCATCCCAAGTGAGGATGGCACATTGCTGTTTTTCTATCGCATGTATCAGGGAAAAACTGATATATATTTCAAGCCGCTGAATGATCCGGGCGATCCGGTTCCGCTGGTAACCGGACAGGACGGTTTTTCAACAGTTCAGTCGAACGGGGATAAACTTTTTATCTGGACTAATGTGGACGCTCCGATGGGTACGGTGCTCACTGCTGATATCGAGCGCCCGGAACGTGAACACTGGCAGGTTTTTCTACCCGAAACTGACGATTATCTACAATATATATCACTATCTGCCGGCAAGGTATTCGCCGTTTATCTGCGCGATGTGCATACTCATATCCGGATTTATTCACGTGATGGCACATGGCTTCGCGATCTGCCTCTGCCGGAAAAAAGCTCCGCCGGAGCATCAGGATACTGGCATCATCCGCGTGCCAGAGTGTCTGTGACATCGTTTAACAGGCCCTCAACAACCTATGAATACGATTTTGATACGAATACGCTGATCCCGTATTACGTCTCCCCCATTCAGGTTGATTCCGATGCGTATCAGGTCAATCAGGTCTTTTATCCATCACCGGACGGCACAAAAATTCCGATGTTTGTGATCAGCCGCGGCGAAATTTCGCAAACTGGCGATACTCCAACGCTGCTGTATGGGTACGGTGGGTTTCAGTTGGCGATGCGACCGGGATTTTCAGTATCCTATCTGAATTGGCTGGATGCAGGCGGAGTTGTGGCAATCGCCGGTATTCGCGGCGGTGGTGAATACGGCAAGGCATGGCATGAAGCGGCCCGACAACAAAACAGACAGAACGCATTTGATGATTTCATTGCCGCGGCCGAATGGCTGATTGACAACAACATCACTCAACCAAAGCATCTGGTGATTAAAGGCGAAAGCAACGGCGGTCTGCTGGTTGCCACGGTAGCCATGCAGCGGCCTGAACTGTTTAGAGCCGTCTATGCTGGCACTGCTTTGCTGGACATGATTCGTTATCACCGATTTGGTATCGCCAATCTGTGGGTGTCGGAATACGGCTCAGCCGAAAACCCGGATGCGTTCGAATGGCTTCTGGAATATTCACCCTATCATCGTGTGCGCGACGGTATGGAATACCCGGTTATGCTGATTCAGGGCGCTGTTAATGATGCCAGAGTGGATCCGATGCATGCCCGAAAAATGGTCGCGCGGCTTCAACAGGCCAATCCCGGGCCGGCAAACAGAGTATTTCTTCTGATGCATGAGGATTCCGGCCACGGTGGCGGCACTGATTTGAGCACACGGATTCAGCAGTTATCCGATGAATGGGCGTTTTTAATGTATTATGCGGGATTATAGGTCAGCAGTCATGAGTCAGAAGTTCCAGCCGCACGGCTGTGCTTGACATGACCGATTGTTTTTGTCAGATTATTAACAATGAATTTTTACATCGGCTGATGGGGCTGTGTGTTTTTTTTCAAAGCTGTTAACTTGAGCATTTATGTTCATTCAACAAGGAGTTGGCTATGGAAAAAGTTGAGGTCAAAATTGGTGACTGGCTGAGCAAGGGATTCGAAATGTACAAAAATCATTTCGGTGTGTTGATTATCCCTTCACTGTTTATTTTTCTGGCAATTGTAGTTGTGATGCTACCCACCGGATTTTTGATTCAGACGGGAGCTATCTATTTTACTCAAAATGCTTTTCTTCGATTTCTGGTGCCATTTCTGGGAACTATACTGGGAGCAGTGCTGAACGGTCTGGTAATACTTCCTCTGTCCATCGGTTTCATATTGATCACCCTGAAACTGTATGATGGAAATGAATCCAAACCTGAACCTATGGATGTGTTCAAAGGGTATTCCTTTTTAAAAGATGCATTCATGTTTGCCTTGATCTGGAGTCTGATTTCCAACATCGGTTTGTTTATTCTTTCAAGAGTACCCTGCATTGGAAGTCTTCTTGGAATGGCTCTGACGGCGCTTGTGTATACCTTGATGATGTTCGCACCGTATCTTATCGCCGATAAAAAAATGGAATACTGGCCAGCCTCCATGAAAAGCTTGGATAAAGTTAAACTGGATTTTTTCCCATATCTGGCAGTTGCGCTTGTAGCGGGTATTCTGGGCGGAGTCGGCGCTATCGCATGTGGTATTGGTTTGATTGCAACCGCACCCATTACTTTCTGTATCCTGACGGTTGCCTATCGGGAATCGTTCGGTAACGGTGTGTCCCCAGCCACGGACGCAGCAGCGGTTCAGCCGGATGTTGCGCCACCACCACCTCCTCCACCACCACCGCCACCGATTGACGAGACATCACCCTGACATATTGATCCTGAATCATTCAAGCCGTTGACACAACGAAATGTAACAGCGTCACAACTGGATAATTCCGGGCGTGACGCTTTCTTTCTTCGCGTTATCCGGCCCAAAAATCGCTGGTCTGTTTTTGGAATCCATTTTCCGTTTGTGCTGATCATCGGGGGCGCCTGGCTGGCAGTCCGTTATTTTGCTGATTTTCCGATTCTGTTCCGGCCCTGCACGTTTGACCAATGGACCGGTTACCCATGCATTTTCTGCGGTTATACACGGGCATTCGCAGCTCTGAGCCGCGGTCAATGGAGTGTTGCCTGGTTAAACAATCCGCTGGCAGTGATTCTGTACATTGCTGCACTGATCGTTTTTTTGTGGAATGCCGTGGCCCTGATTATCGGTTGTCATCTGTATCCGGGACGATTTTTCCGGCATATTAAAGCGCGTTGGATCGCAATAATCCTGGCTGTACTTTTCATACTCAACTGGGGCTACAGATTGTTTTATGCCCTATGATTCCGGCAGTGTGATTTACAGCAGGTTACAGGTCGTGGTTGATGGCTATGAAAGGAAGGTCATGCTGCCTGGTTTTTACTTCATCTATAAAGTCTTTCA
>PWNJ01000106.1 GCA_003558985.1 candidate division CSSED10-310 bacterium
ACCCCGGCCGGTAAATGCGCCCGGCATAACAATCAGCAGATTGGTGCCCAAAGAGGCGATATTGCTTTCAACAGTTGCCTGCGCTCCCTGCCCGACCGCCAGCATGGCAATAACCGAACCCACACCGATAATGATACCCAGCATTGTCAGAAATGACCGCATACGATTTCGTAAAATGCTCCGAAACGCCATTTTAAGCAGTCTGAAAAGTTTCATACCGCCACCTCGGCAGGCACAGTCAGACGATGCTGTTGAATAGTCTGATCCCGAATCACCGACCCGTCCCGCAATTCAACGATACGTTTTGCCGTTGCAGCGATATCCGGTTCGTGTGTGACAATAATGATGGTAATACCCTGATCATTGAGTGACTGAAATAATCCCATCACGTTCATGGATGTTTTGCTGTCCAGATTCCCGGTGGGTTCATCGGCCAGAAGAATCGCCGGATCGGTAATCAGCGCCCGGGCGATAGCAACGCGCTGCTGTTCACCGCCACTGAGTTTATTCGGTTCATGATGCATGCGATCGGCCAGTCCCACGCGTGCAAGCACATCGTTTGCTTTTTGGCGCGGTTTGTCGATGCGGCGGCCGCGATCATATTCCAGCGGCAATTCAACATTTTCAAGGGCGGAGGTGCGCGGAAGCAGATTGAATCCCTGAAACACAAATCCGATGCGTGAGTTTCGTATATCGGCACGTTGGCGTGGTTTCATACGGGCAACATTGATTCCGTCCAGAAAGTATTCACCGGAGGATGGCGGACTCAGGCATCCCAATATGTTCATCATGGTTGATTTACCGGAACCGGAGGATCCCATGACCGCAATGAATTCACCGGCATGAATGGTCAGATCAATGTTTTTCAGAGCATGAACAGATATTTCACCCAGAGTGAATATTTTTCCGATTCCCACCATTTCAATCACGGGTTTCATTTGTTTTGTTATATCGTTTTCCATCAGATACCTGAGCGTCTCATGCCGCGCGCACCGGGTGGAGGTCCACCCGTCGATGAACCCTGCATCGGAAAACTACCGGACATTGACCGGCCGTGTGTGTTGCCGATAATTCCCATAATCGCTTTTGATCCTTCAATGGTGTCAGGCCCGCGAATGATTTCGCGAATTTCGGTAAAAGCGCCGTCGGTAATACCGGGACGAAACACAAGCGGGCTGATTTTTTCTGCGTCATCGATCAGAAAAATACGCGCTGTATTGCCGCCCCCGGGCGTTCTGCCGGGAAACATGCCCGGACCCTGACCGGAGCGCCGTTCATTCGCACCCGAATAACCTCCCGGCCGGCCATCGGCCGGCATATCGTCTGATCCTTCCGGACGTTCCATTCCCCCGGTCAATCGCGCCATGAACGCCGCATCCGGTTGAAACGCTATAGCGGCATTGGGCGCCAGATACACATCCGATACCTGATCCACAATGAAATCAACCGTCGCGGTCATTCCAGGTAGCAGGCGTCCGTCGGTATTGTCCGCGTTGACAATCACGGTGTAATTTACCACGTTGGATATTGTTTCGGGCTGTAAACGGATTTGCCTGACAACACCCTGAAACACCCTGTCAGGATACGCCTGCACATCAAAACGAACCGGCATGCCCACTTTGACTTGTCCGATATCGCTTTCATCAACCGCCACTTCGATCTGCATACGGCTCAGGTCTTCTGCGATAACAAATAATTCCGGTGTCTGAAAACTGGCAGCGATTGTCTGACCCGGATCCACCGATCGGTGAATTACGATTCCGTCAATCGGAGCGGTTATGACGGCATACTCCAGATTGGTTTGTGCCCGGTTCAGGCCAGCTTTTGCAATTTCCACCGCAGAGTTTTTTACATCCACATCCGTTGTGAAAATCAGAAATTCCGATTCCGACAAAAATCCTCTGTCATAAAGTAGGCGATTACGTTCCAGTTCGGCCTGCGCCTGAGCAAGTTGTGCGCGAGCTCTGACCAGCGACGCCCGGGCTTCGGTCACGCTTGCTTCCAGCATGGACGTATCCAGTTCAGCCAGTATCTGGCCTGTAGTGACATCATCGTTGAAATCTGCATGAACCCGGACAAGAGTTCCGGACACCTGAGATCCGACCTTGACCGTGCTGACAGCGCTCAATGTGCCGGAACTGGAAATCAGGTTTTCCAGGTCACCGCGGCGAATTTCACCGGTCCGGTAAGTCACCGCTCCGGCGCGTTCCGGAGCCCGAAAGTAAAAATACCAGACAGCGCCCGCGCACACAGCTAAAATCAATATTATTAATCCAAATCGTTTCATATACCGTTTCCTTCCATTAACGATGTGCCGGATGACGTATCAATCCGAATCAGCGGTGTCATATCTCCTATAAAATATCTGATCGCCACGGCTTTATCCGTCAGATTGTATTCGGCGGCAATTTTTTCATACATGGCAGCCAGATGTTGTGTTCGGGCCTGTATGACTTCCAGCAGCGTCGAAGCATTCACCGTATAGCGCTGTTCATAGTTTTCCAGCGCCTGAGCTGTGTATTCAATTCGTGCCAGCGCACTTTCAAGTTGCTTTTGAGCTGTCCGGTATTCCAGAAAAGCCGTTGTGATTTCCCGTTCAATCTGACGCTCTATGTCCTGTCGGGCCAGTTTTGCTCTGCGTAGACGGATATCGGCTTGAGCCACCGCATTGCGTGTCTGACCTCGGTCATATAACGGTAATCCAATTGTGATACCCACTGACGCATACGGGTTATCCCGTAGAAACTGGTCTGACCATGATGCATGACTGCTGTCATTATAGGTGGTGCCGGCATCCATATTTAAAGAAATATCCGGCCAGTACCCGCTTTTTGCCGCTCTGACCGATTGTTCCACCGCCTGGAGGGTCGCCTGAACTGCCAGGTAATCGGATCGTTTTTCAAACGCCTGTGCCAGAGCTTCCGGCAGTTCCGGCAACGGTTCAATCGATTGAAGAACCGTTTCAAGACCTTCGGTAACAATATCTACCTTACGACCGGCAGATAAACCCAGACGATCCAGCAAAGCCAGTTTTTTCAATTCAAAATCACGCATCACATTCAATAACCGAAACTCAGCGGCCGACGTTTCAGCGCGCTGTTGATATAAATCCGCCACCGGACGTCTGCCGGACTCATAAAAGGCTGTAATTCTGTCCAGCATTTCTTTCTGAGCTGCAACGTTTTGTTCCTGGACAATGATCTGTTCCATGGACGCAGCCACATCAAAAAAACGGCTGATTACATGATAGATTGTTGTTTCCATGACACGCCCGGCTGTCCATTGTGAGCTGTCCAACTCTGCCAGTGACGCATCGCGATTCGCGTGATTTGCAAACCCGTTGAACACTGTGTATCCCGAGCTGAACCGAACATTGGCCGAATGCGTCACAGAATCAGAACCGGGAACACTTGAATTTGTCCAGCGGGCAGATGACCCACTCGATAGCGACCCCGATGGATGAAAACG
>PWNJ01000183.1 GCA_003558985.1 candidate division CSSED10-310 bacterium
ACACAAAGCAAATCGTCACCTTTGAAAATGAATGACCACAAACGATCATCAGGTATCAATGATCACGATATTTCAGATATACTTTGTGACGGGTTATGCAAGAATTGTCCTCAAAAGGACTGGTGTTTGTTGACACCTGTATTTCGATACGTAAAATAAACGCCGCTGAATGTGTCGGATATTTTTACAGGAGGCTGACGTGGCAGACATTTTGAAACAACTTGAATCCAGAGATTTCATTTATCAGATTAGTGATCCCGGTTTAGGTGATGTCCTTAGCAAGGAAATGGTGTCTGTGTATGCCGGTTTTGATCCGTCCGCGGACAGTCTGCATCTGGGTCATCTGATACCTGTTATTGGTTTGATGCATTTTCAAAGAGCCGGACATCGTCCGATTGCCGTTGTTGGAGGCGCCACAGGCATGGTCGGCGATCCCAGCGGCAAGGATCAGGAACGTCAGCTTCTTGATATTGACAGACTACGCCACAATGAGGGCGCAATTCGAGGCCAGTTATCCCGTTTTCTGGACTTTGACTGCGGCTCGAACAGCGCTCTTTTGGTAAACAATTACGACTGGCTTGGAACATTCAACTATCTTGATTTTCTAAGAATTGTCGGCAAACATTTTTCTGTGAATGCGATGATTGCCAAAGATTCCGTAAAACAACGTCTGACAAATCGTGATCAGGGAATCAGTTACACGGAGTTTTCGTATCAGATTCTCCAGGCATACGATTTTTATCATTTGTGGACAGAACACCAGTGCAAACTACAGATCGGAGGATCAGATCAATGGGGAAACATTACAGCGGGCATAGATTTGTGTCGGCGTATGGGCGGGCCTCAATTGTATGGAATAACATTTCCTCTGTTAATGACAGCATCCGGAAAAAAATTCGGTAAATCGGAGGGAAATGCTGTCTGGCTGGATGAAAATCGCACTCAGCCTTATGCCTTTTATCAGTATTTTATGCAAACAGATGATCAGGATGTTATTCGTTTTTTAAGACTGTTTACGTTTTTAAGTGAAAACGAGTTTCAACAACTTGAACACGAGTTGGCCACCAATCCGGAAGCCCGTATCTGTCAGAAAACATTGGCGTCTGAAGTGACCCGGCTGGTTCATGGTTCATCCGGACTTCAGGCGGCGGAAGCGGCAACAAAAATCCTGTTTGGCAATGAACCGGTATCTGGATATGACGATGCGGTACTTAAACGTATTTTTTCCGATGTTCCGTCGAAAACGCTGTCCAGAGATATGCTGGAGCAGGGAATATCAGCCGTTACACTTTTGACCGAGGCGGGTGTGTGTGCATCAAAAGGTGAAGCCCGCCGACTGATTTCTTCCGGAGGCGCTTATTGTAACAATAAACGCATTGACGATGTTAACAAGATCTTTGATCTGAACGATCTGGCATCTGAAACGTACATCATTCTACGTAGCGGTAGAAAACGATATTGTCTTGCCGAATTTGTATAGTCCAAACTCTCTATTCAATTATTCCATAACAAGGCAGTCGTTTGTGTCAGGAATCTGATACAATAACCTGATTGCCTCCCTTTGACTTGGCCTGATCCAGTCGCTTTATCAATGTGATCAGCAAATCTTCAGGATCATATTCTGATGGTGGAGCTGATGCGCAGGATATTGAGACTTTCAGATGAGCTGTCACACCCTTTGTTTTGTATGGCGCTGAAACAAGTATTTCGTGAAGGTTATCAGCCAGTTTTTTCAGAGTTTCAATATCAGCATCAAATATTCCGGCAATAAACATATCACCGGAATAGTGTCCCAGAAGACCCTTTTCATCAATAACATATTTAATCCGTTCGGCAATATGTTTTAACACAACATCACCGCCAGAATGATCCATTTGAATGTTTATTTCACGAAACTCGTCCGGTCCGACAAGCAAAACACCGTAGGATTGCCGATTTCTTCGAGCAGCGGTTAACTGCTCGGAAAAACATTTTAAAAATGTGCGTGAATTCATGACTCCGGATACAGAATGCAATTTTGACTCATCTTGCATCGTCTTCACAAGTTTTTCACGTTCAGAATACAAAACCCACAGCAATCCTGTCCCAAAAAACATCAACCCCATTGTTGCAGCAAAGATTCCTTTGAACCCTATCGGATCAAAGACATCAACCATCGCCAGATAACCGGCTGTTAAGGTCATCAGAACCAATGCTGTCAGAATCAGCAAAATTAAACGCATGAATTGTCTCCTTCCCCCCGTACAAATTATATACAATTCGGTAAAAACAACAAACCATAAAGAAGGGTGATGAACGGGAATGGGAGAACAGGGGTAGGGGTGAATTGACAAGCTCATTCCTGCCTAATAGTATATGTGTTGAAAGTGGGGCACTTTTTATTTTGAAAAGAACATCAAACAAAACACTTGCGGATCAACAGACAACACGTCGGTACTGTGGTGTAATTTTTGATTTTGACGGAACACTGGCAGATACTGAACCTTTGTATTACCGAGCCAATCGGGACGCCTTCAAACAATTTGGTCACCTGATCAACGAAGATGAATACTATCATTGCTGGTCATTGATGGGATATGGCTCAAAAGGCGAAATCGAGCGGTATTCGTTACATCATATTGATCCGGACAAGGTAAAAACACTGGCTCGTGACAACTACAGACGTCTGGTTCAGGAAGAAACACCACCATTGATGCCCTATGCGAAAGAAATACTGACCAACCTGTGCCAGACCGGTTTCAAAGTTGTCATTGCATCAAACACGCGGCGGGACTTGATATCTCATATACTTCGAAACACCGAATTCAATGATTCAAGGGTTCACATTATTGGCGGGGATATGTACGCTCCAAAACCGGCGCCGGATATATTTCTTGCGGCAGTTGACTATTTGGGAATTGACAAACGCCAATGTCTGATTCTTGAAGATACAGACAAAGGTGTTCGCGCCGCACGGGCAGCCGGTATAGATTTTGCCGTTATTCATTCACCGCTTTACGCTGACTTTCATCCCGATGATGCGATAGGCAAGTTTTCATCACTCAAGTCGTTTTATGCCTTTCTGACCGGATAGCATTCTGCAATGGCTGCATCTTTGGAAACACTTAAACAACGAGCTTCAATACTTCAGGAAATCAGACGTTTCTTTATTGCTAATGGTTTTCTGGAAGTGGAAACACCTGCGCTTGTTGTTTCCCCGGGAATGGAACCCCATCTGAATGCGTTTAAAACAGTTTATGAACCCGAGTTTTTTCGGAACAATCCACCGCGACACCTGTATCTGCCGACCTCCCCCTAGTTTCACATGAAACGCCTGCTTTCAAAAGGCTGTGACAAAATTTTCCAGATTTGCCGGGCGTTTCGCAATGGTGAAGACAGCGATTTGCACCAGCCGGAGTTTACTATGCTGGAATGGTATCGAACCAACGCCAGCTACTTTGATATAATGGATGATACCGAAAATCTGTTTGTTTCAGTGATTAAATCCGTTTTGGGTGATTCCGCTGTCAAGAACAGAATACGCTCCATAAATTTTTCACCTCCATGGACAAGAATGACAGTGTTTGAGGCATGGCAAAAATATACAGGCATTGATCTTGAGAAAAACTATACTGACCAGGCTCTTCTTAAAGAAGGAAAACGTATCGGTGTCAAACAACTGAATGACGATGATTCCAGAGATGTTCTTTATTTCAAAATATTTCTTGATCGCATCGAACCTCATCTGGGTAAGGAAAAACCGGTGTTTTTATATGAATACCCGTCAGACATGGCAGCGCTTGCCCGGATTAAACCGGACAATCCGTCTGTAGCCATGCGTTTTGAATTGTATATTGACGGCATTGAACTGGGTAACGCGTTTGATGAGGTTGTCGATCCCGATGTTCAACGCTCCCGATGTGAAGAAGCCCGGGCCATACAAAAATCACTTGGAAAAGACCCTTTTCCAATTGACAGCGAGTTTATTCAAGCGCTGGAAAGCGGTCTGCCACCTTCCGCCGGTATTGCTTTGGGAGTTGACCGAATGATTATGCTTTTACTGAACAAAACACGGATTCAGGATGTTGTTGCTTTTCCGTTTACGGCACGGAAGGCTTAGGGCTTAGGGCGTAGGGCTTAGGGCGTAAGGCGGATTGAAGCTTGAACCTTGAACTTGTAACCGCACCGAAGGAGCCGAAGGATTGTTGATTTAAGAATCTAAATCGGGTCAACAATCACAACCGGCCCTATTTCTTCCAGCGCCATTTGCAACTGGTCCGCGGGCCCGGTAACAACAATGACCATATCATTCGGCTGAAGATATTTTTTAGCAACCTGTTGCACATCCTTGACCGTTACTTCGTTTATTTTTTCTGCAAAGTGAGTCACATCCGTCATGGGCAATCCATAAAACGTGTTGTGCACAAGTGTCCGGGCTATGTCTTCATATTCTTCAAATCGAAGAGGATGGCTTCCGGTTAACGCCATTTTGGCATCTTCAAGCTCTTTTTCATCGACCGGTTCGGTTTGAATTCGCCTGATTTCATCCAGTATGACCTGAATGGTTTCGACCGCCAAATCTGCCCGGGTAAAGGTGCTCACCATAAATTCACCGGTGTATTCACGTCTGGAAAAAAAACAGTAAATACTGTAGGTGAGTCCCCGTTTTACTCGAACTTCTTCGGCCAGACGGGTATATAATCCACCTCCGCCCAGAATTTTGTTCATAACCGATATTTTAAATCGATCCGGATTTGTCCGGTTGATTCCGGTATGGCCCATGCGTATCTGTGCCTGAGTGGTTGGCCGATCAACCAGCAAAACCCGCAATCCCCGCGTCGGTTCCGGATGACCTGTGATCGGCAATGGTTTGTCTGATGGCTGCCAATCACTCAAATAACGGTCTGACAATTCAGCAACCTTGTCCAGCGTAACATCACCCACTACCACCAGAACAGCGTTGTCCGGACTGTAAAGGTCACGATAAAATTGTCTGACATCTTCCGGGGAAATGGCCAGAAGTCCTTCAATCGTTCCGGTCATCTGCTTTTGATATGGATGTCCACGAAAAACCTCGTCACGAAAAACCCGATCACTCACTTCACCCGGATCATCCATAGTCCGCATCAAATCGCCAATAAGATATCGTCGGCTTTCTTCAAGAATATCGGGTTCAAATGATGGTTTCGCAATGATTTCAGAAAAATAGGGAAACAGCGTTTGGAAATCCTGGGACAGACACGTCAAAGTAACAATACAGGATTCATTGAAGGCTTCTGAACTAACGTAAGCGCCATGTGAATCCATAACACTGTCAATAATTTCGTTTGAATATGACTCGGTTCCCTGAGTCAACACCCACCCGGTAAGATATGCCAGTCCACTTTTATCAGGCGGATCATAAATGGAGCCACCCCGAATTTGTGCCCTGGCATAAATCATTGGGATTTCCGGTCTTTCAACAACAATTATTCGCAATCCATTATCCAGAATCAGTTCGTGGGACTCGGGAAAATCCAGCAGAGTCGCTTTCTCCCATTCACTCTGAGCCAGA
Organism: candidate division CSSED10-310 bacterium; assembly: GCA_003558985.1. Lineage (GTDB taxonomy): Bacteria > CSSED10-310 > CSSED10-310 > CSSED10-310 > CSSED10-310 > CSSED10-310. The sequence continues at coordinate 5,534 of PWNJ01000183.1, forward strand.
AACGTCTGTAAATCCTCTTCCGGAACATCGCGGTCATATCTGTCACCAAAACGCAACCCTGCACACGCGTTCAGGAAAAGTGTCATCACCAAAAGCAGAAAGATTTTTTTTGTAAAGGTTGAGTTAATCATTTGTGTCATTTCCACTTGTTTGATTGTCCGGATGATCCTGTTCGGCCATTGCAATTCCTATGGTTCTTCTGGAGGACACAAGATATGTTTCTGCAACCCGCAGAATACACTCCGGAGTCAGTTCATTAAGCCGTTTGCCAAATGCCATGCCCTCCTTCCATGATGATACCATTTCGTATTCTCCCAGAAATCTGGCAATACCCATATTGGATTGCATTCGGTACACATCAAACGCCAGCAACTGTGTTTTTGCCGTATTCAATTGCTCTTCAGAAACACCATTTTCAATAACATCCGATATAATCTCATCAATAAGTTCCAGCAGGGTTTCCGGTGAAATACCGGGTAGCGTTCGCCCTACAATTGAAAACAGGCCGGGTTCAAGTGAGTGACGACACCATGCGGCAGCAAACATGGCGACCGGATCCTGACCATGTGCCAGTTGACCGAAAGGTGATGAACCGCCTCTGCTTAAAATCATGGACAGAACCCGCAAAGCCAGGTTATCAGGATGTTTTGCCGGTGGGGCATGATATCCCATCCAGAGCATGCTTCGCTGTACCGGCATATCCAGTTCAAACCGTCTTTCCTTGTTCTGTTCCGGTTCCTGTGGAAATTCTCTTACGACCGGTCGACCGGATCTGATTCTGCCAAAATGTGTTTCCATCAGTTCCAAAAGATTGTCTGTATCAAAATTACCAACAAATACCGCAACAGCATTATTGGGAACATAGTATTTTTCGTAGAATGCCATCAGATCATCCATAGTGAATGTTGACACATCTTCCAGTCGTCCGATCGGTGATGTTTGATACGGATGTTTTTGAAACGCGTGCTGATTCAGTAAAAACTGCATTCTTCCCTGAGGGTTATCAAGGGATGTCATTCGGAGTTCTTCCAGAACAACATCCAGCTCTGCCGCCGCTTCTTCCGGAGTCGGTTTCAGGTTTTCCATTCGTTCCGCTTCCAGCCGTATCACCAGCTCAAGCCGATCCGGAGCCACCGTTTGGTGGTAACACGTTCGATCAAACGATGTGCTGGCATTGGAACGGCCGCCGCCAACGGTAGCCATTATTCGCGCAAATGCTTCCCCCTGCAGATTTTTGGTTGATTTGAACATCATGTGCTCAACATAATGCGCCAGCCCGGTTTTACCCGGTTGTTCGTCAACCGAACCAACTCTGTAATACAATGCAAATGCGACCGAGGGCGAATCCGGACGTTCTACTGCAAGGATTTTAAGGCCATTGGATAATGTGTGTTCGACAACATCAATATCAAGGGCATTTACCGGCAATAACGCTGCCAAAATCAGCGCTGTGATACTTGAAACGTGTAATCTGTTCATGCTTTATTCTACTATATCAGGGTTGTTTGGATGTTACTTTCCAGGTAATGGTATCATCCTGGAGTCTGCCAAGAACCTCCACGCTATATCCGCGTCCATTCCATGTATATCGCCGTAACTCACGCTGATTATCCGATGCAACATATATTTCGTCGATACCATCCCCGTTCAGGTCAGCCAGCCAGGTCGCATGTTCAAAACCCGATGTGCCGGTGGCAACAAGCGTTCTGCGCCAATCGCCATCCGGTGTTTCAGGCGGGTCCAGACGCCATATTCCGTCACGGCTTGTTGATGCAATCAGCTCAACGCGACCATTGCCATCGGTATCGCCCACATTCAGAAATCTGCACAACTGTCCCGGAAGACTGGCTATATCCGTATGGATAATATCTCCATCAACAAACCGATACATCCGAATACGGGTCGTATCACCAACAGCGTCACCTCCAATATGTTCGCCTTCCAAAGCCGCAAACAGCACCGGCCGCTCTTCACCCGTCAGTCTTGCTGCCAGGATTTCTTTTGCATGCCGCGTCTCCAATCCATCTACAACCGTCTGAGTCCAGTTTTCGCCATCAAACAAGAACATATCAATTTCGCCGGTCTGAGTTGTTCCATCCATTATATTCGGCATACTGGGAGTGGTAAACAACTCCATATACCCGTTTCCTGTCACATCCGCCACCGTCATTTCATGTACCCAGGTTTCCGGTTTTCGAGCGATTTCATCAACGACGTATTCACCGTCCTGCCACCTGACTACAGCCACAACACCCATATCATGTGTTGCGATACAGATTTCCTCGTAGCCATTATTGGTGACATCTGCAACTTCAAAATTGCGCAATCTGTCAAGATTTCCACCAAATGACGTATTCCATAAACTCTCGTATTCCCATTCACCATCATTATCTTTACGCCAGATTTTCAAATGAGCCTCCTGCGCTCCAATAGTCAAAATACCCGGCTCGCCTTCAACAGGAGTAAACCATTCGGCCTTGTGAAACACGTTGCTATCCGGATCTTCCAAAACCTCTTCCGTCCAGGCGCCGTCCTGATATGTCCATATCCCCAGACGCGCCGGCCCCGGTCTTACCTGTAATTCTCCCGTTTCCGGATCCTCTTCACGGATAAACTGTGCCTGAGACAAATACAATATGGAACCATCTTTCGGCGGCCCTGCCTGAATCACCGAAGGTCGTTCCGTTTGCGAAACACGTGTATCAGGTGACGGCTGCTCAGAAACTTGCTCACCACCGCAACCTGCCAGCGCAAACAAAAGAACTGCAAACACTGCCATACTGACCAGCGCCGTCCATGTTTTGTTGATCTTTGAAAATTTTCGGTTTTGCGTCATATCAATCTCCTTTTAATACTTAATTGCCAATTTTGGATCACTTTTCCAAACCGTCCTTCTTATAACAAAACAGACACAAGAATACACCCCAAAGCATTCTTTCTGTAAAATGCTTGACCTTGCCAAAATGTTTCCATAGTTTTATCGAGGTGGATTTAGTACTTTTTTCAGGGAGGCAATCATGTGTACTATCGGAGCAGTAGCGAACCCGACCAATAACAGCAGAGTTTTTTTCAAGAATGTAGATCAAACCTATCGGACTGTTTATCAAAAGCCATTTATCACTCAGGGACTAAAGTATAAATATCTGAAAATAGCCAGTAACGCCGACACCTCAAAACAGGGTGTTTTGGCCGGCGTCAATGAAGCCGGTGTCGTTGTTTTGGGTGCAGACGGAAACGCTCAGCCGAACTATGTCGGCGGCAATTATGGCAGTTTGAATGAATCGCTTGTCGTGTACGAAAAAGTTCTTTCGGAATGCGGAAACATCAGAGAAGCTCTGGATTTGGCAATCCATGAGTATCAGAACCGGCAAATGGGAGGCAACGGCGACATTGTCATTGTAGGAGACCGGACAGACGCGGTTGCACTTGAATATCTTCCGAATCGCTGGGGACTTGAGTTTCAAAGTGACAAACCCTATCTGATTCGATCCAATTTCTTTGTATTAATGGACCGGTTGCGACCTCCACACGAAGAAAATACCCTGCACACATCATCTGCAATCCGGTACGCTGATGCGCTTAAACATTTGTCTGTTAAAGGGCGTAATAACGAGCTGAGTGATGTTTTTGATCTGGTAAAAAGCCATTATCAGGGGAAAAATGCCATGAGTATCTGTCGGCATGGCGGAGACGGTGAATATTTCACCCACGCCAGTTTTGTAACAGAACTCCGCGATGATTCCATTAAAGCATATGTGATGCTAAACGGACATCCCTGTGAAGGACAGTTTCAGGCGTTTCAGTTTTGATAAGACTTTTTTAAATAATCGAATTTGGAGGTAATATGGATTACATTGACCGTGTCAAAGATGCGTTTCAGCGCAATGACCTGAGTATTGATTCGTTTAATCGGCTGACTAACTGGTTGACCGGCGAAGAATACAAATCATTCCATGGTGAGTTACATGAACTGATTGATTCCAATTCATGGGATGAGCTTGAAGACCGGTTTTATACGATTATCGATTTTGGCACCGGCGGTCGCCGGGGAGCCCGCGGCGCGGGAACCAACCGAATAAACACCAGAACTATCGCTGAAAGCGCGCAGGGGTTGGCGGCCTGTATACACGACAAAGGCAATCCTGAACGCGGAGTAGTGGTGACGTTTGACACCAGACACCAGTCACGGGAGTTTGCCCGGACAGTCTGCGAAGTGCTGGCCGGTAATAATATACCCTCATACATGTATGATCAGCCGCGTTCCACTCCGCAATTAAGTTTTTCTATTCGGCATTTGAATGCTCAGGCCGGATGCATGATTTCTGCCAGCCATAATCCGCCATCCGATAACGGTATTAAAGTGTCATGGGCTGATGGAGGCCAGGTTGTGCCACCATATGACAAGGAAATAATTCGGCACGTTACCGAAGTTGAAAACGTGCAGTCTATGGATTTTGATAAAGCCGTCGCAAACGGACTGATCACAATTGCAGGTAAAGAACTGGACGAAGCATATCTGGAAACGCTCAAATCCCTGTCGCTGTCAAACAAACGAAACGCCCGGATTGCCTATTCACCACTGCACGGCGTCGGCGCAACTAATGTTGTCAAATTACTGGAATCGCTGCATTTTGATCTGCACACCTGTGAAGAACAAATGACTCCGGACCCGGATTTCACAACGGTAAAAAATCATCTGCCCAATCCGGAACTGCCTGATGCGATGGAACATGTGACTCAATACGCCGAAAAAATACAGGCCGATATCGCGCTTGCATCAGACCCCGATGCAGACAGAATCGGCGCCTGCATACCCTGTCCGAAATGGTATAAACCATCGGGTTGGATGTTTTTAACCGGAAACCAGATCGGCGCGCTGATTCTTGACCATGTGGTATCCCGATTAAAAAAATCCGGTCGCATGCCGGATCATCCAGTTCTGATCAAAACCATTGTTACAACGGAACTTCTGGATGCGATATGCAAAGCCAACAAGATCGAAGTCATCAGTGATCTTCTGGTTGGATTCAAATATATCGCTGAAGTGACCGATCAATTGCCCGAACACAAAACGCCCATTTTTCAAACAGAAGAAAGTCACGGATATAACCGCGGCGTGTTTGTTCGGGACAAGGATTCTGCTCCGGCCGCGCTGCATCTGGCAGAGTTGGCGTCCGAGTTAAAAGATCAAAATCAGACACTTTTCGACAAACTGTTTGATTTGTATCGAACTTACGGACTGTTTGTCGAGCATACCCGTTCCGTTTTCTATCATGGCAAAACAGGCCGCGAAAAAATGATAAAAATTATGGAAAAACTGCGCAGTCACCCGCCCCGGGCAATTGGCAATTATAAACTGCATCATCTGATTGACAGAGCTTCCAATATGATTGTCAATGCAAACGGCACGGTTATCGGCACTATAGAGCAACATACCGGCAATGTGTTGCAGTTCTGTTTTGAAGCCAGTGGAATCAACCGACTGACAGCCCGACCTTCCGGTACCGAACCGAAGATAAAATTTTATGCTCAGCTTTGGAAACACATAGATTCCAGCGCAGACAACAAAACCATCGTATCTATTCAGAACAGCTTGATAAACGAAGCAAATATGCTGATTGATGCCATCGCATCCGATGAATAATTAGCGGATTGTCATCAAGGTGTTTGCAGACCATCAGGAGACGGCAGTTACATGAAAACAGTTCGTCTGTTTGGAACAAGCGGTATTCGAGGTATTTATGTTCCAGGCGTTTCCGGCGATTCCGTTCAGAGTTTCATCGAAAACAATTCCATCAGCCCGGCATTTGCCTTCAGATTCGGGCTGGCTCTGGCACAGTTGTATCGCTCGAAACAAAGCACACGGCCGGTGGAACTGTGGCGCGATGTCAGGGAATCCGGAGTCATACTGGCAGGAGCAGTCGCCAATGCCCTGCAACGACATAACATAGCAGTTGTTTATCGGGATATCGCCCCGACAACCATGTATGCGTATCGACATGAACATTGGGCCATTGTAATCACAGCGTCTCACAACCCGGCAGAATACAATGGAATCAAAGTATTTCACCGGGGACGTCCCCTGCAACTCATGTATGAACAGCAGTTGGAAACAATAATGATGCAGATTGATGATGCCGGTTTTGATCCCGATAATCCAATGACACTCACCGCAGAGCAGAATACCATTCAACACACCTTTCAAATGCAAATGGATTTTCTGCAAAAGAATACTCCGCTGGACAGAATTAAACAGCAGATTAATCAACATGGGGGACGTTTTTTTATTCCTCTGGATCTGGCATACGGTTCAGCCGCATGTCCCGTTGACAAAGACGGCATTATTACCCGGTTGAGCCCGCAAATAGCCATATTGCTGAAACCTGGTATTGTTATCGTGGGATATGGCTGTATTCGTGACGGCAAACGAACCAATCAGCGTATCGGCGCGGCCTATGCATACGGCGAAACGGCTGATATGCCCGGCGCTGATGAAATGACAGCGTTTGCTCAAGGACAATATGGCTACGGCTCACCAGAGGAACGAATACTGTTTCTGCCCGGGTCTGTGCACAAATATTCATCCGAACTGCCGGATTTGAACGCACTTTCAAACGATGTTTGTTATGAACGGTCCATTGACGACAACACCAACCGCAACACCGCATTAATACTGCATCCTGATCATCATTTGATGCCTTCTGATACCAAAAACATGGTGGAACAGTTTATTCGGCAAATGACACCATTGCCCGGACTGATGGTTGACTGTGATGCGGACAGGATTCTGGTCACAACACAGTCTCTGGCAAAAACATCCATTCCATATCTGACCGGTGATGCCATGATACGGTTTTTCGCCGAAAACGCTCCACCGGAAACGTATTCAGAGATCGCTTTTACGGTCGAAAGCGGTCTGTCTCTGGAAGTGGCATTGAAATCCACACAGGAATACCACCAAAAACAAGGTTTCAAACCATTTGATATTCGAAAAGTAACCGTGGGAGATCGTTCCATTATCGATGTGTTTATGTCAGCCGGAGCTGGTATACGACTCGGCGGCGAACCATCCGGACACATCATTTTCAGTTATGGCGATTCAAAAACAACCCGGCTGATAGATGATCCGTTTGTGACCTGGCTACGGTTGATTGATCTGATACAGGACACATCATTCAACATAGACCCGGTTCTGGACATCATGTTTAAAGCAATACCCGAAGTTTACTGCGCCAGAAAACCTGATTCAAGAGCGGGCGCCGGATTGACATTGTCGGAAAAACAGTCTCTGGAATTATGGGAAACCTCACAGTCTGGAATCCTTTCCAATTATGCAAAGGTGTTTATACCTCAATACATCCTGTTTTACTGTGATATGTTGCGAAAGGTTTTCGATTGGACATCAACGGCCGAAATCATAATGACTGACAACTGGTCCAAACTGGTCGAGAGCCGCTATTCGATTCCGTCTGACGGCCGGGATTTGCCGATAGCGCACATTGCGTTTGACGGTTTGGTTGAATTGAATGCATTGCTGTATCTGGACAAACGTTTATGGGCCGGGCCGGAGGTAATTCGCATCGGTTTTGAAACCATACATTCTTCAGGCAAACATATTCGTTTGGGTGAGGGTATTTTTCGCAATTCCGGAACAAGTCCCAAAAATGCGGGATATCACAAGTTGTGGATTGAAGACCCCGTTACCGGACACAGAATCAATCAGCAGATACTTGAATCGGCTCTGACCGAACTGGCCCAAAAAAGAGCAGCGTTCACCGACACTTACGTTATAGATATTTTGCGAAAGAAATAGGCCCGGCGCGACCTGGGCGGCCTGC
>PWNJ01000239.1 GCA_003558985.1 candidate division CSSED10-310 bacterium
GCTGACCGATCACCCGCTGTTTCTGATTCTGGACGTGTATAGTGAAATATTCTTCGCTCCATCGTTCACCACCGACTTCGACTTCTATCCCGGCCCATGGCCACACGGTGACACTCCGATCGAAACCCTGCCGGATTTCGAATGGCCCGATACCGGCACGGCAGCCACCGGCATTGTCTGGTACGCGGCGCTGACCGATCCGGCTGTGACGCGGATTGTCGGGGAGTGGGATGCGTGGGAGTTTGGATGGGAGTAATTGGCGTAGGACTTAAGGCGTAAGGCTGAGGGCTTATGAGGTAGAAGGTTAAAGGTTGAAGGGTTGATTTGTTTGTAATGGAACCCCAAAACAAATGTAGAGACGCCCGGCCGGGCGTCTCAAAAAGCAATGGCGGTAATTATTCTTTAAAACAAACCGTAGGGGCGTTCGGCGAACCCCCTCAAGAGGATGCGTGATTTGTGGTTTAAATCGTTGATATAAAACGTTATTGCCGACCATTGAGGGCGCGGCGACCGCGCCCCTACCCTATGGCCTTGAACCTTGAACGCTGCCGACCAGCCCCGCGGCCACCGGGCGCGCCCCCATGAAACTATTACCGGGTTTCACTCCAGTCTTCAATTGAGAGTCCGCTGATTTGCTCAAAATGACGTGTGTTATGCGTGACCAGTATCGAATTGTTTTCGATAGCTATTCCAGCGATCAGAATATCTATATCATCAATTGGCGTACCCCTGGATCGCAGTTCAGCATAAATCGTGGCTGAACATTTCACAGATTCTTTGGTCATTTCAAAAATGTTGCAACGGCTGGCAAAGTCATGGAACGATTTAAGCTGTTTTTTTGCTTTTTTATGAATCAAGCCACTGAGAATCTCGTAATACGTCAGTATAGAAATGTTGATTCGGTTATGTTGCTCCAAATAGCTTGCAAAGCGGGCAACAACATCGGAATTCCCCCGAAAGAACATTGAAAGAATGTCTGTATCAATTACTGCCGTTTGCACACGATCTCCTTTGACTGAAAGCTTTCTGTCTTCGCTGATATATGTCTTGTAAGATTAAATCAGCTTCATCTTCCGAAAGATCGCTCCACGAACCGGCAAACTTCATCACAGATCCGGGTTTTTCTTGTGATGACTGCACCCCCATACGGTAGTAATGAAGGATTGTGTACAGTTCCTGCAGTTTGTCATCAGGAATCAACCGAATCTCTTTCAGTATTCTATTTCTTTCAGCAGACACAGGAAGTTCTCCTTTCTGACAAGGCCAAACCACTTGCATAAGAATACCAGATTTTTCCGAATGTATCAAAGTGGCCAGTGCGGCCACCGGCCGCGCCCCCGTTCCCCTTCCCATTCCCTTTCCCGGTGACCGCAGGTTACTGAAAATTGACAGAATCAGACGTTTTATGTAGTCTTTTAGAAAATCCCGGAGGTCCGGATTATGAAAACACATCATATTATATCAATGATTGCAGTGCTGAGTGTCGTTATGTCTTCTGCCGTGGTGGCCACGACCGGTCAAATTCACGGCATTGTCACTAATGTTGAAAAAGCGCCAATGGCTCATGTAACGATTACGGTTTCAAGCCCGAATATGCAGGGGGTGCGCCACTATGTTACATTGGATTCCGGACGGTACCGGTTTATCGGGCTGCCTCCGGGAATATACGAACTGCGTTTCGAAGCGGATACAATGCGAACCCTTGTCCGCCGAAATATTCATGTGTTTCTGAGTCGCACTACGACAGTCAGTCCTGTTATGCAGAGCGGTTCGCCAGGCGATATTGTGTATATAACCGAACCGACTGGGCTGCTGGATATCAGCAACTCCTCATCATCCATCGTTGTTGAAGGTGATTTTACGAATCGGTTGCCCGGCACAGCCAATACGTCTTACTATCCTTCCATGAGTCCGTTTGTCACCGGCGCTGACAATGCGCGGGTTGGCGGCGCTTCCTTTACCGATAATTCCTGGAACTTTGATGGGTTTGATACCACAGATCCCGCTAACTCCCAACGAGGTTCCGAACTTCCGCCTGAAGCAATTGAGCAGGTAAACATTCAATCCGGCGGTTTCAAAGCGGAACACGGCCATGCTCTGGGCGGTATTTTCCAGGCCGTTACCCGAAGCGGTTCCAACCGGTTTCGGGGATCAGTCCGCTGGAAACGCATTGATTCCGATAATCGTTCACATGACAAGCATGAACCGTACTATCGTCGCACTTTGCCGGATTATCTGATTGATGAATATGCCGTCACGTTCAGCGGACCGATCATACAGGACAAACTATGGTTTCTGATAGTATATGGATTGAATATAACAGACGGTGAAACTGAGTCCATTGGTTTTTACAGGGCCGACAGCCGAAATCCGGATCACATGGTTACTGTTAACCAGGATACAAGAACTCATTTTCCTTTCGTGAAGCTGACCTTTCGGCCTGTTCCTGAACACAGATTTGTAGCAAATGTCCTGGATACAAACGTTGAGTATCCAAACCGACTGGGCAACTCATCATTCACTTCCGAAGCACGTGGGAGTATTGAAATCCAACAGCCATTAACCGGTCTGGAATGGACTTGGCATCAACGGTCCAACCTGATTTTTGAGACGCGGCTGGGTTACTCACGATCACAACAGTCAACCAAACCCGCTGATGGTGACCGGAATACGCCAGCATTTTATGACGGTCAGTACTATAATAATTACGACCGCTGGGTTGAGGACAAGCGAAGCCGAGTGCAACTGAACTCCAGCGTTACATATTTTACAGATGATTTGATGGGTGAACATATCTGGAAAGCAGGTTTTGAGTATCAAAAACTGACACATGAAATGAGTCATGAAATTCCAGGTGGCGCCAGTTACAGAATACGACAAATACCTGTTGGTGATCCGTCAGATCCGGACTACTACACAGGCACGGTAGCAACCCGGACAATGACTCTGCATTCAGGTCCGGCCACCGTGTCTGCCGATTATTATGCGCTATATCTTCAGAATGACTGGTCTGTAACCGATACTGTCACGCTGAATCTGGGACTGCGCTACGATACGATTACATATAAAACAACGATGGTGATTCCAGAGTGCCGGCATGGCGATGGGGACAGTGGACAGCGGACTCCTATATGACTCCGGATGGCGATTTCAAATACCATGCGCCAATGAAACTGGACAACATGATCGCGCCGCGAGTCGGGGTTGTCTGGGACATGTTTGGTTCCGGGAAAACCACTCTGAAAGCGTTTTACGGCCGGTATTACAATCCGTTCAATCTGCAATTGCCGATGATGTTTCAGCCGTTTGATGCGGATGTGTTTGCAACAGCGACACAGGAATATATTGGTCCGGAATGGACCGATAGAAACAGGGACGGTGTGCCAGATGAGGATTTTTTCTTTGACGATGCCAACTGGCGCACCACGGAACAGACGGAACCGGGTGACTGGAACCTGA
>PWNJ01000167.1 GCA_003558985.1 candidate division CSSED10-310 bacterium
CGGTCGGCGGCTGCGTAGGTGTGCTTGTTGGCGGTATAACTGTTGGTGTGGCAGTTGGTGTGGCAGTTGGTGTATGTGTGGGGGGAGCAGGTGTGTTTGTGGGCGGAGGTGTCGGTGTTGGATCTCCATCACAAGTGTAGGTGAACACGCCGTCGTAGTTGTCAAACAGTGTAACATCATCACGCAGGGTGTGAAGTTCGAATAAGCCCGTTTGACCTTCAAAACATCCTTCACAGGTGACCTCAAATGTCAATTTCAGAAGGTAACCATTTTGACCGGGTGGGACCTGTTCCAGCGCGAAAGCTGCCATTATTATATTTCCCGGTTCATTTTCATTGCAGCCGAACATAATCCAGCCACCGGGAGGTTGAATATCACCGGCTTCACATGAAAGGTAATCAAGCATAGTATTGTCGAACGCCATGTGGAAGGTAAACGCATCCACTTCGGTATGATCATTGTTGATGATTATGCCGACCTCAATGATGTCACCTGTGCATCCCTGAGCATCTTCAACCAGTAACCAGTCTCCGGGCGCCGGTGTTGGAGTGGGTCCCGGAGGTGTATTTGTCGGGACCGGGGTGTTTGTAGGTAGCGGTGTGTTTGTGGGTGGCGGTGTCGGTGTTGGATCCCCTTCGCAAGTATAGGTAAATTCGCCGTCAAAACTGTTAAACTGAGCAACATCGTCACTTAGAGTATGCAATTCAAAAGCTCCCGTCTGACCCTCAAAACAGTCGTCACAGGTAACTTCAAATGTCAGTTTAAGAAGGTAACCGTTTTGACCCGGAGGAACCTGTTCAAGAGCGAATGCTGCCATAATGATGTTTCCGGGTTCATTTTCATTGCAGCCGAACATGATCCAGCCACCGGGAGGCTGAATATCGCCTTCTTCACAGGAAATATAGTCAAGCATCGTATTGTCAAATGACATATGGAACGTAAATGCATCCACTTCGGTATGCTCATTATTGATGATAATACCGACCTCAATGATGTCACCCGCGCATCCCTGCACATCTTCAACCATTAACCAGTCTCCTGGAGCAGGTGTGGGGGTTGGTTCATGAGGTGTGTTTGTCGGAATCGGCGTTTGTGTTGGATCGGATGGAGTATTGGTCGGAACAGGTGTGTGAGTGGGTGTCTGATCGCAGGTATATGTAAACGTGCCGTCTATACCCATAAATCCAGCGATATCATCATGGAACGTATGTAACTCCAGATCGCTGGTCTGCCCCTCAAAACAATCCGGACAATTCACAGCAAAATTGACGAGCGCAAGATAACCATTGCTTCCGGCCGGAACGTGTTCCAGCGCAAATCCGGCAATAATCAAATTACCGGGTTCGTTTTCATTGCCGCCAAACATAATCCATCCGCCTGGAGGCTGAAGATCGCCTGGTTCAGCGTCGATAAAATCAAGCATGTCATCATCAAAACTCAAACTGAACGTAAATGCATCAACGTCAACACTGTGATTATTCATCACAATGATAATTTGGACTACATCGCCATCGCAACCTTCACCGGATTCAACAAGCAGAAAATCATCCTGCGATGGAGTGGGTGTCGGTGGAGGTGTGTTGGTTGGCTGTTGAGGCGTATCTGTCGGCACAGGTGTATTTGTCGGTTCCGGTGTTTGAGTTGGCGGCTGATCGCATGTGTACGTAAACAGTCCGTCTTCAGAATCAAACCCATCAAGATCGTCCAGCAACGTATCAAACACAAGAGCTGAGGTGTCACCTTCAGAACAGTCATTACACGTGACCGTAAATGTCAGATGAACAATCGTGCCATTGCTGCCCGGAGGAATTTCACCGGTAATTCCAAAACCGGCAACAATCAGCAATCCCGGTTCCGGTGAGTTTGCTCCAAAAAGTACCCAGCCGTCACCCGGAATAAGATCGCCTTCTTCTTCAAAATCAAACTCAAGCATATCGGGATCGAACGTCAGATAAAATGTCATTGCATCGATTCCGGTGTCTTCATTGTTAATCCAGACACTTGCTGTTACGGAATCATCCGTGCAGCCCTCAATGTCTTCCAGCCAGATCGTATCCGCTCTTGCAGAAGACGAAAAAATGCCCGCTGCAGCCGGTAGAATAACCAGCATGAAACACATTATAATACGGGTATAGTCAGGAAAATTTTTCATGAACCCTCCAAATTTGAATACTTCACGACATCTGCGCTGGAAACAACAACCGGAACATGATGCCTGTGATGAAAAAGTTTACTAAAACATGAAGCTGTGAAATCCATTGTGAGATCTCCATTGACGAACCATATCGTCAATCAGACAGTTATGCGAAATTCATTCCATTTACGGAAAAGATAAGAAAAAACGCCGGTTTTATTAATGGTCATGGTTATTGCTATAATAGTTCTATAAAAGGTCAGCGCTTACACTGGCTTTTGAAAGGTAATTAATCCATGCCGGGTCGAAACATTGAAATAAACCGGGAAACGCAGATACCGCCAAGTGAAATACAATGGGAATTTTCCAGCTCGAGCGGGCCCGGCGGACAACACGTAAATAAAACCAGCACCAGGGTAACACTCGTGTTCGATGTTAATCACAGTGATGCTCTGTCAGATGAACAGAAAATAAAAATACAATCCAAACTGAAACGGTTCATCGACAAAAATGGAGTGATGCGTATCAACGTTGAGCAGGAACGATCGCAACATAAAAACAGGGAAATAGCCCTGAAACGGTTTGCCGGTCTGATTGATACAGCTTTGAAACCCGAAAAAATCCGAAAGCCGACTCAGTTGCCTGAAAAAGTCGATCAGGAACGATTGAAACAAAAACGGCAGCGCAGCCGACTGAAACAACAGCGTCAAACACCTGATACCAGTGATGACTGGTAATTAACCAACCTTAACGTTGACGTGTTAGATGTTTGTCGTTTCCATGTTCATTAAAAATCGGAGTTCCGGATTGCATATGACATCGAAATTGTTACGGCACTCCGATATAAGAGTTTCCGAGCAAAATTACGCTCCTCTGGATATTGAAGAACAGCGAAAAGCGCTGTGACGACACTTTTCTTGCATGTCAGCAAAATTTCTGTTTTAATTTTCAGGATGAGCAGGAAACGACATATAAACGCCCGGCAGATTCTTGCCGAATCGCTGGGTTTTGTATGGAAGCTTACGTCTGGTTGCAGTGTCCGGCAATCAGGCGTTGCCAGCGCAGCTGAATCACTGGAAAAAGGGAAATAACAATATATGCCACAGTCCTCTTCTGCAGATACAGCATTGCTCCATAAGGTGCAGCAACTGGTCGAATTCAAGGATTCAAGCTTGTTTACCGTCGAGTTGTATGATGTGGGTCTACTGGTTCTCGGCTTGATCGTCTTGATAGCGGTCATCCTGCCCAGGCTCGTCTCGGATAGGACAATGATTACTGCGCCCCTTGTCTA
>PWNJ01000122.1 GCA_003558985.1 candidate division CSSED10-310 bacterium
AGATCATCATGACTGTTATAAATGAAATTGTTTGCCGTAATCGCATCATTCAATCCTCCCGTACTGTAAAGAGTATCGGTTTTGCTGTTTTTGTCAAAACCATGAAAAATTGTTAGAATCATCAACGATGACTTGAAGAAGAGGAGTTTTGGTTATGAAAACATGTTTGATTATTCTGATAATTATTGTGTTGACCGGGCCGGTATCTGAAGCGGAACGTGTTCGAAAAGACTGGAGTGGATATCCGATCACATGGCACGTGTGTCAGGACTGCAGTCAACCGGGAACGTTCAGAACGATTTCTGAAGCTGTTGAAGCGGCCCGTCCGGGGGATACCATCAATATCTGGGGGGAGATATCCTGTACCGGATACGGTCAGATATATGAATATAATGAAGAGTTGATCATTGACAAGCCACTCACTCTGACCTGTTACAATCCCGAACCCATGCTGGGGTTACCGATTCTTACGCATGACGGCCGATCCGGAACCTCCGGCGCGGTCATTACCATTCTGCCCGGTGGTGAGGGCACAGTCATTAAAAATCTTCACATACGCGGCCCGAAGACCGGTCTGGTTACGGATTGTGACTCCGTCAATCCGGTTGATTGCATGCAAAACCATGCCGGTATTCGAATCAGAGCAGACAACTGCCGGATTGTGGATTGCACCATCACACGCTGTATGACGGGTATTTATATCACCGGTATGGGAAATACTGTTCAGGATTGCCGAATAGGTGAACGCTGGAAAGGCTTTCTGGACGGCGACTGGTATGCGGTTGAGGAATGGCGTCCTGATATCATGGGTCGTTCCATTGATCATACCGGGAACGGCTTTGGCATCGTTGTGATCGAACCGCGCCGCTCAACGGAGGATTCCTTGCGGATTCCCAACAATATTCAGGACAATGTGTTTCGGGGGAATCGCTACACCGAAATCGTCGAAATCAAATAGCGACCTTCGGCCGCGGGGCTGCTTCGCTTGAGACGCTATTTCAATTATCAATAGTCAATTAACAATTCACAATTACCGATGGATAAATATGCGCAGACGAATGCCGATGTAGCGCCATACAAACCATTGACTATTGGCTATTGAAACCGGCTCATCACCCATTTAACCGTCTACCTCATAAGCGCACGTATCTTTAAATATCCAACAAGGAGTTTCCAATGTCCAATTTCAAAGGCAAAAAATCTCTTACCCTCGATAACCCAACTTCTTCCCTGGATATTCCTTGTTGAATGTTGGATATTCAAACCCTAAGTCCTGCGCCCCAAGCCGATGGTAGCACCCCTTCTACCTTCAACCTTCTACCTCTTATGCCTTCCGCCTTGCGCCTTAAGTCCTGAGCCGACGGTTTCAAAATGTCAGTCGCAGATGCTGTTGAATCGTGTCCCGCCACGGAGCCGGTATGCCCGCGTCAACCGCGAAATCCGGCCAGCGCAGAACCGCCTTGCGAACCTCGGCAAGAAGATGTTTTTCACGATTCCGCTTTAATCCGGCCGTTTGAGCACACGCGGAAAAATCCTCCGCTTTGAACCCATCGAGTTTGCCGTTCACAGACATCTGATGTTTTGCCGTCCATTCACCGTCCGGGTTGTAACTGTATGTGACATCAAACGCCGGAGCCAGTCGCCAGCGACCCGACCGGTCCATCAGAAAAGCGATGTTTTTTGTGTGATCATCCTGGTTTCTTGCCATGATATTGAAAACCATTCGTCGAAACAGTTGCTCAATGTCTTCCATCGGCAGTTTCATCAGACGCATGACCTGAAATGCCTGCTCATATCCATAAGCGCCGGCCATATTGAAATCAAAATGCGCCAACCCGCACAATGACTGCATGTGAAGCTTCATGTTTCCACCCGGACGATCAAACCGACGCGTCATAAAATGCCTGCGCCCGTGTTCCTCAAGCAAACGGCATTGACTCATGGCAATACCGGCGGCTGTCGCCATGTGATAATACGCATACTCAACCGCGCCGAAACCCAATGGATCGGTCAATTCGTCGCCCCCGGTTCCGGTGACACCATCGAATTTCAGTATCCAGTGCTCAAATCCCTCATCAACACCGACCTGACCCGACCGGACCTCCCCGGTGACTGGATTCCATGCAATAACCGCCTTGGCCCGGGCGCCCCCGGCAGATGTCCCGACACGAAGGATGTCCCGCAAAGCCCTTTTCTTTTCAGAACCCTCAAATGAAACACTCAGACGTGAGCGGTTTTGAAGCGCTTCCGACGCAAGCGCCACAAGAGCCGCAACATCCACCTTTACGGATTCCGTTGCGCTGGGGCCGATAACCGGTTTGTATTCAAGCGCTCCCATTCCCCGTTTTCCGGTATAACACAACCGTTCGACAGCGTTGAAGGAATCAGGGGAGCGACCCTGTGTTGCCAGCCAGGCATTGATCAGCAGGTTGCCGAATCTGTCCGGCAGAGAATCCGCCAGCAATCCGGGCAGACCGTGCCAGGTGTTTCGAGGCAACTCAGGAAAGGTATAGACACGTTTTGACAACGGCATGACGATGGGTGACAGTTGAATGCCGCTTGAGACAAAACCCGCCGCATATTCAAACCGGGCCGCATCACCCGATGTGTCCAGAGCAACAGCGCCGATAGTGCGCCCCCAGAGTATGACTTCTGCAACGGTTGTCATGACGGATCAACCCATGTCCATGGTTCAACCGAGTCGTCTGTTTTTCGGGTAGAAGACGCTCTGCGACGTTTTTCACCCTTCATTTTAAGCAGATCCATGGGCCGGGGACCAGCGTCGGGAACAAGCGCTGACAGATTGTTCAACAGCTCAAGAGATCGCAAGACACGAATCAATCCTGACAATTGAATGGAGTGACCGGTCTCAAGTCTTTCAAGCGTGCGTTTAGAGATACCTGCTTCGTTTGCCAGCGTTTTTTGCGTCAGATTGGCATTGATTCTGTATTGAGCAATTCGTTTGCCTAGTTCCTTAAGAACGGCTTGATCTGTGAGAGTATTTGTATAATCCATAATCGCCACCTTTAACGAGTTAAATAGCTTGAATGTAATTATATCGTCAGATTTAACGAAAAGCAATATCTTTAAAACAGACCCTCTTGAAACATGGTGGCTTAAGCATTTACGACAATATAACTCGTCAACTCTAACGAGTTAACAGAAAATAAAAACCTTAATTCGTCAGAATTGTGGATATATATTTTTCAGATGTTGTTCCAGCAGGATACCCGCTTGACCTTTCATGGTTTGGCAGATAGTGTCTTTTATGTGAACAATTTGTTTGCTTGAGAGCGGAGGGCTTAACAATCGCTATTTTCCCCCAGACAGGTCGTAAACCGAATGAATAAAACCGACAGAACACCTTACGCAGAGCCAGTTACCGCGACCATACCGCCGCCGCCACCGGTCATTGATGCCGGCCA
>PWNJ01000097.1 GCA_003558985.1 candidate division CSSED10-310 bacterium
ATCCCGCTGTGATACTCAGTGTGACCTTGCTTGCAACGCTGTTTCTGGCCACGACGATTGTCCCTCAGATCGAAAGCATGTACACCCGGGCAGGACGCGAACTGCCGCTGATCACGCAACTTGCTGTTTTAACAGCAAGATCTGCTGTTGTGCTGCTGGTGGTTATCGGTGTGTTTATTCCGGTTTCCGCAAAAATACGCCGACGCAAACATACACATTCACATCAGGTAAACGCAGACGCCAGTCATCATCGAAAACCATCCTTTTTTCAGAAATTCAGGGTTTTCAGATTTCTGGCCAATCTGCACAGCACAGCGTTGTGGACCCATGCGCTGGGCATCCTTCTGGCACACGGAATCCCTCTGACAGACGCGCTGGAACTGGCTGCCCGTACCGTTTCACCCATGTCCGATATTCCGGCGGAACTGCGGACGGTCAGAGGTCGTATTATCGCCGGTGAAAGTCCCTCAACCGCGTTTCAGGCCGTTTTAACCGCGCCACCTCTGGCCAGACGACTGCTTGCGGGGGGCGACCTGGCCGGAAATCTGTCCGATGCCTGTCACCGTATATACAAAATTTACGAAACGGAGTATCGGGTTCGCGCAAAACGACTGACAGCGCTGGTTGAGCCGGTAGCAGTCGTCATAGCGGGATGTTTTGTTATTCTGGCGGCGCTGGCTGTCATTCTGCCGATCACTGAACTGGGCGGCATATTGTGATACGGAATCAGAACGGATTTACCTTCATAGAAATACTTGTCGCTTTGATTATCACCGCCATGGGACTGGTTGGAGTCAGTCAATTGCTGGCCGGAGCGCTTCGGGCACATCTCCGGGCCGAAACAATGGCTACAGCAGCGATGATAGCGGACCTGGCCATGGAACACACACTGTTGCATGGTAACGACATAACAAAGGCGGAGTTTCGTGATTTTATTCGGCAGGCGGAGCAGGATGGATACCATATCAGTATCGTTCACCGCCCGGCTCCGGTACAGGGGTTTCAGTCTGTTCATGTCACAGTATCGAGTGATACGATCCGGCAACCGGTTCAGATTGTTCGTCTGATTGCTGACAACTCAGTCGTTTCGCCGGAAATAGCTGCGAGGAAAAACCAGTGAGGCGATCAGGTAAATTTCATTGCGCGGGGTTTACTCTGATTGAGATCATGATAGCGATATCTCTGGCGGCTGTTATAACAACCATGCTGGCCTCATCGTTATGGATGACTTTGCAGTTTAACGAACGGCTTGAACAGAGTCAGAACAGATATTCGGATCTGGCGGACAGACTCAGATTACTGCGGTTTGCCGGCGCATCTGTAACAGGTCATCATCCGGCCCGCCTCAATAGCGGGTTCAGTCTGACGTCAGAGGGTACCGAAACAACACTGACTGCATGGATCAGTCCCGGACTGTTTGCTGTTTCCGGCGCTGAAACCGATCCGTGTCGCCTGATACTTCAAACACAGGCAACCGGAGGTATTCGTATGATTATTGAACCAAACTACTTTGGATCAGTCAGCGAAACAGATTATGATCGTCTGTTGTTTGATGATTTCGGCCGCTGTCGAATTGAAGCGCTCAGTTGTGACGGTCTTTGGCATTCGACCTGGGACACATTCGAAAGGGATGTTCTGCCTCAGGCGATTCGTATACGTTTTTTAAGCAACATCAACGGTTTTCCTGACATTTACATTCCGTTATATGCGGCGAGTGATTGTTTAAAATGATTTCGGGATTCATAAAGTTATGACGCGAAAATTTTGAGGGACAGACATTCAAAAGGTATTTCAAGGTATTTATGACGCAGAATTTTTGGGGGACAGACATTCAAATTTTGAGGGACAGACATTCAAACGGATTTTCTGTTGTCATTGTGCTGGTGATGTTAGCTGTTATCACCTCGCTGGCGCTCGCAGGCGCAGGTTTTGCCATGCAAAGACAGACACAGGCCGCATATTATGCTGAGCGCGTCATAACGCGTCATGCGGCTTTGTCCGGAATCGAAGCAGGTAAACATTTGCTGATAATGGATCAAACCCCCTGGGACGGACCGGGTGACCCATGGTTTAATGATATACAGTTTCCGCTGAATGAAATATCGGTTACTGTACAAATCACAGATGAACAGGCGAGTATCAGTCTGAATCATCTGATTTTGCCATCGCGTGAAATTCATACACCTCTTATGGATGCAACGGAAAAACTTGTTCCTGAAATTCCGGACTTTGCGTCCGAATGGCAGACCTTTGTTAAAGAACTCCAGGATACCAGTGATCAGCGACATATATCGTTTGATGCGTTCATAGATTTCATGGAAACTCATTATCGGAATCGGCCACTCACTGAAGAACGAAAACAGGCATTGAATGATATCTTTACACCTTTCGGCGCCAGCCGTATCAATCTGAATACCGCTGATGCGTCAATTCTTCGCGCGTTGGGCGGCAGCGCGCTTGAAAACGCCGTCGTTGCTCACCGGACTTCCGGACCGATTGAATCCGTATTTCATCTTTCTGACGCTTCAGAACTGCTGCGAGGACTGACTCATAGTGTGGATGTGAAATCGTCGTTTTTCACAATCACAGCAACCGCTTCGGGACAGTTTGTGTCCGGCAGGGCTGAGACGGCGGTCTGGCGCAGAGGCACAGATTTGGTTATTATACGTCACAGGGAGTGGTGGATGTAATGTCTTCATGGTTTACAGAGCCAGCTATCGGACTGGAAATAACAGACAAACATGCCATAGCAGTGTATCTGACCACTTCCGGACTGTTATCCGGTGACAGATATGTCATCAGAAAAATTAATCGCACACTGCGTTCACCCGGCCAAAGCGATGAAACATTGATTCAAAATGTTCTTGACGGTTTGCCCGAAGGAATACCGGTTATTCCGGTTGTTTATCCAGCCACCACCGGTTTGATTCAATCGGAAAGCGCAGAATCGGTTCGGGATTCGAATTTTCCGGATTGGATCAAACCGATTTTGGATGCCAAAGGCGATTTCTGGAATGACAAACACAATGGTTTTATAACGGATACTGGTTATACCCGTGATGTGATCCGGATTTTAAATAAATCCAGCACAATCCGTGCATGTTGCCCCGGAGCCGTTTCGGTTGTTCAGTCAGTGTCTTCGCTTGCAACCTTGTCCGGGGTTTCCGATACCCTTGTAGTGATTGCCAATCCACCGGCCTATACGCTTTTTGCTCTGGTTCGTGGGAAAATTGATTTAAGGCGAACCGTCTATTGTCAGCCGGAAATTCTTCCGGTTTTTATCACACGTATCATTCAAGCCGTCACTGTGCGTCATTCGGAATGGATGATTTCGTCGCTTGCTGTATTGGGCGATTACCCCGGCAAAATTGTTTCTGAACATCTTCCGCGGCTGACCATGTCAGCTTTCAGAATACC
>PWNJ01000032.1 GCA_003558985.1 candidate division CSSED10-310 bacterium
AACTTACTATGTCATAGGCATGCGCTGCTGGAGAATAATTCCCTGCATCGTCTTGAATGAAGGTCAAATTGTCAGAGACATTCAATTCATTTGCTCTTTTTTTTGCAGAATCCAAAAATACTGAACTGATGTCTACACCAGTACCATGTATACCATATTTTTGTGCCCAACGACATAACATCTCCGCCTTGCCGCAAGCAAGGTCAAGCAACTTAATGCCTGGATTCAGGTGGCAAATTTCGCCCAACAGCATCAACTGGTCTTCAGTGAATGGATTCAGGATACGATGATAAGTTTCTGCGATTTCATGAAAACGTAGCGACATAGTAATATTCCTTATTTATTTATGTTGATTGTAAAAGGTATATGAGATAAACAATAAATTCTAACGACATGTTTCAGCCGACGCCGGTTACACTTCGATCATACCATCTTTTATTTTGACTTAGCAGCATTGCTTATGGGGATGAAGTCAAGAGCAAAACATGGTTCATTTCCAATTACCCATGCATCACTTCCTGGAATGATCTCAAATGCATATCCCGGCTCTATCTCCGCTTCATTGCCGAATGGATCTTTGACTTTCATACGTCCAGAAATTACATAACCAATGTGGTTCTCAGATTGGTTACCCGTTTGTGCCCCTGCATGTAAAGACCATCTCCAGCCTGGTTTATATGTTCCAATTCCAATAGCAGCAGTTCGTAGAGTTGTTTGAGAACGTATACTGCCGTCAATAAATTTCCGTGTGCTATTTGCAGTCCTTGGATTACCTATAATAATTCCTGGCTTAAAAATTCTATTCGATTTCGACATAACAGACTTATTAAATTAAGCCAACTAACGACCCAAATAAACCTCACACCGCGGCGAAATAAAGACACAAGAATGGTTAACACGTCGGCACTATTTGGGTGTTAATAAACCGTTTCGTACACCATCGTCACCCGATTATCCGTCCGTAGCCCACGTTCCCGTTCCGAAGCCTCCAGCCGCACGTGCGCTGGCGATAGCATTGAACTATCAACAACACGAAACCCCCGGCTATGATAGAACGGAGCGTTCCACGGGACATACCTGAACGTCCGGAGCGTGACTGCCGGATAGCCCTTCTCTTTCGCCCATGAACACACCTTGGCAAGCAGCGCCGACCCAATCCCTTTGCCGCCATATGCTGGGAGAACATCGATCTCTTCCAGATGCGCGTACCCCTCGATCTCTATGACTAATGCAAAGCCGACGAGTTCCCCACCAAAAACGGTGGCGACCCACAGAAGGCCAGCCTCTTGCGCTGCAGCAAATGTCTCGACTGTGCAGGGGTTTTCGTAGATTTCTTCAGAAATGCCGAGGTCTCCAGGATAGGATTTAAACATATACCCGGCTAACCGCTCAATCTCAGGGAGAACAGCCACATCCTCTGGTATAGCACTTCTGATGTTAAACTTTTTTGAGTTCATTTGGATCATATCCGGCTAACGGTGGTTTAACCTACAAAACCATTTATATTGAATATGATAAAACTTATAAAAATTTTGATTAAAAAGCAGTAATTCATTTTTAGTACAGCGGTTTTGTCAAATTCTAACCGCTGTTAGGAAACGGCTTGTCTCATTGTGGGACATTATATAAACATATCCTCATACCTTTTTCTAAATGCCATAACCTTCGGTGCCGGATAAAGGCTTATAACCCGAAGGCTATTAGGAAACAAGCGACAGTCATCAGTAGCTGCGCAGGAATCCCAGCCTCCGGGCCATAATTGCCGCCGGTTAACCAGATTGGTCCATTCATCTCCACAACAAGCAGTGAGTTTGCCGACACGGTACCGCTTACAGGAAAGCCGTAAACATTACGCATAACAAAATTCCATGAGAAGTGCAGTCCAGCCGGGAACCAGAGAGATTTAGTCTTTAAGTACCCTATGGCATGCATAACACCGAAGATAGTCAGATTTAAGGCAGTGATCCAACTGGCATGGGGAGTCAGCAAATGTCCTACTCCAAATAACACTGAAAGAAAACCCGTGGCCCAAAGTCAGTCTATTCACAAAATTCAACTCCCTAACGGCTTTGAGCTAAGCGGCTCCGTCACAATCCTTGAATTGAATAATTAGCAGCTCCCGGCGTCCGCTTCAACGAATTGTTATGCCGCACCATGAATTCTAGAACCGTTTGCCCCATTAGGAGAAGAATAAGTACCCTGGCACTTGCTTCATGTAATCGCGATAGGCGTCTCCATACATATGCAAACAGACTTCTTCCTCTGCTATCAGATTTACATGAAGAATTATACGTGCCACAACGAATAGGATCAGAGAGAGCCATGATCCAATCGCGATCGTGCAACCCAAAATAACCATTGAAGAAGCCAGATTCTGCGGATGACGAGTAAACCTATATATTCCCTGTGTGACCGGTTGGTCGGGAACAGAGTTTCTAAAGTCTAAAAGTGCCTTTATCAGTATGATCAAACCAAAACCCACTAGCATCGCCCCAATGATGAAAGCGTAAGATCCCAACTTCAGTGGTGTAAATATGATCATCAGGATAACAACTAATGCCAGAAGTTTCCCAATCACGGTAATAACTATCTGCCATTTTCTCCAACCAGAGCGATCAAAAAGCCGTGTTACAGTATTCTTCTGAAAAGCTAAAAACAATACACCATCTGCCACAATTAGCAATCCTAGAAGGAGCCATCCGTTTAGCCATCCTAACCTAAAATCAGGTAAAAATTCCATTGTTCACCTCTTCGAGTTGATTAATCACTGCGGCATTACAGACATGTTTCAGCCACCGCCGGTTTCTGGCTAAGCAAGCTAACTAAATGGCACGACACACAGTAAATTCTCCCTTTGTGTAATGCGTATAGGTGGCCAGCTGCAAAAAATAATTCTCATTATACTATTTCACATTGGCTTCAGATTCCTGTTAAGTCTGTCAATAATCTTTTCCAGCCGGGCCTGACGGGTTTTGTCAGATTTGGCATCAAGATAAAATCCGGTATATATACGCTGTACCGAATGCGACATAGCCAGTAAATTTGTATAAGCAGGCTCATGCGGCTGAATGATCTCGCTAAACATCTGTATTTGTGCATCGCCGACAGAAAGTATGACAGATTTCCCTTTTTTACTAAAGAGTAACCATATGCCATCGCTCTCTGTACCATACTTGCCCAGCCATTCCCGAAAAGCTTGTCTGTCAGTGAATGTCAATAATTTGTCCATAAGCACTCTAAAGGGTGTGACATTGTAATTAATCAATAGAAGGTTTGGTCATCGACCAATGGCTATGGATGATTTTCCACTTGTTGTTTTTTTCAAGCCTGTAAACTTCGGTGCAATTCTCTTTCCAGAGCGTTTCACCTGAATATGAGTGCAGGTTGTAGGTAAGGACTGCCATTGTACCGG
>PWNJ01000062.1 GCA_003558985.1 candidate division CSSED10-310 bacterium
AATACGTGCGTTGCAAGCAGACGGCAGTATTGTTGCGATGGTTGGAGACGGCATCAATGATGCTCCGGCATTGAAACAGGCCAATGTCGGAATCGCTCTGGGAACCGGAACCGATATTGCCATCGAAGCCGGGGATGTCACCCTGGTAAGGGGTGATTTAATGGCGGTTGTGTCTGCCATACGATTGTCCAGAGCTATTTTTACCAAAATCAAACAAAACTATTTCTGGGCATGGTTTTACAACGCGGTGGCAATACCGATCGCAGCGTTGGGACTACTGCACCCGATGATTGGTGTCGCTGCCATGTCCATGAGTTCACTGAATGTGGTCTATAATTCGCTTCGGCTGAAAAACGTCAGAATTTGAGCTTGACACACTCTGTATGGTACGTCATAAACGGTTAAAGCAAGGAGTCACCGTCAGAATGAAAGCGAAGAACACTTGTGAAGATACCCGTGTTGACGAAACAGTTATGCGGCAACTGGCACATTTCTTTTTCCGAAACGGCTACGTACGCAGACAAAATGAAGAGCGAAAAACCAAAGAAGGATCAAATCGTTATAAAAAGGGCTGTGAAATACGCCTGACAGCCCGTGACTTCGATGAATTGCAAGTTATGCGGTTTTGTTTGAAGGCGGCAAAATTCAAAGCGGGTCGACCGTTCAGAAAAAAAAGACTGTATTGTCTGCCGATCTACGGAAAACAGGCGGTTGAACGTTTTCTTCAAATGGTGAACAGCGTGTCAAATGATTAGTAAAGCGGTTTAACAGCGGGCCGGATGCGTTTATTTTTTGTTGGATGCATTTACATCCAGAAACTCAGCCGGAGACACCACCTGGACTCCTGAACGATATTTTTTTGGAAAATGCCGGGTATTGCCAGTCACAAGGCAATCAGCGCCGGCTGTTCGCGCCACTTCCAGAAAAGGAGCATCGTCGGGATCTGGCAGAGAAACCGGCAAAGGTAATGCGACAACTGACGTACCGAACCACTCCAGATATTCAATCAGAGCTGATATATTTTCAGAATCAAACCCAAATTTCGGACGATGCAGAACCTGTTCATATTCACATAAAATGCGGGTATCCAGGCAAACAGATACTTCGCCTGATAACACCAGACGCAGTATGGCTGCACACGGACCGTATGGTGCAAGCAGGCCGGAAACGATCACATTGGTATCAAGAACAACAATCATAGCGAGCGGTTTTTTCGAACTGATTGAACCTCGGTATTTATGTCGTCAGAAGTTAATTTGTCGGTTCCCGCGCGGATGGAGTGACGCTGAAGCGCTTCAACGGCATCCATTGCTCGCGCGCGACGGAAAGCCGACAGCGACTCTTCGAGAGTATTTTCATTAACTGATACAAGTAGCGCAATCGGCCGACCGTTGCTGGTAATCACCATTTCACGCTCGCCCTGAAGCGATTTCCATATATCACGGGATTTACCCCGCAAATCCCGAACACTGACAAACTTCATAATAAGCGCCTCCATACGCACACTATTATATACACGATTGTCACTCAATTGTCAACGATCCATGCCCATCCTTCCGCCCTGGGCCTTCCGCCTTATGCCCTGAGCCGACAATTCAATTCTGATCAAAACACTTGATATCCGGGCATTCAAGCAATTGTTTGTCCAGTGTCACAAGTGTCAGATCATAAACAATTGCCGTGGCTGCCAGAAACTTGTCGGCCGGATCGGAATGTTTCAGGCGAATGGATTGGCTTTGCAGAGCGACTTCATGATTCAGAGGCGCTTCATGTAACGGAACGGTTTCAAGAATTTCACGTATCCAATCGACCGGATTCAAGTTCAGTTGGATTCTGTTTTTATCGTGCAACACAAGAATTTCCCAGGTTGTTATCGGTGAAAGCCATAATTGTGTATCAGTGTGAGTCAATGCAGTTGCAATATCTAAAGGTAAACGCTCAGGTTCCAGCAGGCTCCAGAGAAGAAGATGTGTGTCCAGTAGCAGATTCATTTTGACAGTGCATCCCATTCGGATTCATTTGTAGCGGGTGAAATGATATCACCGGTAACCCGACCCGTGTGTCGGAACGATCCCAGCCAGGATTCCGTTTTTGGCGGAGGCGGGGGTGGCAGAATATGAGCGATGGGTTTGCCATGTTTAAGACCCAGAAGCGGCCGACCGGTTTTTCTGACATTATCCAGCAATGAAAGACATGTTGCCTTGAATGTTGAAATATTGACAGTATCCATACGATATCCTCCAATAAAATATATACTATAGTCAATGATTATAGTCAAATAAATATGCAAGGATTCAATTAATGCACGACAGCGTTTGAGTTTAGGAGCAGAAGACAGGAGACAGACCGCTTTGCAGCAAGGGGTGCTTTGCAGCCGGAGGGGAGAGACGGCGCACCAATTATCAATAGTCAATTCACAATTCACAATTATCAATGAATAAACGTATGCAGACAAATGCTGATGTGGCACAATACAAACCATTGACAATTGAATATTGGCGATAGACTATTGACTATTGTAACCGCGCGGCCTTTTGAGGGCGTTCGCCGAACGCCCCTGCATTTGTTTTGAGGTACCATCAAAACAGTTCACAAATCAAAAAATATTATGAGGGTGTTCATCAAAACGCCATGAAAGAAACACATTGTATCTCATTACGCATGAAGACCTCTCTCGCGTTGTAATGCGTGCGCGGCCTGCGGCCACCAGGCTGCTTCGCAGCAGATACGGCGAGACGGCGATGGGGCGAAAAGGAGAAAAGGTGGGCGTGAACAGGACATAGGGGGCGAATAGGGGAAAAGGCGAAGGGTAGGGGCGCGGTCGCCGCGCCCTTTTTGGTCGGCATAATCTCTTTATAACAACGAGTTAAACCATAATTTACGCATTCTTATGATCGGATTTACCGAAACGCCAAGAAAGAAACAATGTATTTCATTACGCATGAAGACCTCTCTCGCGTTGTAATCCGTCTCTGCCTGGCGGCATTTCCGGAACAACTGCGTTCTCTCCTGTGAGGAGAGATTTTAAAATATTGCGTTTACAATGATTTAACCTACCCGGCGCGTCCTTCGGCCGCTGGGCTGCTTTGCAGCCGGATAGGGAGAAAGGGTGAATAGTTGAAAAGGCGTTTGCAACCCTTAGGCCTTACGTCCTGCGCCTTAGGCCAATGATTGCACTCCTTCAACCCTCTAAATTCTACCTTGACTTCTGACTCCTGTCTTCTCTTCCTATAATTTCCAACATATGTCATAATAAAAACATGTATCGTCCGTTTTTTTAATCAGCAACGATACATTGAACATCATAGTGCTCTTCATAAAATGAGGTGATTGAAAATGAAATTCGGATTGAAAAAGATGACTTTTTCAGGATTACTGCTGGCGCTTACGCTGATACTGTTTGC
>PWNJ01000075.1 GCA_003558985.1 candidate division CSSED10-310 bacterium
CCCGCTCTGCCCGAAGGCACCGTTGCCAATGTTTTCGCAGTCACTGATAGCGCTGGCGACCTGTTCCTGAATGCTCAACTGAACGACGGCGCTACTGTTCGTATCGATCCACGAGAAGAACCCACCCCGACCCCGACCCCACCGGCAGCCGATGTTCAGGCCATGTTTGAAATCACTGGTAATAATGTTGAGACGCGCAGTTATTCATTGCAGGATTCCAGTATTATTACTGTTCTGATTGATGATCAGGGTGGCATTTTCGGTCATGTTGATCAGGAGAACTGGGAAGCTTCATTATACGCTGGCGCGGACCCGGGGGATGAAACCGGTGGTCGTTTCACAGACTGGAAAGTCGTCACAGGCGGCGAGGTTGTGTTTGATATTCCGGATGAAGTGCGTCCAGGAGACACGGCTCCATGGGATGAACCGGACAACACTTACGTACGTGTGCGAAGCATAAATGATGTGTATCCTTCATTTGATCTTGTTGGACTCCCGTTCACTCTGGAAGAAGATGTTGATGTGACTTCAACCGTGACGCTTGTTCGGGATGCTATTGGTGATGATGCCCTGACGATTGCGGTAACACTGGCAGACCTTGGTTTGGAATTTGCCGAAATCAGCGACTGGGAAGCATCGTTATATTCCGGAGCAACCCCCGGTGACGAGACTAGCGGTCGTTTTACTGACTGGATAACGGAATCAGATGGTGTTGTATTCTTTACATTGCCGGATGATATTCGCGATGGAAGCACAGCGCCCTGGGGTGAAGTTGATAACACGTATGTACGAGTTCGCAATGGTTCAGATGAGTATCCTGATTTCGATCTGGTAGGAAATCCATTCACGCTTGCTGACGATCCGGGGCCCACTCCAACTCCGGAACCGACCGATACCCCGACACCAGAACCAACCAATACTCCAACTGCTATTCCGCCAACATTTACACCAACACCCACCCCGACGCAACCTGAAGAACCGACTCCGACCCCAACACAACCTGAAGAGCCTACCCCGACACCGGAACCCGATTGCGACTGGTTTGGCGCGCGTCTTGAACTGTCACAGGAAGACCTGTATCGCGCCGGTGACGAATTCTGGTTAAGATGTCATATCTGTGTTGAAACAATGGTTACTGATGTCCCGACTGCAGTTCTTCTGGGTGTGTATGGCGAATTCTGGTTCTGGCCAGGCTGGGAACAGGATTTTGACCTGATGATGATGGATTTTGAACCCGGACTGACCACATTCTACGGTCTGGAACCATTCATCTGGCCAACAGTTGAAGGTCATGTTGAAGGACTTGAGTTCTATGCGGCGATGTTGACTCCTGCAATGGATAACATTGTTGGTGAATTCGGATACGTTGTGTTCGGATATACCGATCAATAAGCCATTCATCAAATAGATTCAAGCGGCCGGCTGAATTGCCGGCCGTTTTTTTATATGATCTGTGATTCAAATATAATTTGATATAAAATAACATATTATTAAAGAGACATACTTAAAAACGACATATTGACAATAGAGATTAAAGTGTTATAATGCCTCATCAGATGTTCCTGATATTTACAGGAACATATTGAAAGGATAGAATATTTACATACATTTACACTATGATTTACAAAGATAATATATACTTGAAACGAAATAATAGTGGGCATTATGAAATTTGATAAACTGAAACCTTTCCGATCAATATTTGCAAAGTGCAAGTGATTTATGCTATATGTAAAAACCATGTGGGGAATGAAAAGTTTTCACAACATATAACTACTAAAACTTCTAAGGGAGGCATTTATTATGCGTAAGATGTTAATTTTTACTATTTTTTTGTCATTAGTATTGCCGGCAGCGTATGCCGGTATGTTATCGGTCAGTCAGCCGGTAGCACACAATGACACTGCCATTACCGGCAACGGATATCACCGTGGTGGCTGGTTAGTGGATTCCGATTTCGATTGTGACCCTGACAGTATCTGGTCACAGCCGTTTGAGGGTATCGAGGTTTACACTGTTTCTGACATGAACCACGAAAACGATGCTGTTTCAGCAGACGATTTTAATGGTCTGACTATGCCCATAACTGCTATTGAGTGGTGGGGTGGCGAACTTCAATGTTGCTGGTCTTCATGCTCCAAAACCAATCTTGATTTTATTATCACGTTTTACGAAGCCGGCTCACTGCCCGGTGCAGTTGTTCATTCAGAAACGGTAACAGCTACTAGAACAACAACATCCGAATTTATTTTTGATAATCCATCTCTGGGCCCCGTTCTAAAATACAGCGCCGAATTTGCATCACCTGTATCAATTGTTGACGGATGGGTATCAGTTCAGGCGGTAGATAGTGGCGCTTGCTGGTTTCTGTGGGCGGATGCCGGATTTACATCAGGAACTCAGGAATTTGTTCAGGATGTCGGCACTGGTTGGGCACCCGGCGGTTATGACGCTGACCTGGCGTTCTGTCTGATCGCTGGTGATGCTGACCCGCATATTCGTCTGGAACCCGAAGTATCAGACGGCATTGGACCGGCAGACACTGTTATCACACATACTTTCACACTGCGAAATCGCTCAGGAATGCAAGATACAATCGATCTGGATATCTCCGGCGCGTCATGGACCACCACGGTCACCAGCGATAATCCTGTAACTCTGCCTGACGGCGGCAATGCTGATGTCACTGTTGATGTTGTAATTCCTCCGGGTGCAACACCACCGGACAGTGATTCAAGCACACTGACAGCTACCGGCCAGTCATCCGGTTTGAATGCGACAGCAGTCCTGAATACTGAAGTGGGCGATTATCCGCAAATCGATATTGATCCGACTTCATTTAATGTCAATGTCCCGATTGATGACACATTGAATGAAACCATGACAATTTGGAATAACGGTACTGACACGTTGACATGGTCAATGTCTGTATCCGAACCCGGCTCACGTGATATTGGCGATTGGCAGAATGTGACACCTGCAGCAACACCGGTACAGTGGCCCGCCAGCACATTTGCAGAAGGCAAACTGTTTGTTATTGGTGGTTTCACGGATACGACCGCTGGTACTTTGAGTAACGTCATTCAGATTTATGAAACGGCAACCGGTACCTGGACAGACAGCGCTCCAATGAATACACCCATATTTGCAGCCGTTGCGGAATATTACCAGGGTAACATTTATGTCGTTGGCGGGTACGCAAGCGATGCATTTACTGCAACAAACCAAGTACAGATTTACGATATAGAAACCGATACATGGACGACTGGAGCCACTATGCCGACAGCTCGTGGCGGAAATGTCGGAGGTATTATCGGTGGTATGATATACAGTTTGGGCGGAGCGCCCGGTGGCAGTTTCCCTGAAGAGAATGTTGCTTACGGTTATGATATCGCAGCAAACTCATGGACCACAATGAATGATGGACCTGTCAGTGGTGGTGGATTCGGAATTATACTCGGCGGCGGAACAGCGTATGAAGGTAAAATTTATGCTGGCGGTCATTTCCTGTCAGCTCATAACCAGTTCTATGAATTTGATCCGGCAGGAAACGGCACATGGACAACTCTTGCGACTCCACCGGCAGCTTTCGGTAACCTGACTCCAAGCTTTATCGGTCTTGAGACAGAAAACATAATTCTTGGTGTCGGAGCTGGCAATGACTGGAATGAAACAGGCACAACATTTGCCTATGATCCAGCGGCAAATACCTGGACCAACCTGAACAAACCGATGACAGTTTCTGCGCTTGGTGGCGCTGCCGGCGCTGGTGGCGGCCAGGTATATTTTTACGGCGGAACAACCGGCGACGGTCCTGTGACTCCCGCGCCATTCATGATGAACACATATGCCGATATCGAGTGGGTTGTGCCCAATCCGACTTCAGGAACAATTACTCCTGGCAATTCGACCACCGTTGATATTCTTTTTGATGCTGCCGCAACCGATGGCGTCGGCACATACGAAGCATGGCTTGTTGTAAACAGCAATGATCCAATGAACAGCCCGTGGAATGTTCCGGTTGTTATGAATGTCTTTGATGGACCAACACCGACACCTCCTGAACCAACTGCAACTCCAACACCAGAACCAACCCCGACCCCTGAAGACCCAACTCCCACTCCGGGACCGCCCGAGGGTGATGTGATCTGGATTGGTACGGACTACTGTGGTGATACCGGTGATCAGATTGAAGTAGAAATCTGGATGTCAAACGAGAGCAATGCAGTTGATGCATTTACGATGAGAGTCGAGTTTGACAACACGATGCTTGACTTTGTTGAAGGTATTGAAGGCGATCTGGATCCGGGCTGGACAATGTTTGGCGCGAATGAAGCAGATCCCGGTGTTATTACCGTTGCTGGTTTCTCACTTCCGCCAGCCGAAATTCCGGCCGGTAGCGAAGGCGTCCTGGCAATACTAATCTTCGATGTAACCTGCAATGATTGTGATGAAGGTGATACCAGCGATTTGATTCCGTTTGATCTTCTGGATGATATTGCCGGATATGACGCAATCAATGGCATGTTTACATTTATATGTCCTGATCCCGACCCGACCCCGACTCCGACCCCGACCCCTGATCCCGACCCGACCCCGACTCCGGGACCGCCTGAAGGCGATGTGCTTTGGATCGGAACAGAATACTGCGGTGATACCGGTGACCAGATTGAAGTGGAAGTCTGGATGATGAATGAAACCGTTGTCGTTGATGCATTCACCATGGCAGTGCTGTTTGATAACACAATGCTTGATTTTGTTGAAGGCATCGCAGGCGATTTGGATCCGGGCTGGACTATGTTCGGCGCCAACGAAGCTGATCCCGGGGTTATCACAGTAGCCGGTTTCTCGCTTCCACCAGCCGAAATTCCTGCTGGCAGCGAAGGTGTTCTGGCAATTCTTGTGTTTGATGTCACCTGTAACGACTGTGACGAAGGCGATACCAGCGAACTGATACCGGATAATCTCCGCGATGATATCGCTGACTTTGATTCCATTAACGGCATGTTCACGTTCATCTGTCCGGAAGACCCGACTCCAACACCCGAACCTACTGAAACTCCAGTACCACCCACCAATACACCCACCAATACTCCAACTTCTATTCCGCCGACATTTACACCAACAGCTACCCCGACGCAACCTGAAGAACCGACACCTACCCCGACACAACCTGAAGAGCCCACCCCGACACCGGAACCCGATTGTGACTGGTTTGGCACGCGTCTTGAATTGTCACAGGAAGATCTGTATCGCGCCGGAGATGAGTTCTGGTTAAGATGCCATATCTGTGTTGATGCTATGGTTACCGATGTCCCAACTGCAGTTCTTCTGGGTGTTTATGGCGAATTCTGGTTCTGGCCAGGCTGGGAACAGGATTTTGATCTGATGATGATGGATTTTGAACCCGGACTGACCACATTCTACGGTCTGGAACCATTCATCTGGCCAACAGTTGAAGGTCATGTTGAAGGACTGGAATTCTATGCTGCCATGCTGACACCGGATATGACCAATATCTTTGGTGATGAGTTCGGCTACGTAGTATTCGGATATACCGATCAATAATCCATTGAACTGAAATGATATCAGCGGCCGGCATTATGTGCCGGCCGTTTTTTTTCTTCAACTTGATGTTATATCCGACACAAATAGAAATAATGTAAAATATATTGTGTTAATATTTATTTTATGCATAATTATAGTAGGACATGAGGGCTGACATGGCAGTTATCTGTTTTACAGCTCAGTGGACCATGTTTGATTAGGAGATTTAACCCTGTTTCTTTAAGGAGGAAACCTTATGAGGAAGCTTTTGTTTTACGCTCTGATTGCAGGTATGTGTTTCAGTGTGCCTGCTGCATTGGCACAGGTCACAATTATTGACCAGCCCATCAGCACGGTGAATGACGATACTTATGCGAATCAGAAATTTGACGCTGGCAATGCTCAATACAATATCTACATGGCTGATGATTTTGTACTGGCGGAGCCAATGGAAATCCATACGATATTTGTGCCTGCGGGTGCCTGGAACCCGGGGGGGCCGATTTCGTGTGCTACAACCCTCAACTTTGAAATTTATGCAGATGCCGGCGGTGTTCCTGATGGTCATCCCGAGGGTGGAAATTCTCCGGTCTGGAGTTTTTCAGCAGCCCCCAGTGATACAGCATTTACAATATCAACCGGTGCATCCGGTCATCTGACCAATGTATTGTTGACAGTACCGTCACCATCACAACTTCCGACCGGAACCTATTGGCTTGTCTTTTATCCTGATGCCGGCTTTAGCGCCTGCGGACAATTTGGCCGAAATGTTTCCGATACAACAAATGGAAATGCGGCGATGGTTGTTAATCCGGGCGGCGGGTTCGGTTTTCCATCAACCTGGGCTCAGGCAAGCACACAATATGGATTTGCGCAAAGTGATATTGCATTCGCAATCACTGGAATGCCGAGTGGGGCAAGTTACATCAATCTTACTCCCGGAACATCGAACATGGATGGAGAAGCGGGCGAGACTGTAACCCATAGTTTTACGCTGACCAGCAATTCGGGCGAAGATGAAAATTTTGATCTGTCAATATCTGGCGAAACATGGGCAACATCAATCACCAGCGCTAATCCCGTATTTGTCGCTGATGGCAGTTCAACTGTGATAACTGTTGATGTCGTAATACCGCCCGGCGCTGAATGGCCCGATGCGGATTCTTCAACCCTGACGGTCGTCGGACAGATTTCCGGGCTGGATGCTTCATCAATTTTGAACACTGGCGTAATCAGTCTTGGCCAGGAATGTTCGCCGGGTGCCATATGGTCCCAACCGGTGCTTGGCGATATTAATGCGTATCAATCTGATAACCAGACCGGTCAAATCATGGCTGACGATTTCACTGGCCTGACCGAACCGATCACTGCTGTAGAATGGTGGGGGATTGAGGCCACCGGTAGTTTTGGAGCTTGTAATGTGAACGATTTCGAAATCATCTTCTATCAGGATGGCTCTGTACCCGGCGCGATTGTTGACTCGTTCGATGTTACTCCAATAGTCATGGATAGCGGACTTGTGGATCAGTGGTTAGGTTTCACGATTTGGAAGTATCACGCTGAACTCCCCACACCGGTTGATCTTTCGTCCGGCTGGGTTTCTATTGCCGGGGATGATGTTGGAACCGGCTGCTATTTCTGGTGGATTGATGCTGGACCGGCGACGGGTAATGGTGCCCAGGTGTTGGTTTCCGGTACATGGAGTCCAGCGGATATGAATGGTGCGTTTTGCCTGTTTGGCGACGCTGCTCCGACACCTACCCCTGAACCGACGGCAACACCCGAGCCAACAGCAACTCCGACTCCTGTCGAACCAACTCCGACTCCAGCGCCACCCGAGGGTGATGTGATTTGGATCGGAAACGATTACTGTGGTGATACCGGTGATCAGATTGAAGTTGAGATCTGGATGTCAAACGAGAGCAATGCAGTTGATGCATTTACCATGAGAGTCGAGTTTGATAACACGATGCTTGACTTTGTTGAAGGTATAGCAGGCGATCTGGATCCGGGCTGGACTATGTTCGGCGCGAATGAAGCGGATCCAGGTGTTGTTACCGTAGCCGGTTTCTCACTTCCTCCTGCTGAAATTCCGGCCGGTAGCGAAGGCGTCCTTGCAATTCTGGTTTTCGATGTAACCTGCAACGATTGTGATGAAGGTGATACCAGCGATCTGATTCCGTTTGATCTTCTGGATGATATTGCCGGATATGACGCAGTTAATGGCATGTTTACATTTATTTGTCCTGATCCCGACCCGACACCGACACCTGATCCCGACCCGACCCCGACTCCGGGACCGCCTGAAGGCGATGTGCTCTGGATCGGAACAGACTACTGCGGTGATACGGGTGACCAGATTGAAGTGGAAGTCTGGATGATGAATGAAACGGTAGTCGTGGATGCATTCACAATGGCAGTGCTGTTTGATAACACAATGCTGGATTTTGTTGAAGGCATCGCAGGCGATCTGGATCCGGGCTGGACTATGTTCGGCGCTAACGAAGCAGATCCCGGTGTTATCACTGTTGCTGGTTTCTCACTTCCACCGAACGAAATTCCTGCCGGTAGCGAAGGTGTCCTGGCAATTCTGGTCTTCGATGTTACATGCAATGATTGTGATGAAGGTGATACCAGCGAACTGATTCCGGATAATCTCCGCGATGATATCGCCGGCTTTGACATCATCAATGGCATGTTCACGTTCATCTGTCCGGAAGAACCAACCCCGACACCGGAACCGACAGATACACCTGTGCCTCCCACCAATACACCAACTCATACACCAACATCCATTCCGCCGACATTTACACCGACACCTACCCCAACGCAACCTGAAGAACCGACTCCGACACCGACACAACCCGAAGAGCCCACTCCGACACCGGAACCTGATTGTGACTGGTTTGGCACGCGTCTTGAACTGTCACAGGAAGATCTGTATCGTGCTGGAGACGAGTTCTGGTTAAGATGCCATATCTGTGTAGATGCGATGCTTACTGATGTCCCGACTGCAGTTCTTCTGGGAGTGTATGGCGAGTTCTGGTTCTGGCCTTCATGGGAACAGGAGTTTGACCTGATGATGATGGATTACCAACCGGGTCTGACCACATTCTACGGTCTGGAACCATTTATCTGGCCAACAGTTGAAGGCCATGTTGAAGGACTTGAATTCTATGCTGCCATGCTGACGCCTGATATGACAAATATCTTTGGAGATGAATTCGGATACCTTGTGTTCGGTTATACCGATCAATAAACCATTGAACTGAAAAGATTTCAGCGGCCGGCAAAAGCCGGCCGCTTTGTTTTAAGCACAAAATTTTTTGGGTACACTTTGTAAAATTTTTTCACAGATGATATAATTCAAATTGTTGGGGATTATTATTTCTTAACAGACGATACAGAAAAATTTAACAGGAGGCGCTTTTAATGCAGAAAAAATATTATTTAGCTTTGTTTTTAATAATGATTGCTCTCATATCAAATACTTCTGCAACAAATGATTTAATATGGATTGGAAATGAGTATTGTGGAGACATAGGAGAGGAAATAGTTGTTGAAGTTTGGATGTCCAATGCAACGGTAGTAGTTGATGCGTTTACTATGGTTGTTTTGTTTGACAGAAGCATGCTGGGCTTTATGGAGGGTTATGCGGGTGACCTGGATCCTGGATGGACGATGTTTGGAACCAATGAAGCTGAACCAGGCGAGATTACCATTGCAGGCTTCGCATTACCACCCAACGAAATACCTCCCGGCAGCGAGGGAGTATTGGCAGAATTAGTGTTCAGAATTACATGTCCGGACTGCCGTGAGGGAGATACCAGTGAACTGATTCCGGATCGTCTGCGAGATGATATTGCTGATTTCGATACCGATAATGGTCTTTTTACTTTTATATGTGATGGACCACCTACGCCCGGACCAACTGACACTCCATTGCCGCCTACAGAAACACCCACACCTTCGGATCCAACGCCAACACCATCCGATCCCACACCCACACCCTCTGATCCAACAGCAACACCAACGCCATCTGAACCAACACCAACGCCATCTGAACCAACACCAACGCCATCTGAACCAACACCAACGCCATCTGAACCAACACCAACGCCTGAACCGACAGCGACTCCGACTCCTCTACCGGAAGGCGATATTATATGGATCGGATCAGATTACTGCGGGGACACAGGCGATCAGATTGAAGTGGAAGTCTGGATGTCTAACGAAACCGTTGTTGTTGACGCATTCACGATGCTTGTATTGTTCGATAACACTATGCTGGAGTTTGTTGAAGGTGCCGCAGGTAATCTGGATCCGGGCTGGACGATGTTTGGTACCAATGAAGCAGATCCGGGAGAGATAACCATCGCTGGTTTTGCATTGCCGCCCAATGAGATTCCTGCAGGTAGTGAGGGTGTTTTAGCGATATTGACATTTAATGTGACCTGCAATGATTGCGATGAAGGAGACACAAGTGAACTGACACCGCATAATCTGCGCGATGATATTGCCGGATTTGCAACTATTAATGGTGTGTTTACTTATATTTGTCCGGAACCGGAACCAACAGCGACCCCCACACCATCAGAGCCAACCCCAACGCCTGAACCTACGCCTCCACCGGAAGGTGATATGATTTGGATCGGATCGGATTATTGTGGCGATACCGGCGATCAGATTGAAGTGGAACTATGGCTATCCAACGAAACCGTCGTTGTTGATGCATTCACAATGAAGGTTTTGTTTGATAATACAATGCTGGGATTTGTTGAGGGTCTGGCTGGCGATCTGGATCCGGGTTGGACCATGTTCGGCGCTAATGAAGCGGACCCGGGTGAAGTTACTATTGCCGGTTTTGCACTGCCGCCCAATGAGATTCCTGCAGGTAGTGAAGGCGTATTGGCACTTCTTGTATTCAATATTACATGTAATAACTGTAATGAAGGTGATACGAGTGAGTTGATTCCAGATCATCTTCGCGACGATATCGCGGACTTTGGCACCATTAATGGTCTGTTTACATTTATCTGCCCGGAAATACCTACTCCGACACCACAGCCAACCGATACTCCGCAACCACCAACCCATACACCTACATATACACCAACAGCTATACCACCAACACAAACTCCAACACCCATTCCAACTGAAACACCACCCCCGGTTCCAACTGATACACCTGGACCTACAGCTACTCCAACACCTGATGGTGATTGTGACTGGTTTGGAACTCGCGTTGAACTTTCACAAGAAGAACTATACCGAGCAGGAGATCAATTCTGGCTGAAATGTCACATCTGCGTTGACTCACTTGTCCTGGGAATGCCAACAGCCGTTCTGCTGGGCGTTTATGGAGAATACTGGTTCTGGCCCTCATGGGAACAGGATTTTGATATGACAATAATGGATTTTCCAGCAGGACTGACCACGTTTTATGCTTTGACACCCTTCATATGGCCAAATGTTGAAGGCCATGTAACCGGCCTGGAATTCTACGCTGCTATTCTGAATCATCAAATGAATGATATAGTCGGTGAGTTTGGATATATTGATTTCGGATATACCGATCAATAATCCATTGAACTGAAATGATATCAGCGGCCGGCATTTTGTGCTGGCCGTTTTTTTATTCGAATAGATTTTGATAATCACTGTTTGGAGCCTGTCTGAAGCGGGGCAGGGCGGAAGGCGTAAGAGGTAGAAGGTTGATGGTAGAAGGTTGAAGGGGTGACCATTGGGGTAGGACTTAAGGCGAAAGGCGAAAGGGTTGCGAACGCCTGGTTTTCACCTTCGAAAATCATCATTAGGCACAGTAAATGTTGCACTTTGATCGTGGCTGAAAAAAACGAAGCTGTCAATACATTAATGATTTGACTCTTGCGATTCAAATTGTACGAGTGCTATTGTTATGCAAGTTGAAGTTCTTCTTCCGACAATGGAGAAACCTTATGAAACATGAATCTGAGTCATTATATTCTATTGATCAACCCCATTCACTTGACATGGCCAGTGTTTTGCAAATCCTTGACACGACTCCTGACGGAATCAATGATGACGAGGCTGCAAAACGTCTCGAAATCGTCGGATCAAATCGTCTGCCTGCTGACAAAAAGAAGAATTGGTTTATTCGGTTTATACGGCATTTCCATGATTTGCTTATATTTGTGTTGCTGATTTCTGCCATAATAACAGTCTTGCTGGGTCACTGGATTGATACGATTGTAATTATTGCTGTTGTATTGGTGAACGCTTTGATTGGTTTTATTCAGGAGGGCAAGGCGGAACAAGCGTTAGCGGGAATAAAAAAAATGCTTTCCATGCATGCCCAGGTGTGTCGTAATGGAAAATGGAAGGAAATTGATGCTGAAGATATCGTGCCGGGCGATATTGTTCGTTTGCGATCAGGTGACCGGGTTCCGGCAGATATTCGATTAATTGAAACAGTCCAATTGCGTGTTGAGGAATCTGCTTTGACCGGTGAATCTGTTCCGTCCGCAAAACATGTTGATTCTGTAAAGGCTGAGACAGATTTAGGTGACAGGACCTGTATGGTGTACTCGGGTACGATGATAACTGCAGGCAGGGGAACCGGGATTGTTACAGCGACAGGTGTAAAAACTGAAATAGGACATATTACCTGGATGATTTCGGAGGTTCAAAAACTGGCTACTCCGCTAACTCGTCAAATGAACCGGTTTAGTAAAATTTTGTCAGGTCTGATTGTTGTATCTGCCGGACTACTTTTTTTACTTGGATACCTTCTTCATGATTACGAAATATCTGAACTGTTCATGGCTGCCATAGGATTTGCTGTTGCAGCGATCCCGGAAGGACTCCCGGCGATTTTAACAATTACATTGGCTCTGGGTGTTCAAAAAATGGCAGGAAGAAATGCCATAACACGCAAGTTGAATGCCGTTGAAACACTCGGGTCCGTCACAGTCGTATGCTCTGATAAAACAGGTACACTCACGAAGAATGAGATGACAGCGCGTCACTGTATCACCGCAGATAAAAGGTATGATATCAGCGGAACAGGGTATAATCCAGAGGGTCAATTAACCACAAAAGGGTCAACTGTGTCAATCGAAAAAGACACAAATGCTCATGCGCTGATTGAAACAATGGCGGTGTGTAACGATGCAGATATGGTTAACGAAGACGATCAATGGACAGTAAACGGTGATCCAACAGAGGGTGCTCTGAAAGTATTTGCGCAAAAAGCCGGGTTTAATGATACTGATTATGAACGCCTGGCAGTTATACCATTTGAGTCCGATAACAAATACATGGCCACATTGAACAGAAAAAAAGCAGGAAACCACTTAATTTTGATGAAAGGAGCTCCGGACAGATTACTGGAAATGTGTTCCAAACAGTTAAACCCGGATATGGGCGTTGGAACCCTGGACAAAGAATATTGGCAGAAACAAGTTGATGAGCTGAGTGAGCAAGGCCTGAGAGTGCTTGCTGCGGCAAGACGTGATGTTGACGTGGATAAAACTGATATAAAAATATCTGATTTAAAAACCAACATGGTGTTTGTTGGATTGGTTGCCTTGATTGATCCTCCAAGAACCGAGGCAATTGAAGCAATAAAGATTTGTCATCAG
>PWNJ01000249.1 GCA_003558985.1 candidate division CSSED10-310 bacterium
AATAATCTTCATCAGAAACAATTTCTTTGAAGTTGTGTTTTTTACCTACGGCTTTAAACAGTTCGAACATTTGGTTGTACGTTTCTGTTTTCATTTCCTGATTCATAGAGGACGATATAGCCGATATTGATCAGGATGTCAAAATAAATCTGGTGTCGTTTTGGTGTCGGTCTGTTCGGAAAAAAGGCATTTTCATGGCGTTTTTGGCGATATTGGCGATGATAACTGACTGCTCGCAAAGCCTTGGTATGCAAGGTTTTCAAAGCATTCAGGACAATTTTGAAAATCTGATTGTGATGGCCTCTCACGTCGGTAACACGGGTTCGAATCCCGTTGGGACTATAACACCATGTTGAAGTCGGTTTTACTCATTTTCGAGGTCCGTTGTTGCCGCGCATTCTTTTGATACATTACAGATTTCATGTTGGTCAGTTTTTTGTATGTTTCGCAGGAATCAGCCGTCTACTGAAACTGAAAGAAGTCAACCATATTGGTTGAATTTGCCATTTTTCAACTGATTTGGTTGAAAAGGGCCAAATAATCGTTTCAATATTTGATTGTGCCGGGTTTCTTTGCCAGCGGGCAGCGTCCATGCTGCTGCTCAAGGTATCAGTTATCTGCCAGAACCGGGCTTGTTACATCTGATATTCGCAGTAGTGACATTATAGATGGATTCCT
Source organism: candidate division CSSED10-310 bacterium (assembly GCA_003558985.1). GTDB lineage: Bacteria > CSSED10-310 > CSSED10-310 > CSSED10-310 > CSSED10-310 > CSSED10-310. The sequence continues at coordinate 679 of PWNJ01000249.1, forward strand.
TGTTTGGGTATGTTTTATGTTGTGTTTGAAATAGTATTTGTCTTACAAAAATTCTTTTTATGCACACTCAATTGTTGACATTTGAGACATGTTCTGAGAAGTTTAGCGTGATATTGCTATAGAAATCTTTATTATTCAGAGGAATCTGCGGCGATGAAACATATGGAATATCTGCACAACAGTCCTATCCTGGGAATAGCGCATCACAAAATTGTTCTTGATGATTGCGGAACACCGGTGGATTACGAATTTCTTGAAGTCAATGCTTCTTTCAGCACAATGACCGGTCTGCAACACAAAAATCTGATCGGTAAAACGGTTCGGGAGGCAATTCCCGGAATAGACACATCCGGGTTCGACTGGATCGGCTGTTTCGGTGCGATCGCGTTAAACGGCGGTGACAAGGTTTTTGAAGAGTTTTCAGAGCCGCTGGGCAAATGGTATCGGGTGCATGTCTATTCGACTGAGCCGTTATATTTTACCACTGTATTCATAGACATTACCGAGCCGGTTTTACAGAACCAGGAGAAAGATCAGGATGGAAACAGCAAGTCTGGTTTCCACCGTTTCAGTGAATGACCGGACGAATGGACGTCTTTTCGATAACAATGCATATAATACTGATATCAGGCTGACGCATACGAATCTTGTATCTTATTGATGATATGATTACAATTATCTGTAATGACAGGATCAATCTCAATGAGGAGATTATTTTTAGAGGAGATTGCTTGATGATTAACAAAACACGTTTTCGAATCCGAATTTTCATCCCTGTTTTTCCCAATTTCAATATCTATACGTCGCTGGCGGGTAAAACCACATCCATTGGGCCTGTATATGTAGCGACCAATGCAAATCAACTGGGTAACTGGGATGTAGAGGTCATCGACGAGAATAATTTACACGGAAAGTTCTGTCCCCGGGACTCGAACAACCGCCTGGATCATGAACAGCTTCAAAAAGAAAGACCCGCTGATGTGGTGGGCTTTTATGCATCCATTACATCCACGGTTCCGAGACTGTATGAACTGGCCAGATTCTATAAAAAGGCAGGCGTCAGGACGGTTGCCGGGGGAAAACACGTGGAGGCAATGGTGGAGGAAGCTCTGCAAAATGCCATCGATGTGGTGGTTCTTCGGGAAGGTGAACTAACAATCAAGGATCTTCTCAGTGCATGGGAGCACGACGGAGACCTGTCTGGGATCCGCGGTATTGCATACTTGAAAGATGGCAGATTACAGAAAACTGAACCGCGCCCATTGATTCACAATTTCGACATACTCCCGCTGCCGGATTTCAACCTTCTGCGGTATGCCAAAATCAAACTCTATCCCATCACCCGCACCCGGGGCTGTAATTCCAACTGTGAATTCTGTGCCGTAAAGGAAAAAGCAAGATGCAGCTCCCCGGAAAATATGATGAATCAAATCCGTCATCTTGTGGAAACCAGAAAGGCGCGAAGGTTTTTTGAGACGAGTGATCATTTTGCTTCGAAGCGCGATGAAGCCATTGAATTCTGCAAAATGCTTGCGGCCTATCAAAAACAATATAATCTGAAGTTAAAAATAACGATTCAGACCCGTATCACTGACGCGCGATACCCGGATTTGCTGATAGCAATGAAAGAGGCCAATATCAATAACGTCTGCATCGGATACGAGTCCCCGATCGATGAAGAATTGATCGCTATGAAAAAAGGGTATCTGTCAGATGATCTTCTCAAGTGGACACATACGTTCCATGAATATGGTTTTTTCATTCACGGCATGTTCATTTTCGGCTATCCGAGAAACCCGGACATAACAGTCAAAGCGATTCCACTCAAGGAACGTGCTGAACGGTTTCGCGAGTTTATAAAACAGGCGAAAATTGACACTCTTCAGGTGCTGTTGACCATTCCGTTACCCGGGACTGAACTGAGAGACCGGTTACTCAGGGAAAATCGAATTGTACCCATCGATAAGGTCGGCTGGGAATATTATGATGGCCAGTATCCGCTTTTTATACCGGATGATGGAGTCGAACCGGAAGAAATCCAGAAAATTGTCGGTGATTTGATGTATCGATTTTACACGTTCAGCAATTTCTGGAAAATCGTCAAAAACATTCTCATCAAGTTCCCCGCTATTGTCTTTACATCGTCCATCACCATAGTCGTCGGCAGAGTGCGTTACATCCAAAAAGCATTTACCCACTGGCGGCGTAAATATTTCAGAAACTATCTTCTTCGATTCGGTGGACATCTGATTGTCAAAAAGTGGTTCAAAAGCTTCAGTAATGATCCATTTATGCAAAAACTTCACATGGCAAAAAAAGAGTTGACAAATCAGGACACCAAGGAAACAAATCAATAATATGCAACCGGCCTGCCGGTTCGTTCATCCACCCGGCGCTGCGTACCATTTTCTCCCGGATATTTAGCGCAAACTCAGAAGAAACGGAGGATTCCGTTGGGAACCCGTACGGTTGCTGCTGTTGCCCGGGGCAAAGGACCAATTGTCACTGCCGAAGAACATCTTCTGCTGGGCGGTTTGGGCAAAGCTGTGGCAGTGGTTACAGTGGAATCGTACCCGGTGACAATGGCACAAGTATTGCTTTGATACGTTAGCATCTTGTTCTTATCAGCTAAAACAAGGCTGAGTTTAATACCCATGGTGAATCTCCGAAAGGCCCCGATTCAAGCTCTGTTTATACGCATCACAAGGC
>PWNJ01000154.1 GCA_003558985.1 candidate division CSSED10-310 bacterium
AAGTACCGACCAGGATAAACATCCATCATCACTCAGTCCGCCGGCTGTCCAGATATCACCCTCGGGCAAAAAATCAATATCGTGAATGGTTTCATCATCTCCGGTCGGAACCGTTATCCAGCCGCCGCCGTCATTCATCAGCAACCGGCCGGTATCACCGCCAGCCCACAACACAGCGCTGTCATCCTCACGAATAATCCGAATCGTATCCGTCACGCCGGTGGCCTGCTGTTCGAACAGTCCATCGTGATACCGGTATATCCGGCCGCGTTCACTTCCGAACAGCACATCATCGTTTTGTGACCAGACATGCACCGTGAACACATCGGAGCTGTCAAACGCGTCCTGCTGAAGCGAGGTCCAGTTCTGACCATCAAAATACACCATCAATCCGTTGACACCGGTTATCATTATCGAATCGGGTCCCCCATACGCAATACTGCGAAAATTTTCGTCAGTCGGCAACGGCGGATCCGTCACGGCCTCCCAGCCATCTTCAGTCCTGTGCAAAACCGTTCCTCTGTTTCCAACCGCCCATGCCTCGGTATCACTGACCGCCACCACATCATACAAATCGCGGGTGACTCCTGATGATTCGATAACAAACCCTGTGCCAGTCCAGCGTATGACAGTACCCAGATCGCCGACCGCCCATGCCACTGTGTCTGAATATCCCGAAACCCGTCGTAAAAACCGGGTTGTCTGCGAACTGAAATGCTGCCATGATGTTCCGTTCCAGACTCGAGCTGTGCCAAAATTGCCCACTGCCCAGCCGCGGGTTTCCGATACCATATCAATATCTTTTAAAATAGCTGTTGTCGCGCTGGCTGTCTGTTCCCATGTTCCGTTGTGATACCGGTAAATCTCCCCCAGATCACCGCATACCCAATATGTTCCGGCAGGCGAACGGGCAGCCCCATAAAACATGGTGTTCGGGGCTGTCGGCAGCGTATTCATTTCCCACTGTCCGTTCGAACGCAAAAACACATTGGCGCGTTCACCCGCGGCGACACCTCCGCCGTCAGCATAAATTTTTACCGCGTGCATCTGCTGAAACGTGTCAAATACCGGCGCCCAAAATTCATCGGTCAGAGCATTCCATTTCAGCAGATATCCGCTCTGTCCGACCGCGGCAAACTGACCGGCCCCGTCCGTCGCAGCCGCGTTCAGCGTATTACCCGCCGGCAACGGATTGTGCCATGTCCATGCGCCGTGAGCGAATGGAACAGCCATAATAATTATCAGAATAAAAAACAGGGTTGTTTTCATACGGTTTTCAATCTCCGTCTATGTTGGAACGTTCAGGCGCCCATACAATAAGGCGCGTCTGTTCACAATACGTTACATTCATCGCCGGATTCCTCCGATAAAACGCCTCACGGGCAAAGGATTTTTGATGCATAAAATGTACCGGAGGGGGAAGGGAGGAGGAGAAGAAGAGAAGAGGAAAGGAGGAGAAGAAGAATTTCAATTATCAATGGTCAATTAACAATTCACAATTATCAATGGATAAGTGTATGCAGACGAATGAGAATGTAGCGCCATACAAACCATTGACAATTGACTATTGGCAATCGACTATTGGCTATTGCGACCGTCGCTTGCCGGCGCCCTCATTGGTCGGTAAAATTCTTTTATAATAACGAATTAACCCAAAAATCATGCATCCTTTTGAGGGCGTTCGCCGAACGCCCCTACGGTTTGTTGTAAAAGATGACTCGCAACATTTAGACGCCCGGCCGGGCGTCTCTACACCTGTTTGGGGTTCCATTACAAACAATCACAAATCAACAGACAGCAACCCTTACGCCCTACGCCTTCCGCCTTCGGCCTTACGCCCTCCGCCCTACGCCTTACGCCAATGGTCGCACCCCTTCTACCTTCAACCTTCCACCTAACCTCACACCCCGAAATCATCAAAAGCAATCTGTTCTTTCTCAACGCCCAGATTATACAGCATTGCCTGAACTGCATCGTTCATCATCGGCGGGCCGCACATATAGAATTCGATTTCTTCAGGATCAGGATGTTTTGCCAGATATTTGTCCAGAACAACCTTGTGAATGAATCCGGTGGGACCGCTCCAGTTGTCTTCCGGCAACGGATCCGACAGAGCAACCTGAAAATTGAAATTTGAATATTTGTTTTCAAGTTCCCGGAATTCATCGTCATAAAACATTTCGCGAAGCGAGCGCGCGCCGTACCAGTAACTGATTTTCCGTTCGGAGCTCATGGTTTTCAGCAAATGAAACAAATGACTTCGCAACGGAGCCATTCCGGCGCCTCCGCCGATATATACCATTTCATTATCGGTATCCTTGATAAAGAACTCGCCATACGGTCCGCTGACCTGAACTTCATCGCCGGGTTTCAGATTAAACAGCCACGACGAACCGACACCGGGCGGCACATCCGGGTTTCGGGGCGGAGGCGAAGCGATACGGATGTTCAGCATGATAATCCCTTTTTCATCGGGATAATTGGCCATGGAATAGGCACGCGTGGCCGGTTCATCATTTGACGCCACAAACTGCCACATATTGTAGGTATCCCATTCCGAACGGTATTCGTCATCAATATCAAATTCCTTGTATGACAGCCCGGAGTATTCCGGAATATCTATCTGGACATACCCGCCCGGCTGGAAATCCAGGGTTTCCCCATCCGGCATTTCCATGACCAGTTCCTTGATAAAACTGGCGACATTATTATTGGAACGAACGCGACAGGTCAGTTTTCGAATACTGAACACTTCTTCGGGTATTTGGATATCCATATCCTGACGCACCTTGACCTGACATGAAATACGCCAGTTATCCCGTATTTCCTTTTGCGTCAGATGCGTTTTTTCCGTTGGCAATACATCGCCACCGCCGCTGTCGATCCGACACCGGCAGACACCGCAGGTACCGCCACCTCCGCATGCGGACGGCAGATAAATACCGTTGCTGACCAGTGTTTTCAGCAATGTGCCGCCCTTGGGAGTTATCAGACTTTTATCCTTGTCGTTGTTGATGCCGATCGTTACATCGCCTTTCTGGACAAGTTTCGATTCGGCCATCAACAGAACGGCGATCAAAGCCAGGATGATACCGGTGAAAAGAAGAATGCTCAAAATAACCAGAAGCGCGATATTCACAGTACCTCCCTTTTATAAACTGATCCCCGAAAAAGCCATAAATGCGATAGCGATAAGCCCGGTCAGAATCATGGTGATGCCCAGCCCGCGCAACGGCGCCAGAACATGGGCGGTTCGGAGTTTTTGTCGAATTGCGGCCATCGACACAATGGCCATCATCCAGCCGATGCCGCTTGAGAATCCGAACACGGTTGATTCGGCCAGTGAATAATCGCGTTCGACCAAAAACAGGG
>PWNJ01000136.1 GCA_003558985.1 candidate division CSSED10-310 bacterium
AGTTTTCACGAACTGTCCGGAAACCAAAACGGTATTCCTGAACTGGATGATCAATCTCAAATACAATCGTCATAGTCGTTGCCGGTTCACCATAGTTACACAGGGTAACAAGCGGTTGAATCGTCTCACCCAGTTCAGGAATACCGTTTTGGTTTCCGGACAGTTCATGAAAACTGACGGATTCAATAAACACCACCGGTGCATACGGATATTCATGACATCCCATGTCTATTCGCCCGCCATATCCCGGCGGCACCGGATCCGACGGATCACCCATATCGATTGCTGGTGAATCCGCCCGTAACCGGTAATCAAACGCATCGGGCCGGACAAACTTCGGATCCCCGACAATGTTACCCTCACCCGGATAATTCCGGTCCAGCAAACTGTACGTGATGACCGGGCTGGATGTGCTGCTATCGGTTTTTATTTGATTGTATTGTGTGAAAATGCCGTTCCGAACTTCAATAGAACCGTGCCAAATATTGAAGACTGGACCTATATTTGCAAATGTACAGTTGCTCAGTACCAAATCACTGACTTCCGCTGAAACCAACCTGTGAATACCATCAACAAAAATGCAATTCGCAATACTTGCATCAAAAATATACCCCGCATATAGATAGCCAAGTGAAACATTGGATATGGAGAAACCCTCTATTTGGACCAGCCACAAGCGATGAATACGTGTTTCGTTGGCACATTCCCCGACAATACTGATGTAGTCTCCGGGTGTGATTCCTGATCCGATATCATCCACGCGCTGATAGACCCCTTTTGCCAGATACACCGTATGGGGATTTTCAGCGGTGCCCTCGATGGAATCCAGAGCAAACTGCAGATGTTGCCATGGATTGTCCTGTGACCCGTCACCGGTCTCATCGCACCCATAATAGGCATCCACATAAAAATCATCGGCCCGGACAGATACTGTCAGGCAGATCATCATGACTGTTATAAATGGAATGGTGTGCAGGAATCGCATCGTTTAGTCCTCCCGTACTGTAAAGAGTATCGGTTTTGTTGTTTTCGTTCAAACAATTGCGTCGCAGTGTTCAAGGTTCAAGGTCATAGGGTAGGGGCGCGGTCGCCGCGCCCTCAATGGTCGGCAATAACGTTTTATATCAACGATTTAAACCACAAATCACGCATCCTCTTGAGGGCGTTCGGCGAACGCCCTTACCGGTTGGCAAAAACATATTTATAACAACGTTTTATCCTAAAAATCACGCGTTTTTATGAGGGTATTCGCCAGAACGCCATGAAAGAAACGTTGTTTTTCATTACGCATGATGCCCTCTCTCGCGTTGTAATTTGCAAGGAAATATCTTGTAAAATATTGTATTTAATATAAAAATCTGTAGGGACGGGTTTCATGCCCGTCTATTGTGTAGGGGCACAAGACCCCTACCTACATTCGTCCAACATAAAACACTGCGATTACAATGAGTTAACCGGCGCATTGCGGCCTTATGAGGGCGCGGAAACCACGCCCCTACATTTGTTTTGGGGTTCCATTACAAACAATCGCAAATCAACAGACGGCACCCCTTCAACCTTTAACCTTTTACCTTCTACCTCTTAAGCCTTACGCCCCAAGCCCTGCGCCCTAAGCCTGCACCCCTTCTACCTTCAACCCTTAACCTTCTACCTATTCACCAGATGCTTTCGCTGCCGCATTCGATTGGCGGCCGACGGCATGTCACGCGCCTCATAGACTTCAATCAGATCGTCAATAATATCAGGGTTATCGGGTAAAATTGCCAGGGCCTGTTCCAGGTAATCTGTGGCTTCCGAATACATTCCAAGATTTTTACTGGCGTTACCGGCGCTCAGCAATACATGCGGATTGTTTGGCTCCAGTTCAAGCGCCTGTTTCAGATATTCCAGACCTCTTTCAGGGTTGTTTTGCCATTTGAAAGCGATGTATCCCAGGTTGTTAAAGATAGCAGGATCGGCGTTATTAATTGCCTTGCATAGAAGAAATTCATTTTCCGCCCGTTCATATTCATTGCGTTGAAGGTACACAAGACCCAGATGAAATCGTGCAAGGTAATTGGTTTCGTTAATTGCCAGCACTGCCCGATATTGCCGGATAGCTCCGGTATCATTGCCAAGTTCTTTAAAACAATGTCCAAGGTTCATGTGTGCATCCAGATCATCAGGATAGTCATTCAAAATACCTTCAAGGACTGTCACCGCGTTTTCATAATCCCGGCTTTTCATTAGCGCGGAGGCCAGAACATGGTGTAGTCGTGGATTGCCGGGATCCTCTTTTGTCAAATCGTTCAGCACTGGTATGGCATGTTGAGTGAGTCCCTGCTGCACCATTGTTTGAGCGGCCTGAAACCGGCTGAAAATACTGATTTTATCTTTGGGATCGGGAAACGATTCCCTGTGTTCTTGTGCATGATGAGCATCGGGATGCACGAAATATCCCAGAGCGGCCAGTTTTTGTATGGTGTCCGTATCAACGTCCCAATATTCGCGTCTGCCACCGTCCGGCCCGGTCATTTCGATCAGTTTTCGGGAATACTGCTCCGCTTTTTCAGGATGGAGATCAATAACGTCATCTCCGGCCTTGCCAGTTGCATCCAGCGGCAGAAGTTCGGAGCGGGGCGCCTGAATATACAGCCAGTCTCCGGTATGAATACCGGCCAGTCCCGACCAGTTGAAGTTTTCAGGAAGATATGTTTCCCGATACAGAGCACGAACCGTTTTCGGAGCAGTGTTTTCAATTACATTTACAAGACTGATACCCGGGTATTCAGGATATTCGGGACTATTTAAATCATCATAGAGACTCCAGCCCATCATGTCCATCAACGTGGGATAGATATCAACAACACTGACCGGTGTATCAACCCGGACACCCTGAGGTAAACCGGCCGGATAATGCATAATAAAAGGCACATGTATCGTGGGCTGATAAATAAAAATACCATGTGTCCGCTCACCATATTCACCGAAACTTTCGCCATGATCTGAAACAACGACAATGATTGTGTTATCTTTGAATCCTTCAAGCTCCAGTGTGTCAAGCACATATCCGATCCAGTCGTCCATATAGGCAATCTCACCTGCATAGGGATCGTCATACGCGGATAACCAGGGTTCCGGCGGATCGTATGGGGCATGTGGATCGTAGTAGTGAATCCAAAGAAAAAAAGGCGATTCCATAAGCGCGTCACGATTAATGGTTAACCATTCGCCAACCAGAAAACTGGTTTCGGAAGCACGCCGGTCAACCACATGAAACCCGTCATCCCGAGGGTTTATAAAAATATCGTTATACAAATCGAAACCTTTGTTCAATCCGAAACGCCGATGCAGGACAAACGCAGAAATAAACGCGGCGGTATGATATCCGGCGGCTTTGAACCGATCGGCAAGCGTGACAAATTCAGGACTTAAACGATACATGTTATTGTCCCGTATTCCATGCTGATACGGGTTCAATCCGGTCAAAATACTGGCATGTGTCGGCAGAGTGACTGGTTGCACCGAAAAGGCCTGTTCGAACAAAACACCTTCCCGGGCCAGAGTGTCAAGAACAGGTGTCCGGATATGCTCATTGCCATAGCAGCCCAGGTAGTCAGCACGTGTTGTATCAAGCGTGATGATAATGATGTTTGGTTCTGTTGTCTGCGACAGATTGCGCGGCAGTCGGGTGCGAAAAACCCGTGTGGCCAGCAGACCAATAATAATCAGAATGATAATGATTATCGTTACAATGGACATCAGTCGTTTTTTCATGTTATTACCTGTTTTGAAGCAGTTGTTTTCGCAAAAGGTGTACGGTTATAAACGATCGATAGTCACGAATACCCGGGTCAAACGGGCCCGCTTCAATGTATTGCAGATAAGCCTGGGCTGCTTTGCGATAGTCACCCTGTCGTAACAGTATATTCCCTTTTTCTCTCATCAGTTCCGGATGCGGCCCGATTGAGTCAATACATTGTGAAATAAAAGCAAACGCCTGATCCACGTTATTCAGCTTAAGATGTTCTCTTGCCAGAGCTACAGCCAGAGATATGTTACCGGGGTGTTCCTGATACAGATCTGTCAGAATCCCGATTCTATCCTCAACAGGTTTGGACAGATGAAGTGTCGTGATGACGTAAAATACAACCGCTTTTTCAGATGTTTCTTTTTTCAAAATAGCGCTGAAAAGGTCAATGGCTGCATCGAACTCACCCTGCAGCGCCATTGCTTTGGCAAGAGGTATGATTACGGCTTGACCGGGCTGGTTTTCCATCAGTGGTGACAACAGATTTATAACATCTTCGAATCTGTTCTGATACAGGTAATGTTCTGCCAGAATTAACTGGCAAGCCAGACAATCAGAGTGATCGGCGGCTGTTTTTTCCAGAACCGGAAGCCATTTTTCACGCTGTTCTAATGGATCTGTCGGCTTTGCTTCCAGCCGTATCATGCGGGGATAGGTGATAAACTGGCCGGGTTCTATTCTGTTATCGTGAACGAAACCGGCGGTCATGCATAATGCAGCGACAACCGGTTCCGGGCTGACCGCACGCGTTGCCGGATCACAATGAGTCAGTATAAAATCAATTTGATTTGATGAACTGATAAACAGGATATCGGCTTGAAAGGGCAGTATGCTGCAATCAATCAGGTGCAGATTTTCATGCGAATAAACAAACAGAATACCTTCGTTTTCGAATGGCTGACGTTGAAAATCGCCGGCCCATGCTTCCGGATCAGCGGCCACAGCGGCCTGATAGTGTGTTTGGGTCCATAAGCCGAATATCACGCCTTCAGCGAGCAATGGATCCGGTGTTTCGGCCGCCAGAGAACAGCGCCAGTGCACAGGAATTACGATCAAAACTAAAACAATTGGTATGAAAATGCGACGGGAAACGATCATAATGATAACAATACCCTCAAGTCTTGCAAAAGACAATTCTGTCGGAATTTCCGGCCACGTCAACACGGGTGTTTCAGGACGGAAAATGCCGAACGCTCACTTTGAAAGAGTCCAGCGACAGCAATTTTTGTGCATCCGGGAGCAGAAAAAATTATGTCTATGAACGAAAAACAGCGTATAGTTCCTCCTGATATAAGGAAAAGGTTCCAAATGCTGTATTGAGGGAAAGGTAAACCAATATGAAATTTGTTTATAAATGTTTGATCGTTTTACTAATGATTATGATATGTTTGTCGGCTTCTGCTGAAGACATTTACCTTGAATTCTTAATGCCGGGCAATATGTTTATGCCGGGTTCGGCGTTTTCGCTTTCACTGGCGGTTGAGAACAGTAGCAGCGCATTTTCCGAGGCACAGTTGTTTGTGGCATTGACACTTGACGCTAATAATTACTGGTTTTATCCGTCCTGGGTATCGTATCCACCTGATATTGACTGGGACACCATTTTTGTGCCGCCGTACGTTTCGGATCAATGGGTGATACTTCCGGAGTTTTCGTGGCCGTATGGTGCAGGGGCTTTTGATGGCGCGATGTTTTTGAGCGCTATACTTCATAACGGAAAACTGGTCAGCAATCTGGCACAAACACAGTTTGGATGGTCGGAAGCGCCTCAACCGACACCCACTCCGACAACACCAGCAGCTACAGCCACTCCATCACCCACTTCGACATTGACACCAACCGTAACTGCTGTTCCGACGACTCCCGGTCCAACAGCCACCCCGACACCCTCTCCAACTGTAACACCTTCTCCAACTGTAACACCCATTCCGGTAACACCCGGGCCGACATTCACGCCAACCACAACACCCACGCCTGCGCCAATATGGTTTGTTCATATCCTTCCGGGCAGTTATACCCGGGGTTCACCGGACAATGAGAAATGCCGATGGAGTTTTGAAGGACCCCAGCATCAGGTAACACTGACGAGCGGTTTTTACATGATGGAAACGGAAGTGACACGACAGATGTGGGCGGATTTAAAAGCGGTTCAGCCGACACTGCCAGATGATCCAAGTGATCCGGCTTACAGCGTCACGATGGCGCATCCGGTGCAAAAGGTGACATGGTATGAAGCAATACTGTTTGCGAATCTTTTGTCGCAGCAACATGGTTTTACACCGTGTTATTACGTTGATGAAACGTTTACCACAGTCATTGATGCGACAAACTATGTTACTGACGATGTTCATTTCAATTCCTTTGCTGACGGCTATCGGCTGCCGACGGAGGCTGAATGGGAATATGCGGCGCGCGCTGGAACAACCGGACCGTTTTCAGAGCATGAACCGAATTATAGTGATGACACCTGCCAGACCTGTAATCCCTCGGTTCCGCTTGAGATATTGAACAGTATTGCCTGGTGGTGCGGGAATTCCGGGGACACAGCCCATCCAGTTGGTACCAAACTCCCTAATCCGTGGGGATTATATGATATGCACGGCAATGTATGGGAATGGTGCTGGGACTGGTATAATCGTTCGTACCCAGTTGGCAGCGTGACAAATCCGACCGGGCCGACAATAGGCTCGACACGAGTTGAGCGTGGTGGCAATTGGTTTCAGGTTGCGCAGTTAAGCCGTTCGGCGCATCGATCCGGAAGTAGACCGAATCACCGAAACGGTGGTCGGGGTTTTCGCCTTGTTCAGACCGCAGATATACCCCAACCCACAAATACTCCGACTCCTACTCCAACACCTTTTGGTCCAACACCAACTCCGCCACCTGCTCCTGATGGCAGTGTTTTTATTCCTCCCGGCACGTATATACGGGGTTCACCGTCCGATGAGCCGTGCCGACACTCAACACGAGAAAGTCCTCAGCATCAGGTCACGTTGACACGCGGTTTTTTTATGATGGAAACGGAAGTAACACGACAAATGTGGGCAGATTTGAGATCAGCCGAACCGGGGTTGCCGGTTGATCCGAGTGATAGGGCCATAAGCCCGACCATGGACCATCCGGTGCAACAGGTGACATGGTATGAAGCGATACTGTTTGCGAATCTTTTATCAAAGCAACAAGGTTTAACACCGTGTTATTACGTGGATGAAACGTTCGCAACAGTCGTTGATGAGACAAACTACATTTCTGATGGTGTTTTTTTTAACTACTTTGCCGACGGATATCGACTGCCTACGGATGCAGAAAGGGAATATGCCGCGCGTGCCGGTACTACCGGAGCATTTTCGATGCATGAACCAAACTATAGTATAAACACCTGCGTAACCTGTGAACCGAATCCACCGCTAAATGTTCTGGATGATATTGCATGGTGGTGTGGGAATTCTGATACCGGTTCCGGCCCAATGGCACATCCGGTTGGTACCAAATTGCCTAATCCGTGGGGATTATATGATATGCATGGCAATGTGCTGGAATGGTGCTGGGACTGGTTTGGTGAATATCCATCGGGGTCGGTAACCGATCCGACCGGACCAATAACATACATATCGAGAGTGATGCGTGGAGGTAGTTGGTTCAGACCCGCACTGTTTGTCCGGTCCGCAGCCCGGGGTAGCTTTACTGCAGACCGACGTTTGAACGATGTTGGTTTCCGTCTTGTCCGGACGGTTAATTAGGGTGCAGGGCTTAGGGCGAAGGACAAACGACCCGATTAATACCCGTCAGTCCAGCCAAACACAACCGTGTCGGTGTTACCGGCAATGGATGTCATGGCTGAGTTCAAAATGGCCGCGTGAAACGCTATACCGTTTGCTGAACCGCTGCCTTTGGGCCATTCAAAATTCAGTATCGGAATTGATTCTATAAAGGTAGTAATATCAACAAGTTTGTAGTCAAACCGTGGATTCCATGACGGATAAAAATAGTATTCGCCGTACACATCAAGTAACAAGAACAGCGGTTGCCGGTAATACGAGTTTCCGTCCGGTTTTTCAACGGTGACAACCAGATGAAATGGATCGCCGGGGCTGAACATGGTTCGATTCAGGTTGAGAGTTAAACGGAAATCCGGACCGGGTTCAGGGGTCTGGGTTGGTTGTGGGGGTTTTGGAGTAAAAGTTGGCAGAGGGGTGGGGGTTTTGGGGTCCAGTTGATTAATTTCAATGAAGGGTTCTGTTAAATAGGCAGTTCCTGTGGGATGATCAAAACGAAGAACAGCTCCAATATAGTCTGATGGATATTCGTTGAATAAACAATTTCGCAACTGATCTGTAATGTCTATGGGATCGATTCGTGTTCCTGAAGCCATAGGTGAATGATAAATCTTGCGGCTATGGTCTGAAGAATTGAAATCCAGCTCGTTTAACACACCGTCGGAGAATTGCGGATTTTGCTCAAAAATCATAACACTTGCCCCCGGACTTGTTTCATGTACCCTAAATCCCTTTAACATTGCAGTCCAGTTCCATTGTGTCATCCAGCCAGCGGGAAGCGGATTATGGTCATCCCCTTTTATCTGGAATTCAACAATTCCACGCTTTTCTCCGAGTGTTAAATATCTTACCAGATAAATACTCCAGGTGGTTATTCCGGTGTGAGAATGACGAGTTTTCTCAAGCGTGATGTTATCCGGAATAACGTAATAATACGTGTCAGCGACAGCGAAATAAATGGGTGAACTGGGTTTGAAATATTCTCTTACAAATTTTACCTGATGCACAGTTCCGCTGACCTGAGGAGTTAGTATAATCTGTGAATACAGGTTCTTTGCTGGCATAATCATAAAAACCAGCATCATAAAAACCAGTCTGAGAATATGTTTCATGAACAACCTCCCTCAAAACCGGCACATTTAGTAACAGCCATACCGAGTCACCATAACCCGAAATGCCAGGCGTTCATTCAATATGAGTCCGGACAAAGCAATTTTTGTGCATCCGGGTTTTTTCTTATCTCTATCCAGGCTTTTCCAATGCATCCAAACGTTCTTCCAGTGTTAAAGCAAAATAGTTAGAAGCGATTATCAATACCCGTCAGTCCAGCCAAACACAACCGTGTCGGTGTTACCGGCAATGGATGTCAGAGCTGTGTTCAGAATGGCCGCATGAAATGCAATACCGTTTGCTGAACCGCTCCCGTTGGGCCATTCAAAATTCAGTATCGGAATTGATTCTATAAAGGTAGTAATATCAACAAGTTTGTAGTCAAACCATGGATTCCATGACGGATAAAAATAGTATTCGCCGTACACATCAAGCAATACGAACAGCGGTTGCCGGTAATAGGCGTTTCCATCCGGTTTTTCAACGGTGACAACCAGTTGAAACGGATCGCCGGGGCTGAACATGGTTCGATTCAGAGAAAGATTCAACCGGAAATCCGGACCGGGTTCAGGGGTCGGTGTAGGTTGGGTCGGTGTTGGAGTATGAGTGGGCAAAGGTGTGGGAGTGGATGGATCCATGTAATTAATTTCGATATGAGGATTCGATAATCGGGTGATGCCCGTCCAAAAGTCCAAATAAAGCACAGCTCCAATATAGTCTGATGGATATTCGTTGAACAAACTGTTTCGCAACTGGTCTGTGATATCTATTGGATCAAGTTCAACTCCCAAAACCGTTTCTTCATGATAAATCATGCGATCCATATCAGAAGAATTATAATCTTCAGCGGTTAGCAGACCATCAGAAAATTGCGGGTCCTGCTCAAAAATACGAACGTATGCATCCTGATTCGTTTCAGTAACCATAAATCCTTTTAACATCGCAGTCCAGTTCCATTGTGTCATCCAGTCAGCAGGAAGCGGATTTTCGTCATCTCCTCTTGCCAGGAACTCGACAATTCCACGCTGTTCACCATTTATACTGTATTTTACCCGATACCAATAAGAGGGGGTTGTTCCGGTGAATCGATGATGTGATCTGCCCAGGACGATACGATCCGTAATAACGTGATAATATGTCTCCGTAACAGTAAAACTGGTGGGCCAACTGGGCCTGAAATATTCTTTGACGACTCTTTGATAATGCACAGAACCGGTCACTTCTGGCGTCAATATAATCTGTGAAAACAGATTTTGTGTCGGCATAATCAGTAAAAACAGCACAATAAAATCTGCTCTACCAATATATTTCATAAACATCCTCCTTGATACTGAGAGCGCCGGCGACAGCCATACCGGTCCGTCATTACCCGAACTGTCGGGCGTTCACCCAATAAGAGTCTGACAGGATCAATTTTCGTGCATTCATGTGATTTTTGTCAAATCAGCGTATAATCGCCCGGTGATCAACTGTAAAACTGTCAGCATTGCTGAAGCACAACCGGGTTTCCGACCGTATAAAACGCCTGATATCCGTATTACAGAGCAGTGTTATCTGGAATCTGCAAGGATGCGATTGATTTTCAGTTCGGTGATTCTGTCAAAATGACGAAGGTTTCCGCTGACAAGCTCCAGATCATGTTCTATGGCAGTGGCAGCTATCTGAATATCTGCGTCAGGAAGGATTGTTCCGGACTCTTCAAGATAAGCGCGGATTCGACCAAAAACCTTTGCTATGCTGATATCATAAGGCAATACAGTGACAGCGGGCACAATGCGTTGCTCAATATTGATCAGATGTCGGTCGCGATCGCGAGTGCGATACGCACCTTTATACAGTTCACCGATTACAACTGCGCTTGTGAACTGTTCTTCACGAGCAACCGTCATAATCCATTTCACATATGCTTTAACAGGTCGCGGGCGCAGAAGTTCGGAAATTGCATCCGTATCAAAAAGGAACGCCATTTTCCTGTTCCGGATTCAGTGTGTTGCGCTGACCCTGTCGCCGCGAAGTTTTTATTACAGATACCAGCTCTTTGCTGTTTTTCCAGCCACCCGCAATACTGGCAAGTCCTCCGGCCGGCCCGGCTTTTCTTAAACGCTCAAGATGTTGAAGATCATCGGGGCGCACAAGAGCAGCCACTGGTTTGCCATGCCGGGTTATCAAAACGGTTTTGCCTGCTTCAACATTGCGAATGCATTCTGAAAAGGTTGCTTTAGCTTCAGCTACAGATATATTCATAATCAACCTCCATTATGACCATTATGACCAATATGACCCAAATGTCAAATCAAAACTGACACAACCGGTTAAATTGCCCTGATCACCAGCCCATTCACACCGGGTATCTTGCCCGGATTGCGGCGCTCGAAATCGCAATTGATCGACATGGGTCAACGATACTTCCCGTCCATCGTATAACCGGTCATATCCAGCGGATCTATCCGTCTGAAGATATCCCTGTTTCCGTGATTTTAAAATTCGAATTGGTCCTTCCCGGCTTCGGTTGGGTGTGAAATCAACTTCAGCAGTTTTGCCTTCCTGAATCATTTTGCATCAGGATTGCTCTTAAATCGGTTACATTTTCTGTTTTAACGTGCATCTCCTGGCGCATATCGTGACAGAGAAAACATTACCGGCACATGATTGGGTTTACGGGACGGTTACCTTTGATCTTTTCCATGTAGATTGATAAAATTACAGGTAAGGAGGATTTGTGAAACACATGATAACCAGGCAAAAAATCAAAGATGAGATAGACAAAATCAAAGACGACGATCTTTTAATAATTTACAGAATTTTACAGACTCTGGTAAAGACGCCTTCACTGACGCCGTTGGGAAAACAGGACGAGTCAAATCAAGAAACAAGCTGGATCAAGTTTATCGATAAAATGTATGGATGCTTATCGGATGACCCGATTAAACGTGGTAAACAGGATGAATTTGAAATCCGAGATACTTTAGAATGAAATATCTCCTCGACACCAATACGTGCATCAGATTCCTGAACGGTCGATCAGAGAATATCAAGAAAAAAATGAAAGCAACTAAACCGGACGACATCGTACTGTGTTCGGTTGTCAAAGCTGAGCTTTTTTATGGTTCACTGAAAAGCATGCACCCGGAAAAGAATCTGCAAAAGCAATATCTTTTTGTAAATCGTTTCAAATTATTGTCGTTTGATGATAACTCAGCTGAAAAATATGGCGGAATCAGAGCGAATTTGGAGAAGAAAGGGATGATGATCGGACCAAATGACCTCTTGATTGCATCGATTACACTGACCCATAATGTCATTCTTGTAACTGGCAATTCAAGAGAGTTCAGCAGGATTGATGAACTCAAAATAGAAGATTGGGAGCTTGGAGATTATAAAAACAGCGAAATCAGTTAACAAAAAAATCCAGCCGACATGAGTCAAGAATGCTTCCCGTCCATCGTATAACCGGTCATACAGCACATATGCTTTGAGGAAAGCCAGTATTCAGCTCGTTGTACGGATTGCCGTTTCCGTGCGCTTGCCCTTAGTTCCCATCAGGCACGACAATTTGATTGAAATTGCCTTTTCGGACAGACCGAACGAAAAATTCCAGTCTTGACAACCACACCCATCACCAATAGTTTTAATGCATGAATCCGTTGCAGGCAGGAAAAAACAATGTATAATAAAATACATACATACATACATACATACATACATACATACATAAAAACCTTTGTTTTGTTTGTCTTTTATTGATTTTACTTTCAGGTGTTTGCATTCATTATGGGCTGAGCGCATCGCAGGGACCCCCGACGTGGGATGGCGCTGAGCACAGTCTGTATGGTTTGCGTGTTTATCAGGCCGTTGCAGCGCGGGATATGGCAGCATTCACCACGGCGACAACCTCCCAAAACCTGTGGCCGTTTCTTCATTCATGGGCGTTGGCGTTTATCTTTCTTTTGACCGGACCAACATTCGCCGCCGCCCGGTTGCTTTCCCTGCTATTATGGGCCGGAACGGTCATTGTAACACTGAAAATGGCCGCCCTGTGCGCAACGAAGAACTCTGTCCGGGAAGCGGTGATGATTGCGCTGATACTGTCGCTGACATCGCCGATGATGATGCTGTATTCCGTTCAGCCAATGCTTGAAATGCAGGGAGCATTTTTAACGATGTTGACACTCCTGGCGGCGTCAGGCCAAAAGCGCTCGTCACGCATGCTGACAGGAATCCTTCTGCCGATCACATGAAACGCAAAAACCGTTCTGGTCCCGGGTTATATGGATTGTTCTTCTGGTTCATCTGCCATTCGCGTTTTTGCCCGGATGGATGCTGAAACATCAT
>PWNJ01000112.1 GCA_003558985.1 candidate division CSSED10-310 bacterium
GACCTGTGGTCGCTTTCCCTCTCCCAAAATGGGAGAGGGTTTAAATTCAATAACTTATAAAAGTCTCTCCCCTCGTGGGAGAGACCGCAGTTGTTCCGGAAATGCCGTCAGGCAGAGACGGTTACAACGCGAGAGAGGGCATCATGCGTAATGAGAGACAATGTTTCTTTTATGGCGTTTCGGTGAATCCCATCATAAGAACGCGCGAATTATGGTATAAAACGTTGTTATAAATGAGTTTTTTCCGACAAAAAAAGGGCGCGGCGACCGCGCCCCTACATTTTTGTAATACCATGTTTGACATCGAACACACCTTTTTTCTCCTTTTCACCCTCTCTCCTATTCCCCCTTTCGGCTGCAAAGCAGCCCCGCGGCCGCATGGCCGCGCTGTCACTCAACTCCCGATATATTTTGCAACAAGCGTCCGGGCTTCAGCAGGGTCGGTTGTTCCCATGACAAGCACACGGCCGTCCGGAAACACGATGAGTCGTCGATCCTCGCAGGCAAATTCCAGAACCAGACCATTCATTGTGACTTTTCCCAGCGGTTCAAGACGCTGGCGCAAGTCGGCAAAGCTCGGTTTGGCCGGTTTTTCCGGAGTGATCTGCACAGCGTTACGCCCGCAAAAAACGCTTGATGATGAACCGCGTTCACCGCTAAGAAATTCGAAACGCTTTTCAGAACAGCAGACGCATGTCTCATTGCGCCGGACGACGACTGTTTGTGTCATACCCTGCCACACATCAAGAGCGGTAAGCTTGAAATCAGTCGCCGACTCGCCTACCAGAACTTTGAGCGCTTCCGCTACCTGAAGCGCTGCTACCCACACGACGGCCGCATTCAGAACGCCCTGAGTTTCGCATGTCGGCAACAGGTGAGCATTCGGCGGATCCGGGAAAATACAGCGCAAACACGGTCCCTGACCCGGCCGAACGGCCATAACGGAACCCTCCGTTCCAAGGACACCGCCGTAAACCCAGGGTTTCCCGCTCCGGACGGCCTCGTCGTTCAAAAGATAGCGCGTCTCGAAATTGTCCGTGCCGTCAATGGTAATATCAGCAGAATGCATAAAATCGCCGACGTTGGTTGATGTGACATCGGCAACCTCGGCCTCAATTACGATTTCAGAGTTGATCGACCGCAGTCTTCGGGCCGCCGCAGCCGCTTTCGGCATTCGCTCACGAACATCCTGCTCATTAAAAAGTAGCTGGCGGTGCAGATTATGCATTTCCAGGACATCCCGATCGACCAGAATAATTCGGCCGACACCGGCGCGGGCAAGAAGTTCCGACTGAGCGCTGCCCAGCGCTCCACATCCAACCACCAGAACAGCGCTGCGGGCCAGAGCTGCCTGACCCCCGGGACCAATCACCGGCAGAACGCTCTGACGAATATATCGCGAACCGGCGTTTTCGAACGTCTTATTCGGCATAAATCCAGCCTCTGCCCAACACTTTGTCACCGTCGTAAAAGACTGCGGCCTGACCCGGTGTGATGGCGCGCACCGGTTTATGAAAGCTTACCGCAACCGCTCCGTCGTTCCGGAGCGTGGCCGTGGCCTTCGCGGGCCGATGCTGATATCGTATTTGTACCTGGCATTCAAAGGTGTCATCGCCGGCAGGGGGCGGTATGAGCCAGTTCATTCCACGGGCTGCAAGGCGCTGCGATAACAAAGCGTCTTCTCGGCTGGTCACAACAACAGTGTTGTCCGCCGCCCGAATCGCCCGCACCCAGAGTCGCGAACTATACGAAATTCCAAGTCCACGACGCTGACCTACAGTAAAATGGTGAATACCCTTGTGCTGCCCGATGACGTCTCCGGTATCATTGATAACAACCCCTTCCGGCATAACCGCTCCAAACCGTTCGCGCAGCATTTCAGCGAATGATTGACCGGGCGCGACAAGGCATGCATCCTGGCTGTCGTGAGTCTCCGCAGTGGACAGACCCATCGAACGCCCGATATTTCTCACCTCCGCTTTGGTCAGATGTCCGATTGGAAAAAGCAGCGCTGAAAGCTGCCGGGACGTCAGTCCTGCCAGAAAATAGGATTGATCCTTGCCGGTATCCAGTCCGCGCAACAGCATGTGTTGACCATCCGCTATCGGTTCAATCCGGGCATAGTGACCCGTTGCCACAAACGATGCGCCAATACGTTTCGACCAGGTCAGAAGCTGTCCGAACTTGATACGTTCATTGCAGATCAGGCACGGACTTGGCGTTCTGCCGTTGCTGTATTCGTCCCATGCCGGACGAAGAATCTCGCGCTCAAATTCACGAACGCAATCTATGACGTAGTGCCGGATATCAAGCTGACCCGCAACCTCACGAGCGCGTGCAATACCGTCAACTCCACAACAGGAACGGCTTCCCTGAGCATCATGGCATTCCTGCAATTTTAACGTAGCGCCGATAACATCGTGACCGGCTTGCTTAAGAAGCGCCGCAGCGATACTGCTGTCCACTCCGCCGCTCATGGCCACCACAACGCGCCGGGGTTCGGACGATTCGAGCCCGGAAAACGGCGCATGACTCATTGACGACACTCCCGCAACTGCTGAACGGTCTGCGCCACAAGTTCAATCGCTCGGGCAACATCCTCTTCTGCATTGTGCCGCCCGAAAGAAAAGCGCACCGATGAGCGCGCTTCGGCCGGACTTCGACCCATCGCCGCAAGGACGTGTGAGGGTTCGTTTTCCGCGCTGCTGCAGGCCGCTCCGGTGGAAGCCGCCAGTCCCATCAGGTCAAGGTTGATAACAAGCGCTTCCCCATCAATACCCTCAAAACTCAGGTTCGACGTGTTGGGAAGGCGCGGAGCGTTCAGCCCGTTGATAGTTGTTCCGGCGATGCGTTCACAGATCGCCGTCTCAAAGGCTGAACGCATTGTCTCCATTCGAGCAGCATCCGCGGCAAGCCGCGCTCCGGCAATTTCGCAGGCTTTGCCAAACCCGACAATTCCGGCAACGTTTTCTGTCCCCGGCCGCAATCCCCGTTCCTGATGGCCGCCGAAAACGAGCGGTTTCAACCGAATACCTTTTCGCACATACAGTATTCCGACACCTTTGGGACCGTAGAGTTTGTGTGCTGACAAAGACAACAGATCAACGCCAAGTTTTTTCACATCAATTTCGATTTTGCCTGCGGCCTGCACAGCATCGGTATGGAGCAGAATACCGCGCTCGCGTGTTGCGTTCGACAGCTCCCGGACCGGCTGAATTGTGCCGATATCGTTGTTAGCCAGCATCACCGATACCAGCAGCGTATCATCTTTAAACAGCGC
The DNA here is from genome assembly GCA_003558985.1 of candidate division CSSED10-310 bacterium. Classification (GTDB taxonomy): domain Bacteria; phylum CSSED10-310; class CSSED10-310; order CSSED10-310; family CSSED10-310; genus CSSED10-310. The sequence goes on from PWNJ01000112.1 coordinate 3,281, forward strand.
GATGGTGTCCTCGGGCCGAATCAGTCCATTCGCGTCAATCGGGGCCCATGCGACAACACCACCGGCTTTCTCAATATGGCGACAGGGATTTATCACGGCCTGATGTTCGATAATGGTGGTAACCACGTGCGGAGTGGTTGTTCCTGATGCAGCGACCGCTCCAAACAACGCCAGATTGTCGGCTTCGGTGCCCCCGCTTGTAAAAACAAGTTCCTCAGGTTGAGCGCCAATAAACCGCGCGACCCGGGTACGAGCTCTGTCAATAGCGCGCCGCGTTTCCTGACCAAATGAATGAATACTTGACGGATTACCGGGCGTGCCGCCAAGCCACGGCATCATCTCGTCAAGCACTTCCGGTTCAAGCGCGGTTGTTGCATTGTTGTCAAGATATATCATGATGTCTATCCTCCACCTAATCTTAAGCCGACCGTGACGCGGTCGCCGTCGTTCAGTGTTTGTTCAAGCGTTGTCATTTCACCGTTGACAGCGATCCAGAGCATGCGGGATTCTGCAGGTGTAAATCCCAGACGTTTCAGGAGCGCGGCGGCTGTCTCGCCGTCGAATAACGGAATGGTGCGACTGGTTTCGCTCCATGGCCGCCTGACGGGACCGGTAAACGTGACGTCAATCTTCATAGCCCATCATCTCCTTCAGAATTTTTTGAGTCCAGAATCTCGTTCATTGAACCCGTGCGGTATCCTTCAAGATCAAGGCATACATAATCAAAACCGTGGTGTCGGCAGATTTGGACAATGCGCTGGCGAATGTTGCTGTCAAGCGCTCGGTCCAGCTCGCTGGCCGATGTTTCTATTCGGGCAATTCCGTCATGATCACGGACACGCACAACCCGAAAACCAAGCGCCCGAATATCTTGCTCAGCGTTTCCAAGTCGCCGAAGCCGCGCCGGAGTGATCGGTTGGCCATAGGGAATCCGCGATGCCAGGCACGCGCAGGCAGGGTCATTCCAGTTCGGAAGGCCGCGTTCCCGGGACATCTGTCTGACCAGGTCCTTTCCGAAGCCCAGCTCGGCCAGCGGGGAGCGCACGCCAAGCTCCAGAGCGGCCTTTCGTCCCGGTCGAATATCAAGCCGGTCATCATGGTTTGTTCCGTCAAGGACGATACCTGCGAATCCTTCACGCGTCGCAATGCTCCGGAGCGCGTTAAAGAGTTCCCGTTTACAGTAATAACAGCGATCGGGCGGATTCGCGCTGTATTCAGGGTCGTCCATTTCGCTTGAGTCAATGATCAGATGGCGCGCTCCAATCATAGCGGCGATATCTTTGGCCTGCTGCAGCTCGTGCGCCGGATAGCTTGGAGACCGTGCGGTCACGGCCAGCGCATGTTTGCCAAGAGCATCGTGAGCGGCGGCAAGCAGAAGACTGCTGTCCACGCCTCCGGAAAAGGCAACAACAACGCTTTTATGCTGTCTGATGTTTTCAATGAGTTTTTCGTACGGTGTGGCTGTTTGTTTATCGGGGCTGTTTTGAGTAATACCAGTCATATTGTCTCCTAATTCGTTTCATTGAAGAGCGCGGTGCTCAGGTAGCGTTCACCGATGTCAGGCAGAATCGTCACGATTAGCTTGCCCTTGTTTTCGGGCCGGGATGCAATGCGCCAGGCCGCGGCTGCGGCGGCTCCGCTTGAGATGCCACAGGTGATACCTTCTTCGCGGTGCAGACGGCGCGCGTATTCCAGCGCTTCGTCGTTTGACACGGTCGCGATTTCGTCAACGAGTTCAAGGTCAAGAACATCGGGTTTAAAACCGGCGCCGATGCCCTGAATCATATGCGGTCCGGGGCGGGGTTCTTCGCCATTGCGAATCGCTGTAAGCACTGGTGAATGGATCGGTTCGACAGCAATCGATTGAATGGCTTTTTGTTTTTGCTGTTTGATGTAGCGGCTGACACCTGTGATGGTGCCACCGGTTCCGACTCCGGAAACGAAGATATCAATTTTGCCCCCGGTATCATTCCAGATTTCTGGTCCGGTCGTTGTAAAATGAATGTCCGGATTTGCAGGGTTTTTAAACTGCTGCGGCATAAAATGCGTTTCGGGGTTTGAGGCAACGATTTCCTCTGCTTTGGCTACCGCTCCCATCATACCTTTGGAACCCTCGGTAAGGACAAGTTTCGCGCCGAAAGCGGCCAGCATCCTGCGCCGTTCAAGCGACATGGTCTCGGGCATGGTCAAAAGCAGGGGATAACCGCGCGCAGCACAGACAAAGCCCAGCGCAATACCGGTGTTGCCGCTGGTGGGTTCAACAATCGTGATCGCGTCGGAACCCGGTGTCAGGATTCCGTCCCGTTCGGCGGCGCGAATCATGGCGGCGCCCAAACGGCATTTCACCGAACAAGCCGGATTTCGACCTTCGATCTTGGCAACCAGAGTCGCCGAAAGTCCTTCGGTGATCCGGTTCAAACGAACTAACGGTGTGTTGCCGATACTCAGACTGACATCTTCGTAAATTTTGGCCATGTGAAGCTCCTTTCCTTAAATACAATAGCTCGGCTGTTCTTCGGTCCGGTAGCGCTGTCTTGAGGCAAGCTCTTCAAGTGTGAGCGCGGCCAAAACATCGTCGATGGCAGCCGCCACATCACACCAGACATCGCGTGCTGCACACCCGTTTGTCCGTGGACAGGAGGCGGTGTCAACCACGCATTCGACCGGAGCGCTTTTGCCTTCAAGCGCTGTTACGACATCAAGAGCGGTGATTGCATGCGGCGCTCGTGTCAGTTCATAACCGCCGTTCGGACCGCGCACGGTTCGAACCAGTCCGGCGGAGCGTAACCCCATCACAAGGATATGAATATATTTGCCCGAAATACCCTGATTTCTGGCGATCGTATCAACCGGCATAGGTCCGCAACCGTAGTGACCGGCAAGTTCCATCATAACGCGAAGTCCATAGCGACCTTTGGTGGACATTTTCATTTGGCATCCTCCATCAACACGATGCGTTTTGGGACGATACCAGTCTAATGGTTAGTATGTCAATTGATTTGCTAAACTATTCTGTGACCAGACGGTCAGTCAGATAGATTGAGCAGTCAACATTGTTTACTAAACAATTCATGTATTTTAGACGCCCGGCCGGGCGTCTCTACAAACGGATAGATCATTGAAAAGAAATGCCGGATTCGATTTTAATGGGAGTTACTATTCAGGCAATTTAATGTGTCATGTTCCCAATTTGCCGGATTGTTCCTGATGTATTCTCGTATGCGGATTAAATCCTTTTCATTACGTACAATGTGATCATAAAACCGTTTTTGAAAAACTGGGGTACCCGGTGTTTGACGCATGGTATTTATCCGTTTTGTAACAGCGGATTTTAACCCGGCAATAAACGATGATATTGATGCCGAACGCAACCCAACAAAATCCTGTCCTGGTTGTAATCCAATCCGTAGAGACGCCCGGCTGGGCGTCTCATCACGATAATTCCGGGTTTTAGAATGGTGACCAGAAACATCGGCATTCTGGCATGATGAACATGATATATGGACAATTGCGTGCAAATGGTTTGGCATAACAATAAATTCATCAGATAATAATTCCTCTCGGATGTTAAATGATTTGATCCATTCATCGGCAAATATGCAACCATATTCATTCAAATGCATTTCATTTTTTGCAACGTCACCAAAAAGGTTGATCCTGTTATAAGAGCACACAGTAACAAAGTAAACACCTGGCGACGAATAACTCCATCCCGGCAAGCGAGTCGATTCAATTCGATATTTGTTTCTAAACAGCGTCATTTTATCTAACTAAAAGGGTTTAAAACTCATAGAAACTCAAGGCCATTCAGCCGGGCATTTAACACCCGTATTCTACAGTGATTACCGGATATGACAATCCAAAAAATGTGACTTTTGGTAGAAGATGTGAACTGGATAGCCGTAACTATTTGATATGTTTACAACTCTGTTCCTTCGCGGCCTCAAGTACGCGCAGGGCCTTTGTGGCGGCCGGGCGTGAGCAATCAAGCAGATCGACAACCCGATTGACCGTCAGGATTCACATTACTCACCTATAATAAACGATCGCTTCTTTTCCGTCCACTAAATAAAACGATCGCTTCATTGAAGTGAGTTAAATCTGAGTCAAAGTACAAACTCCAGATAATTGGCGCTGTTTACAACGTCAAATTCGGCCTCCGGATACGTTTCAGTCCATAGTTTTGGAGCTTTCCTTGTTTTGGTTCCATATTTGAATTCATATCCGAAAAGCTTGCCGCTCCTAAAAATCACATGATTACGGGGATCACAACTCCCCGAAATTATGCAATTTTAGGGAGTGACATTCCCCGTAATATGGTTTTCATGATTGTTTCTATTCCGTTGTAATTGAAATCACCCACACTTTTTCGCCAGACCCATCATCAGCAACAGACGCAAATGCTCCATATATCGGAAGCCATACCAAATCAGTTGAACGTCTTAATACGATGATTGAGGTTGCAATCGAAAATTGGTTTATCTTGCTTTTGGCGCAGGTTTTTTTCTAGATGCAGCAATCTCTTTTTCAATCTGTTCGAGGTTGATTCCCTGCAGCCATTTATGACGATCCCGTGTATAATCGCCGGAACCTTTATCGAATAAGTGCATAAATTTGATCAACCCGGCAGGTCCCAATTTCTCGGCCAGCGCTTCCAATCCCTTCAATCTGATTTCTTCCAATGTCATATCTTTAGTCTTCATCCTGAAAACCCTCTTGTAACCAGTCTAGCGGATTGGATATCCTGACGTCCAACTCTTTTTTTTGGCTTGCTTTTCGGATCAGTTTATCGTCAGTCGTAAGGAAAATATCTGCCTTTGCATGTTCCGCACATGCAAGATGTATTGCATCGAAAGGTTCAAAGCCCACCGTTTCAATCTCTTTGGCTCGATTGACTATCTCCCGGGTAACAGCGATACATTCGTCAGCGTTTCCAATTAATTGATTTATGTTCTGAATTCGTCTCACATTTGGAGTTTTACTGATTTCATAATCTACGATCTCACTGCTGACCCATTTCCATTCGCCTTCTTCCATGCGGCTCAAAATAACCAATACTGCTTTTGATTCCATATAATTTCGGTCGACAGTCTGATCATCAAAGGGGCGATTCAGACAGCATACATCCAGATAAATTCTCATCAATTCCTCTGTTCATCTACATTTATTGGCAGAAAATCATCTGTTACTTCAACTTGAACAAACATAACCAAAACAAATGTCACTTTCTTCTGGTCGCAACTGTGATTATCTCGCATTTCAGGTTTTCATGCAAATTGACTTTATGCTCGCTCTCGCAGCGATGGATTTTCAGTGTGGCATCGGAAAATTATCCCCACTTCTGAGGTTTTTGAAAAGAATGAGTTACGATATTATCTCGTGCTGGTAAATTCACCTAACAGATAAACCGATAAAATCAGTCTGTATTGCTTCAATCAGATACGATAAACTGATAAACAGACGTGTTGTTCAGAGCCGATCGGGGTTCCCGATAGACAGGTATCAGATGATTATCAGCGCCAGCAGACGGACAGATATCCCAGCTTTTTTCAGTGAGTGGTTTATGAACAGAATCAACGATGGTTCTGTTCTGGTTCGAAATCCCATGAACCCGTATCAGGTAAGCGAGATTGACCTGTCCTGTCGCATCGTTGATTGTATCGTATTCTGGACAAAAAATCCGGTCGGTATTATTCCCCGTTTAAATGAATTGAAGCGTTACAACTATTACTTTCAATTCACTATTAACGCGTATGAAAAAGATCTTGAACCCAATCGTCCGGAACTGAAAACAAACATTGAGAATTTCATGTTGCTGTCGAAATATCTGGGGCCTGAAAGGGTTATCTGGCGTTATGATCCGATAATACTGACTGGCAAATACTCCATCGAATGGCATAAATCAGCTTTTTCTGACATTGCATCACGTCTTTCAGGTTACACAAAATCGTGTGTCACAAGTTTTTATCATCCTTACAGGAAATGTGAACGAAATATGCGGGGGATAGAAACTCAAACCATGAATACATCCGTCATAACCGGGTTAGGTCAGCAACTGCAAAGCGTTGCCGAAAAAAAGAACATGACCATCCGCACATGTGCTTCGAAAACTGATTTGACAGCGATCGGGATTCGGCCTGGCAAGTGTGTGGATGACGAACTCATATCAGAGATTACCGGTCGGAGCATTATTGTTAAGAAAGATAAAACCCAGCGCGACGAGTGCGGGTGTGTTGCCAGCATCGACATCGGAAGTTACAACACATGCATGCATGGCTGCCTGTATTGCTATGCAAATTTCAACTCAGATAGTGTGAAACGGAACTGTGCGCTGCATGATGCTGATTCACCATTAATCTTTGGTTGTCTGAATGACCGGGACAAAGTAAGCCAAAGAAAGGTCAAATAATCTGGTTATCAGCCCCTTACGCCCTCAGCTCACAAGCGCTAAGGGTAATCAATCGTTTGAAGTTTGAAGGGGTGCAACCATGGCGTATGTCACAGGGCACGTAAGGCGGAGGGCTAAGAAGTTTAAGGTTGAGTGTATCCGGTTGTCCTGAGAAGACGGAAACCCCGGGCGTAGCTTCGGAAGCCGGGAGGGCGGCTGTAGCGATCCGCTGATCGGCTTCGAGCAGCAGTGCACGCCCAACTGCCACCGCGCAAGATCCGGTACATGCCTGTTGATGGTCCTGTCGGATCGGTCACGCTGCCCGATGGGTACGCACCCGCCCAGTCCCAGCACCACTCCGACATGTTGCCGTGCATATCATACAATCCCCACGGATTGGCAAGCTTCGTCCCAACCGGCTGTGCTGTCTTTTCTGGCCAGCTACTACCTGTATTCCCGCACCACCAGGCAATGCTGTCCAGAACAGTCAAGGGCGGATCGGGATAGCAGGTAGCACAATTACCAAAAGTGTAGTTCGGCTCATGCGTTGAAAATGGTCCGGTTGTGCCAGCCCGTGCCGCATATTCCCATTCTGCTTCAGTCGGCAGCCGATACCCGGTTTCTTTGAAATTGCAATAGAATGAACCCGATGTGTAATTCGATGCATCCACAGGCGTTGTAAACCCTGCATCCTTGTAATAACATCGTACGAATCCATCCCGCAATGACATCAGATTCGCAAACAGCACCGCCTCATACCATGTGACTCGCTGCACAGGATGATCCATTGTCGGGCTTATGGTCGTATCACTGGGATCATTTGGCAGTGATGGTTCTGACACCTTCAAATCCGCCCACATTTGCCGGGTTACGTTGGTTGTCATCATGTAAAATTCACGGGTTAATGTGACCTCATGCTGAGGCCCTTCGTGAGAGAATCTGCACGTTTCACCCGATGGTGACCCCCGCATGTACGTGCCGGGAGGGATGTATACTTCAAAGGGTATTGGCACAGGCGTTGAAGTTATGGTTGGGGTTGGGGTTGGGGTTGAAGTCGGAGTTGGAGTTGAAGTCATCGTTGGAGTCGGAGTTGGAGTTGGTTGGGGCGTTTCAGACCACCCAAACGTATACTCAGCAAGATTACTGACCAATTCACCATTATGTACAATCGCTGCCAGAAACATAGCGCCTTCAAATGACCCAGCGCCATACGGCCACGAAAATGCTGGAAGTATTATCCATTGATCCGATGCGTATGGTGATATAAAAACAGTCTCCCAGTCAATGTCGGATGGATAATGAGCCCAGCCAGGATAGAACCAGAAATCGCTTGCGCCAAGCGTCAGGGCCACATACAACTGGGCCTCCGGAAAAGCGCTGCTACTGTTATCCACAGTCAGATAAAGCGAAAATGGCGAACCGGGACCAAACATGTCACCCGGCATAATCAATTCAAGATGAATATCTTGCGCCAAAACCGGCAAACAAATAACAACTGCAAGTAGAGTCATTAAACATGTATGGTATGTTTTCATCATGCTCTCCCGGTGAAATTTCAGTTCTCTGACAACAACTGCATATGTTAAGAGTCAATAAAATACGATTTTCGTTCACAACACAAAATTTGTCAGCGCGGATGATAGACGCCCGGCGCGGCCTTGGGCCGAGAACGCTTCGCTTGAGAACATGTGAGACGGCAACCATGCCCCTTCCCTTGATGCCGGGTTTCATAATTAAAGGTGATCCTCGTCAATGTAAACCTGTGCGCCGAGAGTGTTGGTAACGATAATATCAAACAGACCGTTGGAGTTCAGATCGGTCAGGTTCAAAGCTGATATTTCGTTTGTGGTTCTCATGATAGCCTCAAAATGAATACTACCATAAATACTTGATTTACCAAAAAAGATTGGGAGTCGCCTATTTAATAAGACGGGTTCCGAGAGCAGGTTCGGATGCCCTGCAACGCTAAAGTCACTCACGTGCCTAAACTCCTTTGTAGTTGTTTTTGAGTCATACCAACTATCTTGCTTGTACTCTTTGAAGCAACTAATTGCCTCTAAAAATTTCAACCCCTTTATAGCTCTGCTTAATCAGATGTATTGATTCTTCATGAGATCCCCATGCCGCAGCTAAGAAGGTGTAGCCAGTATTCTCGTCCTCATTTAAGGTTAAATCAAACAGGCAACCCCCAACCTGTGAAACATCTGTTATGGAAACAGTACCTTCGTCAGTTAAACCATTCACGATAATATCCTCAATATGTGAGATGTCACACAAAAGACAATATGCCTTTTTTGACTTTTCATAACTAACAAGAAAGAGTTTTTGATACCAACTAATCAACACATTGAGAATTATTCTAATTGCATCATCAAAAGTGATTACATCGATTTCACAGCATAGTCTAGGTTGAAACAATTCTATTGTAGAACCTATCCAAGATTTAATCGTTTGAGATAGGCTTTCATTTATTGCCTGCTTCATTTAGCATCTCTCCCTATTCATTATAATCAGCTGAACTGCTACCTGAATTTTTATATTTTACCTGACCATGTCGATTTCGCAACAAGTTACCAGCCTCATCTACTTTAGGTTCTGCATCATGCCAGTGATTATTAGGATGGTTCTTGTCCGCTGTATGATGTGTTTGAACTCTTGGCTTACCATCAGATCCTTCAGTTACATACTGCCGATTTTTTCCAGTTCCTGTTTGAAAAACAGCACTTCGACTTGTTGGTGAGTTATTTTTACGCATTGCATCTCGTCTTGCCTGTCGAGATGTCTTAGATGAACCAATATTTGTGTTACTCCTGCCGAAAACTCCTTTGATGGCGTTTTTTAAGTTTGTAATCACTCGCGATGTAATACCCGGTTTTCCAGGCATGCTATTTTTTGCCCCGATACCTTTGCCAACAGATCCACCGCCGCCACCACTGCCAGCTTCAGGAAAAATACACCGCTTCATTGGTTTATAATGATAATGGTCGTTAAAAGCGTTTGGAGCTTTTCCATCTGGATCAATCAAGTTTATCGGATTATTCCAGCAGTATAGATATCGATTCCAGCTAATAGGATTCATCAGGCGACCGCTGACCGGATCAGGCGAGATAAACCGTGGGAAATCCCCGGTATAATAGCGTGCGCCGAAGTAATGCAAATCAAGATTGTAATCGATTTCCTTGTTTGTGAAGTTCAGCAGATACGATTCCCGAACAATATCACCTTCGCTGTAAGCCACGTCCTTTCCAAACGGCGCCAGTTTGTTCGGAGCGCTAGTTTTCA
>PWNJ01000090.1 GCA_003558985.1 candidate division CSSED10-310 bacterium
GTTCAACTGGACTATGCTGAGTTTGTACCGCGTATTCCGGAATGGTTTGAAGCGCGTGTCAAGATATCCGATGAACTGGAACAGTTATATATTAAGGCAGCGGCTGTGCGGGATTCCGGCAGACCACCCCAGGAGGATCTGATCAAACTCCATCTGGAACGAATGCAGACAAACGTCATGACAGTTCTGGAACGATCCCTGGACACCATATTATGACAAATCAATTATCCCTTCCCTTTCCCGTTCCCTTTCCCGTTCCCTTTCCCCTTAGTAACCGCAGGTCACCTCTAATTTGGCATCATTTTCTTTCAAGGCAATCATTATCTCTCATGTTCACATGCTCGCATGCTCTCAAGCGAAGCGTTCTCGCGGCCAACGGACGCGCCCCCCTTCCCCTTCCCAGTGACCGCAGGTCACCTATAAAGGAGACATTTAATTGAAACCATTTGATTCTGATTTGATACACGCCATTGAAAACGCTGACTCAATTCTTCTAACCTCACATTTGCATCCGGATGGCGATGCGGCCGGGTCGGTAACAGGGCTGGCAAAGTCATTGCGGCTGGCAGGCAAACGCATCACGATTGCATGGGCCGGAAGTATTGGCGGCCGGTTTGAATTTTTGTTTGAAAATGAGACTGTTCTGGCTCCTGAAGACTTGAAACCGGAGTATGATCTGGCGATTATTCTGGATATTGGTTCGGAAGAACGATCCGGATTTGCACCCAAAATCCGCGAGTTGGGTTGTCCACTGGTCAACATTGATCATCATGGCACCAATGATGGATTTGCGGATTATGATCATGTGGACACCCGCGCGTCATCGACGTGTGAGGCGGTGTATCATTTGATAAAAAACGCCGGTTGGCCGATCGATACATCAGTGGCCGAATCGCTTTACACGGGTCTGGTCACCGATTCACGTCATTTTCAGAATGAAGGTGTTACGGCCGAAACGTTCCTGACAGCGGCTGAATTGAAGGGTTATGATATTGATGCAGGAACAATTATACGAAGACTGGTTCAAAATCGTTCCAAACTGGATTTGCGTGTTCTGGGACTGGCGTTGTCGGTGTTTGAAATGCGCTGTGATGACCGTATTGCGATGGCGGTTTTGCGTTATAAGGACATTAGAAAATTGGGCGCAACCTGGCGTCATGCCTGGAGCGGTGGCGTGTTTGGATATCTGATTTCGCTGGAATCCGCACTGGTTTCTGTGACGTTTATTGAATCCGATACAGGCAAAATCTTTTGTGAACTACGCTCCAAAATGGGTTTTGATGTCAGCAAAATCGCCTCAATGTTCAACGGCGGCGGCCACCCGGGCGCATCGGGCTGTTCCAGCGACGGACCGATAGATGAATTTGTTGATAAGGTAATTTTTGAAATTGAAAAACAGGTTGTTCTTTTTTGTGGCCGTGCGGCCACGACTTAAGGCGTAGGGCGGAAGGCTTAAGGCGGAAGGGCCCGTTCGGTCATATATTGACGAATCGTCATAATCAATTTAAGATGGGTCTGTTTTTGTCTTTTTTAGGGGAGATACCAATTGGTCAGAGAAAACCTTGGAAGCTGGAAAAAATACCGACCGATTATCACGGTAGAATCATGGTCAACAGAAACGGAGCGACAGGCGTTTTTGCAACAGCTCAAGGAACGCAGGCGTTTTCCGCGTCGTGAATTGTTTCAGGTGTTATCGGATGTGGGAGCGATTACCAATCGTCAGAAAAAACATGAGATACTTGAATCGATTGGTGAGTTACTGTTATTTGCCAAAGACCCGAATGTTCCGGAAGATCTGATAGAACTGCTTCAGACAACTCGTGATTCTGAAACACGGATTTGGGTATCCAGAATACTTCCGCAGCTTGCTGACGAAACAATAATCCCTTCAATCATGCAGTTTTTCAGGCATCCGAAACCGATATATCGTCAGTTGGCAAAAAAACTGCTGGAACCGTTCAATGTTGATACTGTTGCTGATACTCTGGCCGGTGAATTGATATTGGGCGCCTGGACCAACCGTTCAGATCCGTTACGTTTTCTTTTTGAGATTGCTCCTGACAAGGTTACAAGCGCATGCAGGCAAACATTGTTAATTGGCAGTGAGACTGATCAAATAACAGCGCTTGAAATACTGGCGGATTTGCGTACTGAAGATGCTGTTAAAGCAATGTCAGAAAGTGTAGACGACGATTCTGATACGGTGCGATTGCTGTTAGCCAAACGACTGGGAAGAATTCCGGGACCGGTTTCTGTGGATTGTCTGGTAAAACTGTCAACGGATAAAACTCAGGCAATTGCCAAAACAGCTCTGGAAGGTCTGAAACGTCTGGCAGATAAATCGAGTTTACCAGCAGTTGTCAAATGTGCTGAACATGAAAACGTTGGTGTTCGGGCGGCAGCTTTGTCAACTCTGGGTGAGATCGGAGGGGCTGATCAGTTGCCGGCTTTGCTGCAAGGAATCAAGGATTCGGATATTCATATTCGTCAGGCGGCGGAAAATGCAATTATACTTCTCAGCAGGCGAGTGGATATTGATGAAAACAATGCTGTTTCAGCGTTGATGAAGGATGAAGATGTCAATGTTCGGCGCGCGGCAGCTCGTATTCTGGCAGAAACTGACGCCAATACAATTCTTTCCAATGTGTTTGAGTATATTCAGGACGAGGATTGGTGGGTCAGGGAATCTGTTGTGAAAGGTCTGACGACACTTCGGGATGCCACAGTATATCCTGCTGCAATCGAATTGCTTGGCCATCATGATCCGGTTTTGCGGCGATATGCCATAGATATTCTGGTTAATCTTGAAAACAGGCAGGCGATAGAATCATTGTTGTTGCTTTTGAAAGATGCGGATTGGTGGGTCAGAGAAAATGCCGTTATTGGTCTGGGAAAACTGGGATCTAAAGATATTGTGCCGGTACTGTCGGAACTGCTGGCAATACCGGGTTTGTGCGTTGCCGCGGCAAATGCATTGGGTAATATCGGTCATCAATCGGCGGTTCAGCCGCTTGTGGATCATTTGCCTGCCGCCGATACCCGATCCAGACTGGCAATTCTGGATGCTCTGGAAAAAATCAAATCACCAGACAGTATTCCGATGATTGAAACCTGTCTGAATGATTCCGATCGCGATGTGCGGATTAAAGCTGGTGAGGTGCTTGCCAGACTCAGAGTTGACAGGGCGGCATTGAAGGACGCTGGCCATCAGCGCTGGTTAAACACTCCCATGTCTGTTCTGGATACCCTGCTGACTGAAGCGCGACGTCAAAACGCGACCGACGTTATTCTGACAAGTTCCGGTCCGCCAATGGCCGGGTTCGACGGTGATTTAACCCCTATGGCATCTGAATCACTGACACATGATCAATTGATGTCCATGATATATCCGATACTGTCCCCTATGCTGGAAGCACAATTCAACAACGAACAGGATTTGGCGTTTTCATATGAAATCGAAGGAGCCGGCCGGTTTTACGGTTCGGTTATGCATCATTTGACCGGTATCAATCTGTCGTTTCGGTTGCTTCCGGACGTTATTCCACCGCTGGAATCGCTGAAACTTCCTGATTATGTCAAAACTCTGGTCGAACTCCGTCACGGTTTGATCCTGATTGCCGGACCGCCGTCAAGCGGTAAAACAACAACGGTTGCCGCATTGATCAGCCGCATCAATGAAATGCGCAGAAATCGTATTGTGACCATCGAAAAACCAATTGAATATCTGCACAAACAACAGAAGAGTTTTATTATTCAACGGGAGGTCGGACGGCATACTGCCAGTTTTTCCGGTGCGCTGCATGCGGCATTGCGTGAGGATGCTGATGTTATTATGGTTAGTGATATACCTGATAGAGACACGCTTTCACAGGTTCTGACAACTGCCGGTTCCGGTCATCTTGTCATAGCTTCAACAAACAGTTTTCCAGTATCAACAATCCTGAAATCAATGATAGAGGCATTCCCGGCCGCTCGTCAAAATCATATATGCAACCTGTTAGCAGAATCACTCCGCGCTATCGTCTGCCAACAGCTTGTTCCTCAGGCCGAAAAGGATGAACCGGTCATTGCTGCTGAAATACTGGTCAACACACCGAACGTGTCCGGTATCATTCGAAACAACAAACTGTTCCAGATAACATCCGTGATGTCCACTGGCGGCGACCGTGGAATGATATCAATGGATCAGTCACTGGTTAACCTTGTCAGACAGGGCATTGTCACGCATGAGGATGCCTATTCCAGAACCTATGATAAACAGCAATATGAATCACTGATGCAGGAAATGACGGAATAATTATGGCAAATATTGATGCGTTTTTATGGTTAATGATGGAACAGCAGGCGTCTGATCTGCATTTTATCGCCGGACATGAACCGGTTTTGCGCATTGACGGCGACCTTGTGCCCGTCAAATACCGCGCAATCACATCTGATGAATGTAAAAATTTTGTGTTTGAGATAATGCCGGAGCATCTTCAGGATCGGTTTAATCAGACTATGGACCTTGATTTTGCTTATCAACTGGAAGATCAGGCGCGGTTTCGCGTGAACCTGTTTCAACATCAATTTGGTCCGGGCGCTATGTTCCGGCTGATACCAATGCAGATACCCTCAATGGAAGACCTTCATCTTCCGATGCAGTTGCTGGAGTTTCCGGTTTATCGGGAAGGACTGGTCATCGTCACAGGAACCGCAGGAAGCGGCAAATCAACTACTCTTGCATCACTGATTGATTATATTAACTCAAACAGTTCAAGACATATTCTGACCATAGAAGACCCGGTTGAATTCTCGTTCAAACGTAAACAGAGTTTGATAACACAACGTGAAATCGGTCGTGATGTTGACAGTTTTCAAACCGGGTTAACACCGGTATCACGACGCTCCGCCGATGTCATTCTGGTCAGCAGTTTAGCTGATATCGACACGATAGACCTGGTCCTGGATGCAGCTCAAACCGGCGCGCTGGTGTTTGCCGTGATGCATACATCATCATGTGTGTCAACCATCTCACATATAATAGAATCGTTTCCGTTCAGCGAACAAACCCGAATACGACGCCATCTGGCAATCTGTTTACTTGGTATCATTAATCAAAAACTGATTCAGCGGCCGAATATCCGCGGCAGAGTGCCGATAATTGAGCTGATGACCAGCTCACCGGAACTGGCGCATATTATTCGCGAAGGATCACTCTATCAAATACATCGGTATTTTGAGACTGCGGATGAAGCCCGAAATATTACGTTTGATCAATCTTTGATGAATCTGTACAGCAATGAATTGATCTCTTATGAAACAGCGGTCAAATATGCTCAAAAACCGGAATTATTTAAGAAATTGACAGAATAAATCCTCAAAAAGAGAGGTGTCTATGGCCAATAAAAAACGTGATGACAATAATTTAAGCATTGATGAACTGCTACGCAATTATCAGCGTTCAGATCAGGCAGATGACGGGTCAGACTCAACGAATACGGTTGATTCCGATTTGTCGTCGTTTGTGCTGCGGCATTACGACCGTGTTCTGATGCTGGAACGAAATCCGGCCACAGGTAAAGCTGCCTTTCAGTTGTTACGGGCTGAGGGATACAATGTTCAATGGGAAACCGACCGGGAAACAGCGCTTGAGATTTTGAAGACTGAAGATTTTGCGACAGTTCTGGTGACGGAAGGATATGGAGCTGATGCTCTTTTTATAAAAGATCAGTTAAAGAAACTGGATATACCGATCAATGTCAGAACACTGAAAGATTTCGGCAATGTTATTATGGGGCATGAGGAAGCGGATGCCGTAAAAAAACTCCGGCGATCCTTTCATCACCTGATGAATTTCACGATACGGTATCTGGAATCGTATCATCCGCCGATGGTCGGACACGCAAACGAAGTATCCCGTATTGCTCGCGAAGTGGCTATACGAATGGAGCTGATGCCTGATGTCATTGATGGTATTACTGTTGCCGCATATATTCATGAAATGCCGGAATTACAGGAACGATATACACCTTTCTGGAAAAAAACACAGGATATTTTTGAAGATTATGACCTTGATTTGCCGGAATGGGATGTAAACGAGTTTACTCAAGCCATGCAATATCCTTTTCCCATTGAGGACATATTAAAACATATGCAGGAACGGTATGACGGAAAGGGCTATCCGGACGGTCTTGAGGGTGATTCCATTCCGATCGGATCCAGAATTATTGCGCCGATTGATATCTTTCTGAATATGATTTCAGCGACTGCAGGCGGCCCGAGTATGTCTCGCGGGGAAGCGCTGGATCAGCTTATCATGGATTCTGGAAGCGCTTTTGATCCGGCAGTCATAGAAATTCTGGTCGGTATCCTTAAAAAAGAACTGTCTGAAGGTGAAAGCACCGAATACCGGGAAACACTATTGCTGGTGGACGATTTGGGTGATAACGATCTGCAGAAAATCCAATTGCGCGAAGAAGGATACATTGTTTTGTCAGCATCCGGGCTTGCTGAAGGGATCAGCAAACTTGAGAAAGACAATCCGTTTATGATTGTTTCCGATATTGATTTGTCCGAAGGTGATGGCTTTCAATTGCTTGATCATGTGCGTAAAAAATCCAATCGGCCGGAAATGCCTTTTTTGTTTATGAGCGCTCGTAATGATCCCAATTTTATCGCCAGAGCATTTCGGTCCGGCGCCGATGATTATCTGCCCAGACCCTGTGCCAAAGATATGCTTCTGGCCCGGCTGGCTCGCAACATAGCTCGAACAAAAGGTCAGCACGGCGCGCTTACTGTCCGAAGAGGTGTCACCGGAAATCTGAAAGATATGGGACTGATGGAAATAATTCAGATACTGAGCGCCGGTATGAAAAGCGCTATGATCACGATTACTCACGGGAATGTTGAAGGACGAGTCGCACTCAGCGAAGGTAACATTGTGTATTCCATTCTGGAAGATACCGAAGGTGAAGAAGCGTTTTTTTCTCTGCTAAATATCGATGATGCGGAGTTCGGTATTCATACCAATGTTCAACCTCCCAAAGAAAACATCACCATGAAAAATGATATGCTTCTGCTGGAAGGATTTCGGCGAAAAGACGAAAAAGGCCGGCCGGAAGACGAATGAACATAATCCTGTTCAGCGAAACGGAACTGCACAAGCCGCTGCCCTATCATGACCGCCGTAACCGGCATATTCGACGTGTTCTGAAACTGTCCGAAGGCGATGCTGTAAAAGCCGGTGTTGTTAACGGAAACCTTGGGACTGCTACAATAACGAAAATTCATGATGGAAAAATTTTCTTTGAGTTCGATCTGAATCAACCGCCGCTGCCGATCAGACCGGTGCGAATTGTCTGCGGTCTTCCCCGCCCCCAACAGGCAAAACGTATTTTGCGAGACTGCGCATCAACCGGAGTTTCGCATATCTGGTTTTTTCATGCCGATCTGAGTGAAAAAAGCTATCAGCACAGTCCACTCTGGCAAAATAACGCATGGATGCATTGTGTGCAGGAGGGTGTCGAACAATCGGGCCAGACACTGTTTCCGGATGTACACGTTTTTTCAGACCTGCCAACATGTCTGAAAGCGCTTCCATCGGAAACCAGTCGAATAATTCTTGATGATGAGTTATCCGGTTTACCTTCCGATGATGCCTCTGCGTTACCGGAAACAGGCGAAACGGAAACAGTTGTTTTCGTTGGCCCGGAACGCGGCTGGACGGATGATGAACGTCGAACACTGCGTCAATACCATTGCCAGCCAGTCAGTTTCGGAGTTCGAAAACTTCGTACCGACACCGCATGCATCGCCGCGGCGGTGCTGTGGCGGTTGTTAATACCGCGTGATCGTTTCGCTGGCAAAAAGGATAAGCACGATAATATATGGTAATACAAAACAATGGAGTGGTGTCGCTTGCCGGCGCCCTCATCGGTCGGCAAAATCATTTTATAACAACGTTTTAAGCTACAAATCAAGCGTCCTTTTGAGGGCGTGGAGACCACGCCCCTACGGTTTGTTGTGAAGGGTGATTTGCAACATTGCAATCTTTGAAACGCCCGGCCAGGCGTCTCTACATTTGTTTTTGGGTTCCATCACAATCACTCAACATGACTCCTTTTCCCCTGTTCTCCTTTTCCCCCATTCCCCTTCCCATACAGACCATCAGAACTCAAGAATACTGGCAACCAATTTGTAAAATATGTACAATTGAACCCAGGGGGGTGTGCAATGAGTGATTGTGTTCTGAAAAATCAATCTTTGCGTTATACGATTTGTCTTTTGACGTTTTTTTTACTCAACGTGGCCGGTTTATCAGCCGCCATCATACATGTTCCATCGCAGTATCCGACGATTCAGGCGGGTATTGATGCGGCGGTTGACGGTGATACGGTGCTTGTTGCCGACGGCGTGTATACGGGTCCGGGAAACCACAACATCAATTTTATGGGAAAAGCGATTACCGTCGCATCAGAAAATGGCCCGGAACACACGATTATTCAGTGTACGGGTAATTCACGAGGATTTATGTTTGTTAGTGGCGAAACGCATTCTTCCGTCCTTCGCGGATTTACTATACGTGACGGCATGAGACAGTTCGACGACGGCGGCGGCGTGCTGGTCTTACATTCATCGCCGATCATAACTGAATGTGTTTTTCTGAACAATACAACCTATTTTTTTGGCGGTGGCATTTATCTGAACAATAGTCAGGCCATCATTTCGCATTGCCGATTCGTTGGAAACACTGCCGATAATCCCGACCCGGATCTGGGCTCTGAAGGCGGTGGAGCTGATGTATTTGAAGGCGGTCCGGTTGTTTTCTTCAATTGTCTTTTTATCGATAATACCGCCAAATCGTTCGGTGGCGGCCTGAACATGGATTATGCGGAAGTTGTGGTTATTAATTCCACGTTTATGGATAACTATTGCCATATCGGCGGGGGCATAGCGGCACGCAGTTCCGATATCACAGTCATTAACAGCATCGTTTGGGGTAATCAGGATGAAGAGGTTGCATTTCTGGCCGGAACGACTCAAGTCAGCTATAGCTGTATTCAACGAGCGGATCCGTGGCCCGGTGATGGCAACATTAATGATAATCCGCTGATCACAACCGGTCCGTGGGGGCCGGGATATTTAAGTTCAGTTGTCGCCGGTCAGGATAATGACAGCCCGTGTATTGATGCCGGCAGCGACCCGGCATCGGTATTATGTAACGGTAGTCCGGAAATCTGTCTGGATACATTGACAACATTTACCAATCACGTGCCGGATACCGGCATTATAAACATGGGATACCATTTCCCGCCTGAAACACCAGCGCCGACACCAACTCCGACCGCAACAGCCGAGCCGACATCCACTCCGACACCCACGCCAACTCCTGAACCGCCTCCCTGTCTTAATCATGGAGATGTCAATCTGGACGGTGAACTGACTGCTGCCGACGCGCAATTGGCTTTTCAGATTGTGTTGGGGACGTTTACTCCGACTTACGAGCAGGAATGCGCTGCGGATTGCAATGGCGATGGTATAGTCACCGCCACTGATGCCCAACTGATTTTTTTAACTGTTTTAGGGACGGCAACCTGCGTTGACGAACGCTGAACACTTCTAAAACGAATACCTTATCGCCAAATGATATTCCCTTGGCCATGCCCACGCATTATCCATTCCAAAAAACGTCGGTCTATATGGAGTGAATATATCCACCTGCCTTAAAACACCCTGACTATTGGTCGCATTAATAATATCAACAATAACCGTCAGAGCTCCGTACTGCCCAAATGAAATCGTGTTCTGCCAGGACACATCCCATCTGTTGTTTGAGGGAAGCTCATAAGTCCCCCGGCCTTCCGGGAAATAGCCATTATAACTGTCATAGGGTGGGCGTCCGGTCCATGAGTACGGATCCTGGATGTTATCATCGTAATTGTCAGGATTATATGTGTATGGCGGCGTCATCCGTTTGGAATAATGATAACCGGATCGATAGTATCCCTGGATTCCAAATGACATCTGATACCAATCCGTCAAATCAAAATGATACGCTGCGGCAATTTTTAGGTAATGCCGGCACGACCAGGGCAACAAACCATAAAGGTTTTGGGATGTTGCCCATGTATCAAACGCGGCTGAAAACATGCTGATACCAGTCGAACCTTCATGATGGTCAGTGTGTGTGCCTTTAGCGCTGGAATACGTGTAATTCGCTTCCATATCCCAGTTCTTACGCCGTGTTCGTGCTGTCAGAGCGTATCCTGAAAAGTCACGTTTGGCTCCCGGAACATTGGTGATCCAGTACAGATGTTTTGCATAGTCACTATTGTGCCCCCGGGAAGATGTCCGTGGATCAAAGTTTTTGTCCGGGTCAAGCCCTGAAAAATCATCCTTGATACCGCCTTTCCATGTCCAGACAACATTGCCGTCCTCATCAACAAACAACCCGACATCCTCAATCATGTTACGGGTTCGACGATTTATGTACGTAAAACCCAACGTTACATTGGGAAGAACCTCATGCTCAATCCCGATCAGAAATTCATCGGTGTATTCAGCAGACAGATTCGGATCAATCAGATTCCAGTCACCTGGTTCCGTCTTTTCCGAGGTTCGCCAATTGGCATCGTCAAAAAAGAAGTCTTCATCCGGTATACCGTCCCTGTTTCTGTCCGTCCATTCCGGACCGGTATACTCCTGTGTGGCCGTAGCGTACACATCCGCATCAAACGGCTGAAACATCATCGGCAATTGCAGATTGAACGGATTGTAGTACCGGCCGTAAAACGCTTTCAGCGCTGTCTTTCCCTCACCAAAGATATCCCAGGCAACACCGATCCGCGGTGCAATCATGCTATCCAGTTTCATTGGCGCATAATTCAGAAAATCGCCTTCCGGAGTCAGATAGGTATCCGCTTTCCATTGCCCCCATTGCCATGCCGGCACCTTCGTATCTCCATCGTTGTTTTTATAGGTTATCGTATCATACCGCAGTCCCAGATTCAGTGTGACGGTATCGGTTACAGACCAGTCATCCTGAATAAACAAGGCAATATACTCACCCGTCACAATAGCGGAGTTGGAATGAAGATTAACTATCCGGGTTGCTTCCGTACCAGTGTAATAATCCGGGTCTGAATAATTCCCGACAGGGTTTTGACGTATGGTGTATCGGGCGCCCCCGGGGATCTCATGAATCATTTCACTTTTCAGTTTTTGCTACTCAAAACCGGCTTTCCAGACATGCGCGCCCATCAGGTTGTCAATAAAATAACTGACACTGGAATTCAGTTGAAACCGGTTTCGTGTGTCCTCAATCCAGCGGCCGTAATTGTTATAGGCCAGCGCGTAATGCCTGTCATAAAATGCAGGTGAGTTCCGGTCACCATCTGTCGGAAATTCTTTTATCGTAAATTCGTGATGTCCGACCCGCGTCACAAACATTAAATTTGTGTCTTTTCGCCATGTCCATTCCAGCCCGTATAACGTTCCACTCTGCTCAACAGAGCCCAGCGCTTCCGGAGTGTAATTCCATGACCAATACCAGTTTTTGAGTTCATCACTGGAGTTGATACCGGTGAATACAAACGTGTGATCGTCAAGAGGTTGAAACGTCAATTTAAAAAATGGAATATCACTAATCCTGCCGGAATCCACGTCAACGGGTGTACTGTCCCCATAGGCGCTGTTATCCAGTTGATTCTCACTGTCCCTTGTATATTGATGATAGGCCAGCATAAACCAGAGTTTATCCCGCATAATCGGTCCGCTAAAGGTGAGGTCATATTCATCATACTCCCAATCGGGTAATCTTCGATACGCTTCCTGCTTGTCCTGCGACCGATTGTCCGTATCCACGCGTTTCCAGCGAAAAGAACCGTGAAACCGGTTGGAACCGCTTCGAGTAATCGTCTGGAAAATACCTCCCAAAGCATGACCATGTTCCGCCTTGAAGCCGCCGGTTTGAGCGCTGACCTGTTCGATTGCATCTGGAGGAACAGGCATTCCAAAGGTCGATGTTACCGAATCCGTTGTGTTAAAACCATCAATGCTCCAGACGTTATCGGTTAATGTACCGCCACCTGCGTGAGCCTGGCTGGTTTCTGTAACAAAGGGACTCATTTCTGGTATTAGAAGGTGACGTTTCGTCCCGGGTAGTCGATCTGCAAAATCGGCTTCAACAACAATGGATGATGATGAATTCTTCATGTCCAGGAGTCCGGTCGGTCTGGTCAGATATAAAACATCATCGGGTGATCCACTTTGCAGTACCGGACTGGCCGTTGTCGTGCAACCCAGAAACACATGAACATTTCGGCGTACAAGTGTTCGGATCGCATCATGTTCAAAACGCAGTTCGTACACTCCGGGAGGCAATCCGAAAAATCTGTATCCTCCGGAATCCGTTGTAATACTTTGCCTCATACCCTGCATACTCGGGCTTGAAACCGTAATCGCTACGTCAGCCATTGGAATCCCATCAACATTGGTGACAATGCCGTGAATCTGACCGGTCGTGGCCAATACGGCAGAAGACATAACGACACTCAACACTGCAATCATTGATATAATATGACATGTTTTCACAATCCAGACCTCCCGGAATTTTCGAAACTCTATACCAGCTGTCCGAAGTTGTCAACGTTTTATACCATAATTCATGTGTCCTCTTGTGGGCGTGGAAACCACGCCCCTACGGGTCGGTTCAATGTTCAAGGACCTCTCTCGCGTTGTAATCCGTGCGCGGCCTTCTGTGGGCGTTCGCCGAACGCCCCTACCCCTGGCAAAAGATGATCGGTTCCATTGACCTTTGAGACGCCCGCCGGGCGTCTCTACATCTGTTTTGGGGTTCCATCACAATCACAAATCATGACTCCTTTTCCCCTTTTCTCCCTTTCTCCCCATCACCGCCTCACCCCGACTCCGCTCAAAACGCTTCGGCCGCCCGTCTGCGGCA
>PWNJ01000007.1 GCA_003558985.1 candidate division CSSED10-310 bacterium
AAGAAGCAATGGCAGTTATGACCCGTTCTGCGCTCAAATATCTGGCTCTGGACAATTGGCTTATTACAAAAAATGATTAATGCAATAATTACATCTTCCACTGTCAGAAATGCATATTGTATACTTCGTCATGTGTAGTCATAATTATCAAAACCCTTATTTTTCATATTGTTAAAATTCTCTTGACGCTTGGCACAAGTCTTGCTATATATAAAGGCAAGAATTGCGGTTTGGCAAAGTGATTCTTACCTACCGAGTAGATCTTTCCTCGTGTACGGCCTGCCATACCGAGCGAGTGCCAAACTCTCTGACTCGGTCAGCCTACCTTCGGAACCCGCCCTCCGGCGAACATCAAGAAACCGGGAGGCGGGCCTACCTTTTTTTAGGGGGTATTTACCAGCGGGATGGCGCTCGGGGCCAGGGATGCGAGGGATTGTCATAGTAATCACGAACTATCAAATTGATATCGGGCTCTTCGCCGGAATAAAACGTGTGTTCAAACATTATCTGCATATATACGTATCCGGGCGTTTCCTGATATTCCAAAATAGTATGTTCCACCGACTGATTGTTCAGTAAAAGTTCGATATCATTGATATATTGTTCATCCCATGAGTCATACACAAGCGCGCTCAAAACAACCTGCGATATTTCACCGGGTACAACACTGCTGACATCAAAGCCGGCAACAAATATTTGAGGCGCCGGCGGATTAAAGTAGAACCATACATCATCTGTCTCTTCACTGACATTTCCACTCCAGTCAATCGCTCTGGCTCTGATAGAAAACGGACCCGGCTCATACCCGGAAATCACCTTGCTCCAAATGGTCTGACCAAAAACATCCTGCCAGGTTTCACCCAAATCCTTGCTGATCTGAACCGTGCGAACACCGGATCGGTGATCTTCCGATATCCCTCTGACAACAACCGTTTTGTTCTCCTCAAGAGTCTGAAACTCTGGCCAAAGAATAGATACCGAAGGCGCCTGGATATCAGGTTCAAAAGGAAGTCTTTGATAAACTGACAAATTATAGCGATCAGCAACAAAAACACTGTCATCAGACGCATCCAAACCCAGTGTTTCACCCGGTGTATCAGTGTATCCAACAAGAATCGGCTCAAAAGGATCCTGGATATTATACACCATTGCTCCGTTAATACCTGCAGCAAGAAAGAGCAGATTTTCTTTAATTACAAAATCATTAACAGTAAAATTTTCAAAGGGTATTGTTGTAATCAATATTGGATTAAGAGGATCGGATACATCCATAATATCAATCCCCCGGGATGGGTTCAGAAAGAACAGTCTGCCGTCTTTTTCCTTCACCATCACATAGCTTTTTGAGTTGTCACCGGGCCATGTATGTACCCATTCAGGGCTGGAGGGATTTGAAATATCGACTACTTTTATGCCTCTCCAGCCATTGGCAACAAAGGCATATGAGCCAATCACTTCAGATGCATATGGATTGCCCTGTTTTGCCAGCCAGACAGCGCCTTCACGCTGAATATTGGACGGATCGGAAATATCCAGTATAAAAAACCCATACAAGTCACACATATATATACGATTCAGTTCGGTGTCCACCGACAGATGATACGGCCGACCGCTGGTATGAAAATTGCCCAGAAAAACCGGGTTTTCCGGTTCTGTGACATCCACTATTTGAATTTCACCCTGACCGACCAGATAGGCATGATTGTCTTCAATTACGCAATATCTTAATGATCCCGGAACCGAATAGCTTTGAAGCTCAACCAGTCCTTCGGGTTGCCGGGTATCATAAATGACAAGACCACGACTCCAGTCAACCAGATACAGCAATCCGTCATCATAAACAGCATTCAGTCTTGTTCCCCAAACACCTGTGTTAACATGGGTTTCCTGAACAGGATTATGGGGATCAGATATGTTGGTTACCAGAAAACCGGAATCATCCAGCACGGTGTACAGGTATCCATTATGGGCCATCAGTTTTCGCGGATTACCGGGAGGAAAAAAATACGATATCTGAATCGGTTTGAAAACATTCGATACATCATAGATTTCAATATAGTTGCCATGACCTACACACGCAAAATCGTTATACAGGGACACTGAATTAGCGGTGCCGCTTCCTGTCGGCCCCCAATCTGAAACAATCGTCGGATCAAACGGATCCGATATATCAAGAATTGCCAGTCCGTCAACATATCCCAGAAACAGCAGATTGTCCCGAATCGCTGCTCCGCTGGCAAACATTTTGCTCATGGTCTTGCGTTTCATTGGATAACGAGGCCGTCGAATATCCATAATCGCCATTGAGAAAAAGTCCATAATATAGGCCGCTTCATCCGTCATTGCCATATCCCATGCATATGCGTCCGCGCGAGTGTGACCCACCAGCACAGGCTGGTCCGGATTCGAAACATCGACAACCTGCAGACCGTTTGTGTATGCGGCTATATAAACAAGACCGTCCCTGTAATACAATCGTTCCTGATATCCGTAAACCCGATCTGTTTTTATTGAGCTTCGCATCACCGGATTGTTGATATCGGACACATCCCAGATATTGAATCCATAAACATCTCCCACATATACATACGGATGATTTACTGCAACACCATTCGCCAGACCGGGAGTTGCAAAAAAAGCATCCAGGGTTGGGTTGGAAGGATCGTCCAGAGAATAAATTTCTATACCCAGTTTCGACGCAACATACAGTTTTTCACCGTCAGGTTCACTTGAAATCGTCAGATCATAGTATTGACCGCGCGTTCGCAGCATTTCCGACAGTTGAAGATTAAATGACGCTTTTGCCGACGTAAGTGAAGCAAAAACAACAAGTATAACCCACAGTTTAATCATGGTTGTTTTCCTTTTTAATGCACATTTTACATGTATTTTTTTATCATTCATCATATCTATATATATGTATTGCAGGCGGAGAGTCAAAATCGTTGCGACTTTTGGCCGGTTGTTTGTGAAGCGGAAGATATAATTCCGCGTCTTCACCCAGAAAACCAAATCCCGGAAACACTCGTATCCTGTGATAATGTTTTTCCAGTGCGTATATGATTTCCGGACGTGCACCAATTTCACCAGGATTGTAAAATGTTGGAAAATTGCCAATAAATGTGTTCCCGGTTATCAATACCGCTCGCGGAACACCAGCCTCCAGCGCCTCACGAAGCATCTGAACATTCAACACTCGAAATGTTTCGCATTTTTCTTTTGTCCAGTCAGGATCATACGTCAGCACATTCATCTCAAACCCCGGCAAAACATCCCGCTCTGCTTCCACTGCAACCGAATTGTTGAATGTCAGTATCGGGTCATTCGGACCTGTCAAAAAAGCTATTTCGGTCGCAATTGTCTTCAATTCTACAACCGGACCCGGACTTGAAAAACGTATGACCGGTTTCCCCATTGCAATAAACATCAACATACAGATTGCCACCCAGACATATCCATTAAGAATACGTTTATTACCCATCAGTTTGGCCAACCTGACAATCTCCTGTGAAGCAATTATTGCAACAGCCGGCACTGTCATTGCCAGATACCGATGAACGTATGGCGCTTCCGAAACAAAATGAAATGCAACAACACCCCCGATAACCCACGCGGCATCAACCAGTCCCGGCGACCATTTATCAAGGATTGTGTTACGTCCGGATTTCAGACGGTGTGACAGACGAACATACAAAGACACGATTATTGTAAGTCCTAACAGCGAATACAGGCGACTCAACCGGAATATCGTATCCAGGCGATGCAATATCTGTCGAAATAACGAATACCCTTCCTTATCCAGATGATATCCCAGAATACTGTAATAAAAGGTTTCCGGAGCAAGAAAATAAAAAGGAATCAGCGCCGCAGCAAGAACACCGGCGCCGATAAACACCGTAGCCGCCACTGTTTTTATTCGTTCAGTTCTCTTTGTGCGTATTGCTGAAATAATGATAATCAAAGGCAATGCTGCAATTACGGTTAAACGAATGCTTATTGCCAGCGCCGCAAGGCCTGAAGCAACTGAATACCGATATACCGGCGGCAGTTTTGATGTCAGAACATATACCAGCAAAACCAGAATGAGTCCGGTAACAGCATACAACTTAACGATTGTCATGTAATAAACGGTAAACGGCTGGAACAATATCAGCGTAGCCGCAATAAAAGCCGCGGTAACACCTCCGTTTTTACGGGCCGTTACAACAGCCAGAAGAAACGCTGCAAAACCGAACAAAACCGAATAGATGCGCACAGCCACAAACGACTGGCCGAAAAGATTGGACAATGCTCCGTAAATATATGGATACAAAGGTGTTTGCACATATATATAGTCCCGATACGGAACATGTCCATCGGCTGTAAGGGCGGCAATCAGATGATAAAATCCTTCATCTACATGCAGTCTGCCCCAAAACACCATTATCAGAGCTATTACACAGTAAAATGCCCCAAAAACAATTAAATACCAGCGATTTTTTTCATTCAGATCCATTGAATATTTCATCCGTTTCGGGAATATACATTTTCAGCTTATACACTCCATCCCCCAACGATCGCAGCGTTTCTGTGTGCCTGTAATACTTGTTGATAGCCCGGAACGCCTCTTCCTGAAGCTCTTCAGAAACCGGATAAAATCCTGGAAATCCAATTGCAAAACTGTCCGGCTCAAAAAAAAGCGCTTCTGCTGTCTGATCGCGCATCATGTCATACAGAATCGAATTGTTGACTCCGCCAAAACGCAAACACTGTTCATCCGTCCATTTCGGTGTATAGGTGAAGGGAGCGCCTCCAAACGCTCCGGCAACCGGCCGATCAGCGTGAAGTGCAAATATTGCAGTGCAGCCGGCAATTGATCCGGTCTGTGACACGTATTGATCAATAACCTGGCCAATCTCATCCAGATAACTGGTAACAGACAACATTGGTTCATTAATCCAAACATGCTTTTTCCAGTTTAGTAATCCGCTTCCGATAATCAGTAACAACAGCCCGGCATATAGAATCCTGGGAAGCTGCTCCAATCGAAGCCACCTTCCTGACAAACCTCCTATCAACGCTGCCGTCAACGGCATCAGTAGCGATTGATACCCGACTGAAAACCAGTTTGCTGTCAGATGAGCAATTGTAACAAGCAGTATGGATACAGCCATAGTCAATTCGAGTGAATGAACATCAAATCTGTATTTTTTCTTCAAACATTTGAAGAGTGCAAACAGACTGAAAACAGTAAGCAGCGGATATGTCACGGCAATTGCTGCCAGCACTTTAATCCTTGCTGGCAAAGTGTGCACATAGGGACCTTCTGCGGCGCTGGTATGAATACCTATCAGATAATACAAGACCGACTCTGAATCCATCAGTAAAAACGGCGCTGACAAACTCAATCCCGTTATAATCGCACATCCGACAGCAATGACCGGAAATTTGTTTCTGACTTTATAACTATCCCTGATAACATAAACAGCAATAACAAAAACTGCAGGAATTAATGTCAATCGGGCGCCGGCAGCCAGAATAGCCAAAACGAGTCCCAGCGTATGACGCCATGTCAGCGGCATTTTGGATATCAACGCTGCAAATGTGGCCATAATCAAAAACCCTGACAATGCATACAGTTTGACTGAGGTGAAGTAATACGCGTGTGAGGGAACAGTAGCCAGAATCAGCAATGCTATCAGAAATCCATTGGAACCCCCTGATCGTTTTGCGGTCCAGGCGGCCAGCAACAATGCCATGACTCCAAAAACAAGAGATATCCAACGGGCATAAAGCACGTTGTATCCGGTAAAGTGTAATGGCAGTCCGTAAATGTATGGATATACAGGACCCTGCACGTAGAAGAAATCCCTGTATAACATTTGTCCCTGGTAGACTTCTCGGGCCGCATTCAAATAAAACCCGGCATCCAGAAATACTCTGCCGTAAAAAGAATAAAACAGACTCATGCTGACGAAAACAATCAAAGCGCCACAGCAAATTAATATAAAACCAGTTCGGTCAGACATTGCACTATTCCGGTCCTGGTCTGACAAGGAACGTGTTAACTTCACGGGATTTGATTGTCGTGATTCTGCCGAAACGTCCGGCTCCAACCAGAATGTATCCATCTGAACACGAAGTAAATGCGTGTATCGGATCACTCGAAACACATCTGGATACGCCTGTTCGTCTGTCATATATATCGCCGTTGAACATACCCGTATATCTGCCACCGGACGCTATTGAAACCGCAGGAAACTCGAAATATGTTTCAAACCAGGACGCATTATGACCGTTTGACCAGCTTTCAAGAACCCCAGACGGTGACACCAGCACGGCATGACCATCGTGGCTGAATGTTCCATTTCGAAATCCCCAGGTTACACCGGTAAATTGACCCAGCCAGGTGATACCCCCGTTACGTGTTGCCAGCACAACTCCATTATCACCGAAAACAAATCCGTTCTGATTATCAGTAAAATGTATGCCATGCATACTGTGCCGTGTTGGCAGATGTCGCTTTGACCAGGATTCCCCGATATCATTGGAATTCAATAGCAAACCGCCTTCTGCCACAATAAAACCTGCGGTATCACCTTGAAAAGTTATCGCATTCAGATTGCTGTCTGCGACGCCATTTAACGCTATTTGGGTCCAGTGGTTGCGTTGAGGTAAATATCGAAACACTAAACCTGTGCTACCGCCAACTGCCCAGAATCTGCCCTTTTGATCCACAGCAACAGATCGTAATGTTTCCCTTGAGCCGGTATGCGATGCAAACCAGCGGGGGTCGTCCTGTCTTTGGATCAAAGCCCATCCGTCAGCGCCCACCGCCACCGCTGTTTTATTTGTATCATTAACGGCGATATCCAGCATATCCGGCGCAAAATATCGATCATGAAATGACCATGTTTTACCGTAATCATCCGTCCGGACAATGGCGCCCCAATGACCAACGGCTATTGCCGTGCCGCTGGCGCCAATAGCGACACTTTGAAATTGTAAACCCTGAAAATCGGGCGCTCGATGCCACTGATCCGAATCCGGATGCTTTGTTAAAATGACACCGTAACCGGCAATACAGCCAAAGCCATCGGAATCAACATCAATATCCCGAAGAAAATTGGTAGTTAATGCCGGAAGCATATCCCAACTGTTTCCCGCATCTTTTGATTCCAGCATCAGCCCGACAGAACCAACCAGATAAAATGATTCATTCCTGTCAAAATGCGAGCCGTAAAAACTGATATGTTCCGGTGTCTGCACTCTGTTCCAGTTTTTGCCGCCATCATCCGTTTTTAACAATAAACCCTCATACCCGGCAATAAATCCGTTGGTTTCGTTATCAAACCAGACAGAACGCAATCCGCTGGTATATCCTGTTTCAAGCTGAGACCATGTTTTTCCGGCATCCCCTGTTTTGAAAACAATTCCATTATCACCCACAACCCAACCCTGCGTCCGGTTAAGAAAAAACACGTCTGTCAGACGCAGTTTGGTCGGTATCTGAAGCGATTTCCATGTCCCGCCTCCGTTTGAAGTCACAACCAGAGTACCTTCAGAGCCGCAACTGAACACAGTATTACTATCCAGTACATAAAGTCCGTACAATCGAGCCGGGATACCCGATTGCTGTTGTTTCCAGTTTAAACCGGCATCGTTTGAATGGACAATCATACCATTGAAACCAACCGCCCATGCTGTTTTTCCGTCTGGCGCAAACGCAACTTTCCGAAAATGAGTACCCAGTCGCTCGGTACGTTGTTCATACAGACGAATAGACGGTTTCTCGATCTGAACAGCAATGGCTATCAGCATCAAAGTAACAACAACAATCAATGTCAGAATCCGTGACAACTTCATGGCTTGACTTTGCCAATAGATGTGGAATATGTCAAAGAAGTTTTGATATATTATCATTCGATATGATGACAGGTACTCAGTCAAATCCAGTATGCGCTCAATCAATCTGTTTCATAAGCAATCGGCTGATATCACCCGAGGCCGCAATGTTTACAACAGCTTTGTGCGGACATAACCTCTTCAGCAACTACTGCCTGAATACCGCGTGTGCAACCCGATCCGATATCATCGCATATAAGGAATGGAAAAAATTCGGCCGAAAAATATGTCTGATAATCTCGCAAGATAACTTGAGTGACCCAACCCAACAGCAAAGAAAAATAATTGAAGAAGTAATGGATTCGGATGGTTTAATCGAAATCAGCCAACAACATGATCCAGACTATTGTTCAGATTTAAGAACCCGGATTCAGATATCGGATTATATAGCAGTTATTGAAATTGATGATAAACATCCGCTTCTTGACTCGAGTAAATTTAATCTGAGTCCCCGCAATACCGCAGTATTTCAGTGGGCCATAACCAAACCCGAAAACAGCGGTTGCCAACAACTCTACCAGTCCGGCCGCGGCACACCGTTATATCCGGCCTGGCGCAATATACAACTGGCTGATTTTCTAGCAGGAAAACCCTTTTCGAACCACGAACTGCGACAGGGGGAACTGGGATTATAGAATTTTTCGGCATGATTCTTGATAAGTATTAAAGTAATTTTTGCCCGATGCGTGTTTTTGAAAGTGAGAACATTATTATGAAGCAAAGTGAAATTGGAGATATTTTAGACACACTGAACCAGATTGTGGACAATGCTGAAAATGATCTTGGCGTATTTTGTCCGGAATGGATGCTGCTGGATGTTATCGCGGCCGCCGGACAAGACTCCAATCTGACGATACGCACATGCTGTCGCAGAGATTTGAATTCTTGCGGACTGACTTCCAACCGGTTTCTGGTTATTAATAATCGATGTGTTTTGACATGTTATCCGAAATCGGGTACCGGCAGAAAGTATAAACAAAAATCTTTTAGAAAAAATCCGGGACAAAACACTTTTTCGCGGGGTTATCAAAACGCTGTTCTGGAATGTGTCGAACTGATCAATGAATAATCCAAACGAACATTCAACATCCCGGGAAACATATGATGCTGAATTCCGTTCCCCGGATGGATACCGGAAATTGTATAATCTGAATAAATTAATCTTGAATGTTGGTTCACATTCCGATGCAGACATTGCATATCCCGGACTGCTCTTCAACCATGCAGAAATTCGATATGAAAATAATGCCTGGACTATCAGAAAAAGCAATCCGGCCGCCGTTCTTGAGTTTAACAACTGTTCGTTTGACATGAAAAAACTGAATCCCGGTGATCATATCAATCTGGGGTCCGGTGTTCTTATCTTTCGCGGCCATAACAAGGACAGTAGTTCTACCGAATTGATTCATTCAGCAAACCGGAAACCGGTATTCACGTTAAAAATTCGCAACGGCAAAGAAAAAGGCAGAATAATTGATTTGTATCCTGGTGAATATATTCTGGGACGGAAAGAACCTTCTGAGTCCGCAACATCAGAAAATCGAATAGAATTTGACAATCACTTTGTATCCAGAAGTCATGCCAGACTTTATGTTGAGCAGAACCGTGTTTTGATTGAAGACCTGAACTCAACAAATGGTATTCGCATTAACAGACGACATCAAACGACAGGTGAGCTGGGACATAACGATTGTCTTGGACTTGGAAAGTTAAAACTTGATGTTATGGACTCAGGCAACGACAAGACGTCCACCAAAATAATATCTCTTCAATATATAAAACTGAAACGAATGATTTTTTGGTTTACGATCCTGGCTATTGGTGCAATTGCAATCCTTCTTGGAACACTAATCCCCTGATCGCAAACCCCACGCCCTGCGCCGGCCGCCTGCGCTGCCGTAGTTCAAAGTTCAAGGTCAAAGGGTGCACGCGGCCTTATGAGGGCGCGGAAACCACGCCCCTACGGTTTATTGTAAAGGATGATTGGTACCATTTATCTTTGAGACACCCGCCGGGCGTCTCTACATTTGTTTTGGGATCCCATCACAAATAATCACAAATCAACAGACCCCGCAACCCTTCTACCTTCAACCGTCTACCTTCTACCTCTTACACCTTAAGCCTTACGTCTTATGCCCTATGCCAATGGCTGCAACCCTTCTACCCTCTACCTTCAACCTTCTACCTTCAAAAATGATCTTTGTGTAAGCAGGATAATCACATACGAAACAAATATGATTCCGAACACAACGGGATAACCAAGAATCATTGGTATAATCAGTGCGCCGACAATACCGAAAACAGATCCGAAGATATCAATGGCATAGGCCAGAACAACTCCTTCCGGAGACCGTTTACGCATAAAATTGAATCCTATTGGAAAAGGCAGTCCCAGCAAGAGACCAAGGGGGAGCAGCATAGCGACGGTAATAATTGTTCGAATACCCAGAGTATAATACAATAAAAAGCTGTTTAGCAGATCGATGTAATAGGGCAGGAAAATCAGGACCCCTGTCAGAAGCGCAAACACTCTGGTTGGCTTGACAAGGATTGAGGATCGTTTTTTCAATCCAAGATAGAGTGATGTTATCCCCATCCCTATCAATAGTGTTGATATGACAACAGAGCTGGACAGATGTGGAGCGCCGAACGAGACCACCAGTTTATGTATTAAGACAACTTCCAGCAGCATAAATCCGAATCCTGTAAAGAAAAAATAAACGAAGACAATGGGTGACCCGGCGATCAGTTTGGGTCCAAAACGTTTATAGGCAACGAAAACAAGGCTGCCGATAATCAGTATAGCAAACAACAGAATTTCGGCTAAAAATGATATCAACACTATTGGCATTTTTCTGTCTATGTATATAAAGGGATTCTTGTCATAATTTGGAGTTACCAGTTGTGCTTTCTGTCTGAACTCTGGAATATCCGACAGTTTTCCGGCACGAGCGGCATATCTGTCAAGACGATCCATATCCAGACCATCTTTCTGGTACATCAAAAACACACTTCCAATTCGACGTCTGTTGTCCGGATCGGAAAAATCATATATGGCCACATTATCAGGGTCCCCGGTGGCCTCAGAAAGATTTCGATACAATTTTAACGCCATCTCACTGAAATCATCCGAATGCGCTGGATAGGTAACAAGGGAATAAACTGTCAGTAATCCATTATCGTTCAAACGATTGTATGCATCTTTGAACGACTCGACTGTGTAGATGTAGTTCTCGGGTTTGAACATACTTTGCGCGGATATCGTTGATGGTGAATCAATCAATGCATATACAATATGATCATAGGTTTCCTTGCCTGATGACAAATAATGGCGGCCTTCTCCCTGAACAAAAGATACTCCCGGATTATGTATATACGGTGCATGGTCCTTAACACTGGTCACCAGCTCGACGACTACGGGATCCAGCTCAACAGCTTTGACTTTTGACGAACCCGTTATCTCCTGGGCAAATCGCACTTCTTTGCCACCTCCAGCGCCGATTATAAGCGTTGAATCGCGTTGTCCCGCATATCTGAATGGCCATGAAACCTCTTCAATTGCAGGTGGTGTCTGATCATACTTCAAAATGTATGTAATAGGTGCGCTGTTATAATACAGATGGATATTGGCGCCCTCTTTACGATAATTGATTCGATGGTATGGTGACCACCCGGCAAGATCCGCTCGTTCAAATGCGGAATCACTCTGTCCGATAAACGTAATAGCGCTGATAAATCCGGTATTAAAATCATTCCATGTCAATAGATAAAAGCCGGTAAACACAACAAATACAACGCCGCAAACCAGAAGATACGTCAGATGTTTTTTGTTGAACCGCAACACTGAAAGAGCCAGCAAGGCTCCCAGAACCAAAGGTATCAAAGATATGTAAAGCGGTGACATCACATCCAGCAGTATGATCGGCAGCAAGCCCCCTATGGCAGCCCCAAGCAAATCGGCAGCACGTATGGATAACAGCATTTTTCGTGATCCCGATGCCAGAGTGAACAGTTTTGCCAAACCTAGTCCGGCAAGAATAAAAGGTGTGGATATCAGCGGCATAAACAAAAATGAATACGATACAAAATGTTGCCAGGTGCCAATTTGATATAGCAGGATTTCATGTCGTAACAGAAGATAGACAACAACATAACTGACCACCATCGCAACCGGAATTAACGGTAAAACTAACGCCAGTTTAATCCGGTCCTTATTCAGAACAACCACCATGCTTCCCACACCCAAACCCAGAATGGCCGCGCTGAAGAAAAACGATGATGTCATGCCGAAAGCCATTCGTACCGCTGTCAGAATACGAAGGAAATTTAACTGATAACAAAGAAACGACAATGTAAGACAAAACGCACATAACGGTAAAAAGAAACTCGACTGCAATGGCGAACGATCAACTTGTGAAGTGTTATTCATTGGATGTCTCCTGACATAAAAAAATCACAAAAACGCCGCCTAATAATATAGAACTCATACACATGCCTCAAGAGCTTTCTTTGAAATAAAATTGTCCGGATAATGGACGCGCTGTCCGAATAACAGACACAACACCATTCTATTCCCCCTTACTCCTTATGCTCTACGCTTTCCACTAGCCACCCGCGCTGCGGTAGTTCAAGGTCAAAGGGTAGGGGCGTGGTCGCCGAACGCCCCTGCATTTGTTTTTGGGTTCCATCACAAATAATCACAAATCAACAGACTGCAACCCTTCTACCTTCAACCCTCAACCTTCTACCTCTTCCACCCTAAGCCTATTATCGCACCCCTTCTACCTTCAACCGTCTACCTTCTACCCTTTACCCTCAACCTTCAACCGGCACGTTTATTGCTCCATTACAAATCGTTTTTACAACGCTGTTTTGATGGAGGTTATCATGGCAGAAACAAAACTGTTTGACAGGACGACACAAAGCAAATCGTCACCTTTGAAAATGAATGACCACAAACGATCATCAGGTATCAATGATCACGATATTTCAGATATACTTTGTGACGGGTTATGCAAGAATTGTCCTCAAAAGGACT
>PWNJ01000179.1 GCA_003558985.1 candidate division CSSED10-310 bacterium
ATTAAAGCGGCACGCGAGCTGGGTTCAGAACGTCGCGAGACAGTTCGGTCCCTATCTGCTGTAGGCGTATGAGATTTGAGGGAATCTGCCCGTAGTACGAGAGGACCCGGGTGGACGAACCTCTAGTGTGCCAGTTGTCGCGCCAGCGGCATTGCTGGGTAGCTACGTTCGGTTTGGATAACCGCTGAAAGCATCTAAGCGGGAAGCCAATCCCAAGATAAGATCTCACGCACTATGTGCCTAAAGACCCCTTGGAGAATACAAGGTTGATAGGTTGGAGGTGGAAGCATGGCAACATGTGAAGCTTACCAGCACTAATCGGTCGTGAGGCTTGACCACTTTTATTTTGAATCATAGGGTTGCCCCACCCAAAATGGGGCAACCCACCTTTTTACGCTTCGTTAAGATACCCTGATATTTGGATCATGTTAGATTTTTGTCCCGGCGACGATAGCGGAGGGGACCCACCCGTTTCCATACCGAACACGGAAGTTAAGCCCTCTTGCGCCGATGGTACTGCAGGATACAACCTGTGGGAGAGTAGGTAATTGCCGGGCATTTTTTTGTACAAATCATTTTACACCCCTCTCCCTTACCCTTCCCCTACCCCTTCCCGATAAAAACTTGAATATCTATTGCCGTCTGAAGTATTATTCACTCCAGAAACTTGTGTCATGAAGGAGGAAACAACATGTCAGGGCATTCAAAATGGGCGACGATCAAACATAAAAAAGCCGCCGCCGACTCAAAAAGAGGACGAATCTTTACCAAAATTATCAAAGAAGTAACGATTGCCGCCAGACTTGGTGGAGGTGATCCAGACACCAATCCAAGGCTTAGAATGGCAGTGCAAAATGCAAAAAGCGCTAATATGCCGGCAGATAATATCAAACGAGCAATTATGAAAGGCACTGGTGAGCTGCCGGGCCAGGTTATTGAAGAAGTCGTCTATGAAGGATATGGGCCCGGGGGTGTTGCACTCTATCTGGAAGTTATGACGGATAATAAAAACAGAACCGTTGCTGAAATACGTCATATCCTGAGCAAACACAATGGAAATCTGGGCGCGTCAAACAGTGTCGCCTGGAAATTCGACAGAAAAGGACTGATAACACTAAAAAACACTGAACTGAATGAAGATCAATTAATGGAAATAGCCCTGGAAGCAGGCGCCGAAGACCTGAAAGTTGATAACGGCATTTGTGATATTTACACCGATGTGGCAGATCTGGAAATGGTCAAGGATGTACTGGTTGAAAAAGGACTTGAAATTGAATCTGCTGCCATAACCATGGTCCCCAATGCAACAGTCCCGGTTGATGAAAAACACGCAGAACAAATACTGAAACTTATGGATAAACTGGAAGATCATGACGATATTCAAAACGTGTATGCCGATTGCGATATCCCCGATGATATTCTGGAAAAACTCGCCGAAGAGTAATACCATTTGCTGTGAATCATACCTTTGCTGAAATTGCCGTCGGTATTGATCCGGGAAGTCGAATATCCGGTGTCGGAATAGTAGAATCACAAAATGGACGACTGCGATATTTACAGCACTTTCCGATACGTATTCCTGATAAAAAAACGCAAGCTGAAAAACTTGTGTTCTTTGCCGATCAGTTTCAAACTATCCTTGATCTGTATGATAATGCGACTCTGGTTATTGAAAGTCTGTTCACATCAAAAAATGTCAGCTCCATATTAAAACTCAGCCATATTCGGGGAGTTGCCATTATGATGGCTGCAAAAAAAGGCTGGAGGATTGAAGAATTCGCTCCAGCTACAGTCAAAGTCAGCGTCACCGGATATGGACGAGCGACAAAAGAACAGATGCAGTACATGG
Organism: candidate division CSSED10-310 bacterium; assembly: GCA_003558985.1. Classification (GTDB taxonomy): domain Bacteria; phylum CSSED10-310; class CSSED10-310; order CSSED10-310; family CSSED10-310; genus CSSED10-310. Next base: position 1,850 of record PWNJ01000179.1, read on the forward strand.
TCCAAAAAATTCTAAAACTGGACAAAATGCCGGAACCGGCAGATTGTGCCGATGCCCTGGCGCTGGCAATATGTTATCTTGGCCAGGCAAAACTTGGAAGAAGGATTAAACGTAAAATATGATTGCTACTGTCTATGGGATTCTTGCGACCAAAAAGGCAGATCATGTGGTTGTCGATGTCAATGGAATAGGAATTCTAATGGAAATACCCCTGTCAACCTTTTATGCTCTGCCTGAACAGGGGAAAACCGTTTTTCTGCACACTCATATGATTGTCAGAGAAGACGCTATTCGTTTGTTTGGATTCCTGACCGACTCTGAAATGGCAATGTTTAAAATACTAATCGAAATCAACCGTATAGGACCAAAATTGGCGCTAACTATTCTGTCAGGCGCTAATCCATCAGACCTGCACAATGCTGTTGTAAAAAAAGATTCAGCCGTTCTGTCAGCAATTCCGGGAATCGGTAAAAAAAGCGCTGATCGGATTCTTTTTGAAATTGCCGATAAACTGGATAAAATCGGCGCTGTCAAAGACAGACCGGGATCTGAAGGTGAGATACGGCTGGATGAAAAGGCAAGTGAAGTCGTTATGATAATGGTCAATTTGGGATATAAACAAAAAGATGCTGAGCGAGCGGTAGATCTGGTAATACATGAATCGCAAGAAGACAAGCCGGTAGATGAACTGATTCGTCTGGCACTGAAAAAACTTGCCGGGAGATAGCGATGGACACAAAACGAGCGCTGATAAGTCCTGAACCGTTCAATGAGGATAACGGGAATACCCGGGAAACACTCAGACCATCACGCCTGAGTGACTATGTTGGACAAAAGAAAATCGTATCTGAACTGAAGATTTATCTTGAAGCGGTTAAAAAACGGAATGAAGCGCTGGATCATATTCTGTTTTATGGACCACCAGGCCTGGGTAAAACAACCCTGGCACACATAATAGGTAAAGAACTTGGAATATATATTGAAAGCACTTCCGGGCCGGCGCTGGAACATCCCGGTGATATAGCGGCAATTTTGACCAATCTTGGAAACAGAGATGCTCTGTTTATTGATGAAATACATCGACTGACCAGGATTGTTGAAGAAAAACTCTATCCCGCAATGGAAGACTTTCGACTGGATCTGGTGATGGGACAGGGTCCGGCCGCACGCATTATACCGCTTGATCTGGAACCATTTACTCTGATAGGGGCCACAACCCGTTTTGGGGCTTTGAGCTCACCACTCAGAGACAGATTTGGAATTATTTTCAGACTGGAATTCTATTCTGTTGAAGAATTGATGCAGGTAGTTATGCGAGCATCAAAAATTCTTGATATTCCAACTGATGAAGCCGGCGCGCGTGAAATTGCATCACGATCCAGGGGAACCCCAAGAATTGCTAATCGGTTGCTTCGTCGTGTCAGAGATTTTGCTCAGGTTACAGCCG
>PWNJ01000194.1 GCA_003558985.1 candidate division CSSED10-310 bacterium
AGGCATGGCTTATTCCCGCCATTGATCAAACGATCTCCTTCGCATTCTTTGACCCCTGCGGGTGATCCCGTGCATACTAGGCAGAATTTTCTTATTGATTTTAATGGTGTCATACTATCGCATCCGTTCTAGGACTCTGACCGGGACAATTCCCCTCCATAGCACCGGTAAATTTCTTGTTTACTTGATGCCAATTGACTTCTTTAACAATCAAGTTCCTATTCCGCGAGCCTCTCATGATCTTGCAGAACCCCAATTTCCCTGCCGTATTCCTCAATGTTCACGTGCGGCAGTACGATAAAACTCCTCTCAATATCCAAGACATGAAACTCTCCAACTGACGAAATCATTTTCCAGCCCCGTGTTTTCTTCAATTGCCAGCCTAGTCTTCCCTTCTTTTTAAGAACCCGGTTGATCCGTTTAACTAAAGCCTGCTCATTGACTGATATCTGTTTCATGAAACACCTCCCGTAATTTTGTTTGTTCCGTTTATGAAATGCCAGGGCAAGGGCCATCGGAAATTGGTTGTTTGAATGATCCGCCCTAGCCCTGGAATTAAAGACCGGGAAGGCGGGAAAGCTTCACTTATCAGCTAGATGATCAGCCCAGCCTATCCCGGCCAACTATTAGACATGATTACTACTCTATACTACAGTCGTTACAGATTCCCCCATGTTTTTGGCACATTCATTACAAAAAAACGCATGTCCGTCTGTGTAAATGAGTTTTTTCTCGAAAAGATGGTCGCACATAGCGCATAGGTCAGGCCTATAAGTCACCTGATCATAGTCCATTGATATTTCTACATCATCTTCAGCATCAAGATGGACTGAGATATCTTCCTCCTCATCCAGAGAGGCAACGTGCAAAACAGCAGTTTGCTCTTCGCCTGGTGCATATTGATATGTGGAGATGTTTGGGAATGGACTTTTGTCAACCAAATCATTTTTTTTGGGATTTTCTCCTCTTGTCTTTGATTCTTTCATGCTGTGATTAACCTCCTTTGGTTGGTTTGTAATAATATTTACTTTGGTTTGCCCTATTTCATTCATTTTTTCCTTTATTATTGAGCAGTCAAAAGGATCTGCCTCAGCCCTGCACATAAACCCATCCCCTGTGGTGTCCAGAAATTGGCAACTTTCGCATATTTTCCAATGTGGACAAGGCCAGCTGAATAATTCATGGTTGCACTCCAAACACCAGTTGCGGCTGCAATCTCCACAAAAACCAACAGTGATGTCATTTATCTTAGTCTGCTGGCAATCCATAATGTTATCGCTTCCACAAAAGGGACAACTACCGATCATTGCCATCCTGAAGAATTCTTCAGGGGTGGCAGCATTTTCAATCTGTTCTTTTAGATTATCACGCAGTTCGCTGGGAAGTGACTGAATGATTTCAAAAAGTTCTTTTTGTCTAGACATAATTTTCCTCCTTCTTTTTTGTTCTCCCCCCTCCAAATTTGTGGGATTTGTTTTTTGCGGGAAGAGATTTTTTCAATTTTTCCCATGTGCCTTTTTAAACTCCGTGAAACTTATGTTCGATGTATAACGTCTATTTTCAACACCTCCTTTTTTATTATTATACAACGACCTTCAAGTTTCACTTAGGGCAAAATTTCAATTTTTTTCCTTTTTTATTATTATACAAGGACCTTCAAGTTTCACTTAGGGCAAAATTTCAATTTTTTTCCTTTTCAATATAATTGCGTGTCGGCACACTCCCGCCAATAAAAAAGCCCGGAGCGATCCTGTAATACAGAACCTATCCGGACTTCACGGTAATCTCGATATCGAGGACTTAAAGTATCCGTATGATTGGATGGGGTTTTCCCCATTCCTAACTTATTTTATACGATAAAAAGTGAGAACAGTCTTGACCTTGGATCGGGTTATCGTACAGTCGTCGAACTCTATATGAGAACTCCTATCCCCGCCCCAGCAGGATCAAAATGAGGCTTCCCCCATTGTTTGGACAAAAAATGGGTCAAGTTAAGGTGTAAACCTCTTGGTTTTTTCAAGGGCGGGAAGAATGAGTAAGGGCAAAAACTAGGTAGGCTTCACTTCCGGCAAACTTAGACTTATGCACGTAGTCTTCATCCTTCAGCATGAGCGTTCAGCAAGTAGATTACAATCTGATTATTTTATCATCAGAAATTCATGACATAAATTCATGATTGACTAAGTAAAAAATATGTGTACATTTTATTATATACAAACCCTCTAGCTGATAACATCATAGATACTCATGCCTGAATTTATCCCTCCTCAGATATTTCAACTTGACGCCTGGTTTCATTCCCCAAGTGGTAATGTTGTTGTTTTGACCTGGTTGTCCAGGTCTTGAATATATGCGCCCATCTTCGCTTTAATTGCGGAAGTGGGCGCTTTTTTTATGACAGATTATAACGTCTCTTATGGCTCAAGCGTACTTTTTTGTGGTCTTCTTTTTGTTCAAAACGACCTTGTCAGGAGTTGTCTATTTTTTGGTCTGCCCTGACTATCTTTCCGGGTTAGACTTTTTTTCTCTTTGATATACTGCCCGGCGATGAACAATTGATTGTGGACGAGAAAGAGAATCTAGTTCTCACAAGACAATGCGTTTGAAAATCATTAGCCTTATTGCTCAACACTGACCAATCGAATAGGAGGTTAATACTGTGGGATCTTATGATTTACAACTAAGACAAATTGCACAACAATTAATAAAGGAGCATGGAGACCTTATGGAAGTTCGCTGTTTGTCAGGGAACAATCCATGCCACATTGAGTTAGAGTTCTCCGACGGGGAAGTGATAGTTATTGGCGAACATTCCGGGAGAGTGGATTTAAGTTTAATGAAAGCGGGATATCATGGGACCGGGGCTGACTGCTTTTATGCCTTTTTAACTGAAGCGCGTTTTAATGTTACATTAAAACAGGTAGCGAATATGAAGAATGGCACCATTCTACGACGTGATACGGCTGTGGGTAGCATGTCCCTAACTCATGATCGTCAGCCAGTAATATGGGGTATGATAGACTCAGCTGATAAAGTCATAATGCATGGAGAAACAGTTTTGTCAGGTACAGGAGATCTCAAACTATCTGATGTGAAGAAAATGAAAACAGAGGGAAATATAGATGGGTTAATCAACGCTTTAAATGATAATGATAAGAATGTACACTGTTCAGCCGTCAGGGCATTGGGGGAAATTGGCGGCTCGCAAGCAGTGGAGCCGCTACTGTCTGCCATTAAGTATGATGATAATTACTACG
>PWNJ01000220.1 GCA_003558985.1 candidate division CSSED10-310 bacterium
CCGTCCGGAGCGATCTTGACCACCCGGTTTCGTCCCCAGTCAATCGCCCAGCACGACCCGTCATAGGCAGCCGAAACGGCGTTGGGTGATATGACATCAAAATTTTCATACTCCGACCAGACCGGTGGGGTAGTTGGTTGTGGAGTGCCAGTTGAGGAAGGTGTTGGCATGGTCCCAGTTTCAGCCATGATCTCCCCATGCATATTAAGACGCACAATGCGGTGTCCCGCCATATCGGCGACCCACAGCCCGTCCGGTCGCGGTGCTTCCCGGCGTGGCGTTCCGCCACGAGTGGAGGAGTAGATGAGAAGAGGATCGGAGGATTAAAATCGGTATCCCTGTCATGCTGCGGCATGAATTTCGCGAACTGATATCAGATCATTATCTTCAACTGCGCGAACATCGGATGATTTCAGAGTAATAACAGCCAGTGTTTTTCCCGAAGCCGTAACAAACTCAACTTCCAAACCATCAGGTGCATAGACTTCGGTAACTGCTCCCAAATCACCTTTTACAAGACCGGATTCACTGATATCTCTGGTTAAAACCACCATATCCAATATCTTGAAACTCATTACAATCCTCCAGGATATGCCGTTATTAATCGCGGCGTGTCGTCATCGTTTAAAATAATCCAGACTGTCGTTACTGAAACAGATTCTCCGTTTGGAGCGCTCAAATTTCCCTGGACCTCATATTTTATTCCATATTCGTTACTCTCTGTTTTAGTAACCTGTCCAGTAACTGCCAATTTAAGAATATCATATTTAAACTTTTTCCAATTTTTTGAAGAATAGCCGAATGCCATAAAAAACCTTGCTTTGAAACGACCTGCCGGGTGGTTCACAGATAAAATATAGTCACAAATCTTTGTCGATTCAATGATTGCTTTTTTGGCATTTGGTAATTTTCGCTTTTGCATATTTTCCCTTTTGCAACAATCACTTCTATTTCCAAATAGTAACTGTAATCAAACAGAAACGCAAACATTGGCTCGACGCGGCCGGTGGCCGCTGGCTGCTTTGCAGCCGGTGGGGAGAGACGGCAATACGGCGCTGGGGAGAGACGGAGAAAGCACCGTCATAAATGGTATTACAAAACAGTGGAGGGGCGCTCGCTTGCCGGCGCCCTTTTTGGTCGGCAATATCTTTTATTAACAACGATTTAAGACATAATTCACGCCTTCTTATGAGGGTATTCGTCAGACCGCCATGAAAGAAACAATGTTTTTCATAACTCATGATGCCCTCTCTCGCGTTGTAATCCGTCTCTGCCCGGCGTGACCTGCGGTTACGAGAACGCTTCGCTTGAGAGCATGTGAGCATGAGAGCATGAGAGAAGACAACAATCACATCACACAACCTTTTTAGCCGCCCGCTGGGCGTCTCTCATTTGTTTTGGGGTTCCATTACAAACAATCGCAAATCAACAGACTGCAACCCTTCAACCTTTAACCTTTTACCTTCTACCTCTTGAATTTCCGGAACAACTGCGGTCTCTCCCACGAGGGGAGAGACTTTTATAAGTTATTGAATTTAAACCCTCTCCCGTTTTGGGAGAGGGAAAGCGACCACAGGTCGCAGGGAGAGGGTGAAACGCGCCCGGCGTGACCTGCGGTCACAAGAACGCTTCGCTTGTGAACATGTAAGCATGAGAGAAAATGACTGGTTACGGAAAGAAATGCGATGTTGCTGATATGTATAGTTTGAATTATAATAAAAATGGTTAAAGACTGGAATTCTGAATTCCAAAGGAGCAGTGATGCCTGTAATTTCTATGTTTTACGGAATTATTATTTGCATGTATTTTCTGGATAACAGACAGCATAAATTCCCTCATATTCATGTTAAATATCAGGAGAAAGAAGCGATCGTTTCAATTACTGATGGTCACGTGATTGAAGGCGGAATACCTTCATCCAAAATGAAGCTTGTGGACGCATGGATCGAACTTCATCGCGATGAATTGTTAGCAAACTGGGAAATCGCAGTTTCCGGACAACATCCTTTTAAAATTGATCCTTTAAGGTAGTGTATGAATCCAAGAGTTACTGACGTTATACCCCAGGAAGATTACAAACTGAAACTTGTTTTCTCAAATGGTGAACAGCGGATATATGACTGCCGACATCTGCTCGTATTTGGCGTTTTTAAAGAGTTAAATAATAAAAACTATTTTAAAATGGCGAAGCCAATGTATGGCACGGTTGTTTGGCCTCATAATCAGGATATTTGTCCCGACACGCTCTATTTGGATTCAAAACCAGCGGACGAAGAAATATCCTCAAAAAGTGCATAAATCGCTATTGGTACATACGATCTTAAACTTCTTAAATCAACAATCATTTTGAAGGCTTTCACGCGCGTCCTGCGGCCGCACGCAACACCGAATTAAACCCACGATGTTTCATGCAGCCGGTTCCAGGGAAGAACCATTCCATCCGTTCGTTTCTGTTCGGATAATCCGCCATAAATGAGCACAGGGTGCACTGAACGAAATAATGACTGTTTATCCAGTATTTGTTCTACCTTTCGAAGAGATGCAAAATGTTCCGATACAATTGTCTGACCGGATTTGATTTCAGCACAAAGCGCTCCGGCATCAGTTTCAATCAGAGCATCCACCTCAAGACCAGCCCGATTCCGGTAAAAATGTATTCGGCGTGTTTCACCTGCGTTGTAACGATGTTTCAGAATCTCCGAAACAACCCAGGTTTCAAAAATTCCCCCTCGCAACGGATGGTATTGCAAATCTTCCGGGTTGCGAATCCCAAGCAAATAACACATCAAACCGGTATCAAGCAGGAATAATTTTGGTGATTTTACCAGTCGTTTGTTTATATTTGCAAAAAATGGAGGCAGGCGATGGACAATGTAACCGGCTTCCAGAACCGAAATCCAGGATTTTGCCGTGTTATGTGTTACACCACAATCAGACCCCATTTGAGATAGATTCAGCAGACATGATGACAGACCCGCGCACATTCCCATAAACGACTGGAAAGCGATAATGTCCGATATGTTCAGAAAATGTCTGACATCCCGCTCAAGATATGTCCCGATATATCCCTGAAACCATTCGCGAGGACTCAAATTACGATCAAATATAGCCGGATATCCGCCTGAATGAAGAACCTGAAACAGTGTTTTTTCGTCTGAATCAATTGAACACAACTCATCCAGTGACAGCGGCAGCAATGTCAGCAACGCTGTTCTTCCGGCCAATGATTGAGAAATCGACTGAATCAGAC
>PWNJ01000225.1 GCA_003558985.1 candidate division CSSED10-310 bacterium
GCCACGCATGCGACAAGTATCGCTCCAGCCACCATTGTTGCAACTTTTGATCTGTTCATTCGATAGTCTCCTTTTGTTGCTGTTTGGGATTATACAACATACTACAAATAACAAAAGATAAATGCTATTCTGGTGTTGTGATGTCGCACAGGAGCTTTGACAATAATCGTGTTAATCATGCCCTCAACAACAGCGGGAAATTTTTGAATGAATGATTTCAAAGAATACAATCTGAATGACATTCAACCGACTCAGCTTTATTTGTCTGAAAAGAAGCTGAAGGCCTGTCAGGCGTATTTCAGCCGGCACGGGTTTGATGAGTATGATCCGGTTCCGGTCAAACGGATTGGCCATGATCTGTTTTATACGGATGGTCATACCCGGGCGTACGCCTTGTGGCAACAGGGGTTCCGTTCGATTCGGACTGTCCCGGATACAGATAACCTGAACTGGATTGCATATCTGGCCAATATTCAATGGTGTCGGACAAATGGTATTGAATGCATTGCCGATTTATCCGGCAGAGTGTTGACTCATTCGGAATATCAAACGAAGTGGTATGGTCGGTGTGATACACTTCAGAACACGTTGGAAACCGATCCGCTGACGCGTCTTGAGCTTGAATTTGAGCTGGACGGCGGAGTGAAACAGCGTGTTTGCCGGGAAGTTTTGCAGGCCTTGCCGGAATGGTTTGGTATCGAAGAAGCGGTTGACAAATACGTTGCTGATGTTGCGGATTTGACATTCATAAACGCTGCTTTGTATGGAAAGTCCATCGGTTTTTGTGCGCTGAAAATTAACTTCAATATTAATGCGGATTTATATGTTCTGGGATTGTTTCGGGAGTTTCACGGGCTTGGTATCGGTGGCCGAATGATTCGTTTTATCGAATCGTATTGTGCTCAAACCGGAATACGATACATGACGGTCAAGACGCTGAGCGCGCGTCATCCTGATGCGCATTATAAAGCGACACGGCTGTTTTATCAGCGCGCGGGGTTTGTTGGTATTGAGGAATTCCCGACATTATGGGGTGAACATAATCCGTGTTTGTATATGATTAAAGATGTGATGTGAACGGATATCCTGAGTAGGGAAGATATGGGTAAACGACGCGAAATCAGAAGGAACAACAAACGATGATAATGACTATAGCGCTGTGGATCATTGCTGTTTTGCTGATGTTGATCGGCCTTGTCGGTTCTGTGTTGCCGGCACTGCCTGGAACGCCACTTATTTTCTGCGGTGTCCTGCTTGGGGCCTGGATAAACAATTTTCAGGATATCAGTGTGTTTACCATTGTTATCATGGGAATTGTGACTCTTGTCAGCGTGCTTTTTGATTATGCAATTTCAGGTGTAACCGTCAAGAAGGCGGGAGCCAGCGCTCTGGGAGTCATTGGCGCTGTTATCGGGACTATTGCCGGCGTTTTCAGCGGGTTGTGGGGACTGCTGTGGATGCCTTTGGTTGGGGCTGCTATTGGTGAGTTTATCACACACAGCAATTTGCTTCGCGCCGGTAAAATCGGCGCTGCAACATGGCTTGGACTGATCATATCAACGGCGATGAAACTGGGTGTCGCCCTTGTGATGATCGGTTATTTTGTGTTGGCGCTGATTTTTTAACGTGGTGATCTTTTACCCTCCAGCTTTCAATGATCACAAATATTTACACCCTGCTGCAACGCGCCGCTCAGATATTGGTTGACGAGTGTCTCCGGTGTTTCAGGGGGAGCTCCAACCAGGACATGAATACCCTGATCCGTAAACAGTTTTTGTGCCCGCTGACCCATGCCGCCTGCTATGATCATACGGACACCTTGTTCCGCCAGGAAACGGGGCAGCAAACCCGGTTCATGAGGCGGCGCATTGATGTCGGTTCGGTTCAGAATTGTTCGTTCGCTTTCATTGATATCCAGCAGTGAAAACTGACTGCAATGGCCGAAATGCATTGACAGTTTACCGTTATCAATCGGTATGGCAAGACGTATCGGATTGGCCTTTGAAATCAAATCGGCCGACGTATCTGATGGTGTTGGCTGAGCCTTGTGTTTTCCGTTAGAATTATTCAGAGCGTTAATCACCGCAAGCATAGCATCAGCGGATTGTGTTCCGGCATGCTGACGCATAAAAATGCGACCTTCATCTCCGGATTGTGCAATTTTGGGCTCAAACGGTATGGAACCCAGAAACGGTATCTGCATATCCGTAGCTATATTACGGCCACCACCCTCGGGAAGGATATGTGTCGCATTTCCGCAATGTGGACAGGTGAAACCATCCATATTTTCAACGATCCCCAATACCGGGATATTGAGACGTCTGCAGAATGTAACCGATTTCCGGACATCCACGGCTGAAACCTTCTGTGGTGTTGTGACGATGATTGCTCCAGTCAGTTCCTTGATCAACTGGCAGATGGACAACGGTTCATCGCCGGTTCCCGGAGGTGAATCGATTATCAGATAATCCAGATCACCCCAAACGACATCTTTCAGCAATTGTTTGATGACTCCCATTTTCATTGGACCCCGCCAGATTACTGCGTCATCCTTGTTCTGAAGAAAAAATCCAACCGACATAACTTTCAGCGAACCAATTTCGACCGGTATCAATCCGTCGTCATCCTGCTGAATGGTTTCCTGCTCCAATCCCAGCATGGTTGGAATACTGGGGCCGTGAAAATCAACATCAAGCAATCCAACCCGGTATCCGCTTTCAGTCAGGGCCATAGCAAGGTTGACGGCTATCGTGCTCTTGCCGACACCGCCTTTGCCAGATAAAACCACGAACGTGTTCCGGATATGCAAAAGACGGCTGTCCAATTGTTGTTGTTCCTGAATGTCCTTATTGTGTTCAGTATCGTTTTGTTTCATGGTGTTTTTCCTTTTTTATTCTGATGGTGTTTTCATGATTAATGCCCTCGTTATGATAATTTGGGCGGTTTGATATTTGTGTTGTAAAAATCATTGTCTATTCCTTACCGAGTGTCAGAAATGCCTCGATGCTTCGGATATCGTCTGCGGCCGGGGAGTTCGTTTCAACAATTGCCAATCCCTGTATTTGGGCTCGAGTCATATTTGTGTCATAGCGGATTCGACCGGCAATCCGTGCACCGGCGTTTTGTGCTTTCGTTTCGATATTCTGCGTCATGGCTTCGTTCAAATCCCATTTGTTGACACAGACGGAAGTGGGAACACTGAAGTGATGTGTCAAGTTCAGAACACGTTTCAGGTCATGTTCACCGGA
>PWNJ01000013.1 GCA_003558985.1 candidate division CSSED10-310 bacterium
GTGCTTCCGGAACCCAATATTCGTTACAGCGACAGCGAAATATCAGCCATTCGCCGGTTTGTGCTGGACGGCGGGTCGCTGTTTCTAATTGCCGATCACGGTGGCGCAGACAGAAATTTCAGCGGCTGGGATTCAAGCGTTATCTTTAACTGTATTACTGATTCCTGGGGGCTGACATTTCTTGGAGACACCTTTTCGGAAACACCGTTGCGCGGTCCGATCAGCAATCCGGATATTGGTGACTGGCCCGATGAGACGATTGCGCGTCAATCCATCATGGACGGTATCCGATCGGTCGGCGCCTGGGCGGCAACATCGGTCATTGCCGAACCCGGCGCTAACCCCTGGCATATCCTGCTGGTATCCGAAACAACGGGGCTGCCGTTTTTTGTCTGCGGTCACGTTGGGCAGGGCCGTATCGCGGCGATTGGCGATTCAGCGGCATTTGATGACGGCCGCGGCACACCGGGCAAAAACCGGCACAACGCCTATCATTCATGGATGTTCAACCACCGCAAACTGGCCGTTCAAACCCTTGCATGGCTGCTGCAAAGGGCTCCGACAAACGTTCCGGATACGCCTCTTCCCTTTCCAAATCGGACCACCGCAACAAAACCGCATGTGATCATTGATATCTCTCGCGGCAATAACGACGGCGGTATCATGGATCGTTTCGGTGCATCGCTGATGAGTGATACATCCATTTCGGTTGCATTGAATCTGACTGATTATACTAACCTGAACCCGAACGCTATTCTGATTCTTGCCAATCCGAGTATTCCGTTGTCCGAAACGGATATGAACGAACTGACGGCCTGGGTATCGGCTGGCGGTCGGCTTATTATCGCCGGAGCGGGGTCGCGCAATCCGCTGTCGGAGACTGACAGTCTGAACCGTTTGCTGACCGTTTTGAAGAGTTCTATTCGATTTCATTCTGATCAGCTTTTGAGTCATGATTCCAATGCCGGAGTTCCATGGTCTTTGCTGGTCACTGATTTTGCGGATATGCCGGAGTTTGAGTCGGTTGACAACGCGGTTTTCTGGGGATGCGCCTCATTGCGGGATCCGAAAGGTAACATTCTGAAAAACACCGATACGGTCACGATTCTGGCAACCAGTCCGAAACAATCGTCAAGCGCTGTTTACCGGTTGCTTGAGGATGGTTTCAGGTTCCGTATCGAGTCTGAAACAGTTTCCGCGGACGGTTATCCGGTTGCGGCGCTGGAATACATTGACGATGGATATATTTTGGTAATGGGCGCCAATCCCTTTACCAATTTTCAATATCCGGACGAATGGGATATAACCCAACTGCGGCGAGTCCGCCATGATCATCACACGGCCCGGTTCAATCAGGCGCTGATTGCTGTTCTGGACCGGCTCAAAAATGGAGACTGATTATTTTGTTATGAATACCGGTACGTTGAAACGCAAAGCCCGAAAACACAAAGCAGACAAGCAATATTTTGCCTATCTTCTGCTGTTGCCGACTCTGCTGGTCATCACATCTTTTCATGTGCTGCCGATATTTTTCTCATTCGGTTTATCCACACTGAACTGGGATTTGATTTCGGAAGCGCGCTTTGTCGGCCTGCGCAATTTTCGACTGCTGGCCTCGGATCAGCTCTTCTGGAAAAGTGTCTGGAACACCATTTACTACACAGCGCTGGCTGTTCCGATGAACATCATCTTTTCATTATCGATCGCGATGCTGTTGAACAATAAAATTAAGGGAATGGATATTTACCGGGTGATCTACTTCATTCCGGTCATCACATCCATCAACGCGGTCAGCATCGTCTGGCGGCTGATGTATCATCCGAATTACGGTTTGCTGAACCAGTTGCTCGGCATGGTTGGTCTGCCGCCTCAACGCTGGCTTCTGGACCCCCGCTGGGCAATGTTTTCGATTGTCATGATGAGTGTCTGGAAAGGGCTTGGTTACAATGTCATCATTTTCCTTACCGGTCTGAAAAACATACCGCAGCATTTGTACGAAGCCGCCACTGTTGACGGCGCTGGCCGCTGGCACAAATTCCGTCATATTACGTGGCCGCTGTTGTCTCCGGTCACCTTTTTCATTTTCGTTATGAGTATCATCGGATCATTCCAGGTGTTCGCTCAGATATATATGATGACACCGGGTGGAGGTCCGATGAATTCAACCATGACAATTGTGTTTTACCTGTATAAAGTCGGATTTGGTCAATTTCATTTCGGGTATGCCGCCGCGATTGCGTTCGAGTTGTTTCTGATGATTTTTGTGTTGACGCTTTTACAGAAACTGGTCGTTGAAAAACGGGTTCATTACCAATAGACGGAGGTTTGACATGGCAAGTCTGTCATTTGAAGAAAAAGTCGGAAAAACCATCGTCCATCTGCTGCTGATTTTCGGTTCAATAATTATGCTGTTTCCATTTGTGTGGATGATATCAACCAGTCTGAAAGGTGATGATGCCATTATGACCGAAACAATCGAGTTGATACCCCGGGAACAGCGTATGGCTCAAATTGACGGGTTCAGACGGCCGTTGTATCAGGTTGAAGTCAATGACGAGTCGCGTGAAATGGCTCTGGTCAGCACAATGGATCAGGGTATGGGACTGTTTCGGAATCCGGATGATCCTGAGGAGTCGCATGTTCTTCCGATCGCTCATCAGGACCCGCTCAGACCGGTCTCATTCCACTGGCAAAACTATCCGAACGCATGGAATGCCCAACCGTTTGCGCGGTATTTTCTGAATACGATTTTTGTCGCGGTCGTCACCGTATCCTGTCAGTTGTTTTTCTCATCGCTGGCCGCGTATGCGTTTGCGTTTTTCCGGTTTCCGTTTAAGAATTTTCTCTTTGTTTTTCTGCTTGGCACCATGATGCTTCCTCAGCAAGCGCTGTTGGTACCCAATTATGTTATTCTTGCCAATCTGCGCTGGCTGGACACGTATCTGGCCTTAATTGTTCCGTTCACTGCCAGTGTTTATTCGGTGTTCTTTTTCCGGCAGTTTTTTCTGACCCTTCCCCGCGACCTTCATGATGCGGCTGTTGTTGACGGTTGTTCACACATGGGATTTTATTTCAGAGTTTTGGTACCGTTATCTTTGCCACCGTTTCTGACACTGGGTATTTTCAGTTTTCTGGGTTCATGGAACGCATTTATCTGGCCGCTGATTGTGACCAATTCAACTCATCTTAGAGTATTACAGGTCGGACTGGCCTATTT
>PWNJ01000229.1 GCA_003558985.1 candidate division CSSED10-310 bacterium
ATAAATCCAATATTTTTGAGTAATCTTGACATGCTCATTTCAGTAAGCAATCCGGAATCAATGTATCCACCTTCCATACAATGGAATAATACAACACCAATATTGTTCGCTCTGATAAATCTTGCACGCTACGGTCTGGGATACGTTTATTTCCTGTTTACAGTTGCAGGAATGGCTTTATTCACTGTGAAAACCGTTCGTAACACAAGAACCGGAAAACCAGCGGTTACGAATGAAAAATCAACGCTGAAACGCATCATATCAAATACACTCACCAGAATTGACCGGCTGGTTATACCGATTTGGGTGACACTGTTTTTTCTGTACCAATCAACTCGATTTGTAAAAGCGTTAAGATATTTCAACTTTCTGTATCCATTTTTTGCGGTGTTTGCCGCAATAGCAATTGCACAGTTGCGTCATATCGGACCGAAATGGTTTCGAACGTGGGCTCCTTTGACGGCGTTGATTGCCGCGCTGATTTGGCCCATCAGTTTTATGAGTATTTACACGCGCCCGCATACCCGAGTTCAGGCATCACGCTGGATTCATCGAAATATACCGGCTGAATCAACGCTTGCTGTTGAACATTGGGATGATGCTCTACCGGTTGGTGTTAAAAATGTCAGACTTCGGGAATACAAGCGTCTGGAAATGCCTGTTTTCGAACGTGACTCGAACAAAAAAATCAGGGAAATGAAATCCATATTGAATCAGGCAGATTATATCATTTTGTCCAGTAATCGGGGCTATGGCGCCATTCCGAAAAAACCGGAACAGTTTCCTTACATGATTGAGTTCTATTCCGATCTGTTTTCCGGTAAAACAGACTTTAAGAAAGTGGCTGAATTCACATCTTATCCAGAGTTAAATTTGGTTTTTTTCAGGTGGATATTTCCTGATGATAACGCCGATGAAACATTCACAGTATATGATCATCCGAAAGTCATGATATTTGAACGAAAAACAGGATATGCGAATGGACGCTGACCTCCGGTTATTGGATCAGGATATTCGTAAATGGATGTCCTGTCGTCATTATTTTTATGTGTTTTTAAGACCCGTAGAATTGGCATTGTTTCGTCAGGTGCAAAGTCGGTTCGAACCTCCGGTAGCGGATTTTGGTTGCGGCGACGGTTTTTTTGCATCCAGTCTGGCGCCGGCCGACACTTTTGCATTCGGGATTGACAACAATCCGCACATCGTCAAGGCGGCTCAAAACGTATATCGGTCTGTCATTGTTGCGCGCAAATCATCCATTGACCTTCCGGCCGAAAGCATCGGCGCCATTATTTCCAATTCGGTGTTCGAACACCTTCATGATCCGCACCACACACTCCGGGAACTGCATCGCATACTGAAAACCGGAGGCCGGCTTTATGCCACAGTGACTCTTTCTAACTGGGAACAATGTTTTTTGGGTAATTACCTGCCTGGAAACACCTATCGCCGTTTTATGCGATTTGCACAACTTCATGTATCTCTTTTTGATGCGAATACATGGGAAACAATTTTCAAGGATGCTGGATTCGTAGTTATCAAAAAAACCGGATACATGAATGCTGCAACTGTCAGACTCATTGAAAAATATCATTATTTTTGTCTGCCGTCTTTGGCGGCTGGCATTCTGCCGAAAAAGATTCGAAACAGTTTTGTTCAAAACCTGAATCGTTTGTTTAGCCGAATAGATTCGCCACTCTCCGGTGTTGTGACTTCAGAATCAGATCACGATAATATTTCTGAGCCACATTATTCAGAATCAACATCAAGCGATATCCACACTGGAACAATCGCATCTCCGTGCTGTTTTTTCGAAATGGAGAAAGTAAAAGATATCCATCTGTTCAATAATCGGAATGTAACCGTTAAACCAATTAAATCATCGATGAATAATCCGTCGGTTCGGCCTGATTCGGAACCCAAAACCGTGAAATCAGACGTAAATGGAGTTAAAACTGGCGAAGGTAAAGCGAAGCGAAAAAAGAAAATAGTATTTGTGTCCAGCTATTTTCTGCCGTACACATCAGGTGCGATCACCAGTCCGGCCGAAGTTTTGCGTTATTTTGCGTCACAGGGCCACGATATTACTGTTCTGACGTTTAAACATGACCCTTCTTTACCCGATATGGATGATTACGATGGTATTCGTGTTCGCCGTCTTCCATACGAATTTCGAATCAATAAAGGATTTATTTCGTTTACATATCCGTTTCGAACCTTTTATGAGTTTCAAAAAGCTGATGTGATTATCTTTAATCAACCGGTGTTTGAGGGTTTGTTTGTGATTGGAACAGCATGGTTGGCCGGGAGAAAGATAATTTCTTTGGTTAACTGCCAGGTAACGCTTGGTTCAGGACTGAAAAAGAGGATTTTAACAGCCTTTTTAAACATGTCGATGTCACTTCAGTTTAAACTGTCGAATATGGTTGTGACATATACGCAGGATTATGCTGAACATACACCGCTATTAAAACGTTGCGAGTATAAAACACGATATATTCCCCCACTTGTGCGGTTTCAGCCGGCATCCGAATCATTTAAAACGGTTTTGCAGAACAAAAAGGGCAACGATATCTGGGTTGCGTTCTGTGGACGGATATCAAGTGAGAAAGGGTTGGAACATTTGGTACATTCGTATGGGCTTTTAGATAGAGGGTTTATAGTTAATGGACGCCGTGTTGTGCTGGTTTTTGCCGGTCCATATGGATGTGACGTTGTTGGGGAAGAATCGTATTACGAAAAAATCAGGCACCTATGTACAACGCTGAATGTGCCACATTTTTTTACAGGACATTTGAAAACGAATGAGCTAAGCGCGTTTTATGATGTGATGGATTGTCTTGTTTTACCTTCGGTTAATGGAACAGAATCGTTTGGGATTGTCCAGGTGGAAGCTATGCTTCATGGCAAACCGGTGATCGCTTCGAACCTTCCGGGAGTTCGGGTTCCGGTACAGATGACCGAAATGGGTCTGTTAGCTAAGCCCGGTGATCCGGAAGATCTGGCAAAGAAAATTGTTGCCGTACTTCGTGATAAAAACTTTATATCTCCTCTAAAACAAAAGAATGCAAAAATACTGAGTGATCCTGATCATATTCTGACACTATGGCAGAAATGTATTGAACCCTGAAGTTTGCCTCGTCATTTCCTCTTACTCCCTAAGCCTTAAGCCCTACGCCTTCGGCCTTACGTGCTACCTCTTACGCCCTAAGCCTTTCGCCGCATAAGCGCTAACTGCAACCC
>PWNJ01000222.1 GCA_003558985.1 candidate division CSSED10-310 bacterium
GGAGAAGGTTTATCTGCAGGATCTCCCGTTTCCCTGTAACGTTCCATCATAACATGGTAAGTTAAATCAATGCCGGTAAGGTCCTGCAGTTTAAAAGGACCCATCGGATGCCCAAGAGCATTAACCACTGCACTGTCAATATCCTGGGCTGAAGCTACACCCTGATCAAGCAGGTAAAGCGCCTCGTTATTTATGGCAGAAAGAATTCGGTTGACCAAAAATCCATATATCTCCTTTTGCAATTCAACCGGTTCCTTGTTAAGACTACGGGCTAACTCCATAGCCAGCGCAGCAGTCTCTTCCGATGTATGCGGACCCTTAACTACTTCAACACATTTCATAACTAAAGCAGGATTAAAAAAGTGCATATTACAAACTTTGCCGGGACGGCTGGTAACATCGGCTACCATGGAACTAACAATAAATGAACTGTTGGTTGCCAGTACTGCATGTGGCGGTGCGACCTGATCAAGCTTCTCAAAAATTTTCCTTTTAAGCTCGAGATTTTCCGTAGCAGCTTCTATCACAAAATCTGCATCCCCCGCGGCTTTCTTCAGGTCAGTGTTAAACTCAAGGTTGTCCCATGCCTGTCGGGCTTGATCCTCGGTTAACTTTTTCTTTGCTACCCGACCAGGTAAATATTTTTCTGCAAACCCCCGGGCTTTCTGCAGCTGCTTTTCATTTACATCCACACAACTAACTCTATAACCTCTGATTGCTGCCAGGATAGAAATCTGGTGTCCCATGTTACCTGCTCCAACTACGCAAACCTTCCTGATATCATCAATTTTCATAAAATACCTGCCTCCCGTCTTCTAATGTTACCTACTTTAAAGTCTCCATCACCCGTGGTATAGCAATGCTCATCAGCACACCCATTGTTGTCTTTGAAAGATCAACGAGAACATATTGTTGAAATTCTTCAATGGAACGTTCAGTGCGATAGTTAATAATCACAGCCGCATAATTATTGTCAAGGTTTATTAAGTAGTAATCACCCAGACCGGGGAAATCCGCTTCTTGCAAAACCTTTTTAAGCTTCCGCGAGGTTTCACCATAGACCTTTAAGTGTTTTGGCTTTGCGCCATACTGGTGTTGGTGGTGAAAAGCAACAGATTTATCTGTAGTTGTGCTCCAAATATCAGTATCGACAAAACCTTCTCCCAAGTCTTCCTTAAGATCATCAATGCACTTTTTTATATTTTCTAATGTAAAACGCATCGAGTTATCCCCCCTCTACCTTTTTCGAAAACTTACCTTATTTTCTAATAACCAGGTAGCAAGCGGCCATTTCAATACTCGGAAAGTCTTACCTTCCTAAAAACAACTCTATTCAATTAAGCTATTCATCAATCTCATCTGATTGTTCTTCTAAACCAAAGAATGCTCTAAATGCTTCCTTTAGAGTAAATTTTTCACGCGACTCTTCTGCCTTAAGAGAAGCCCCCGGGTCCCGAATTTGTTTGTAAAGCGCCCAACCTGTTAAACTGGTTTCCTCTGTTTTTGACAGGCTTTCTAATGTTTTCAAATCTGCAGGCTTTTCAATCTCTGCAGAACTTTCAACGCCATCCTCTTCTGCAAGGTTGCCAAACAAATTAGGCAGGGCAACCCCCATCAATATGCCCATCGGTGTTTTTGCAAGGTCAACCAAAATGAATAGCTGGTATTTGTCTATGGTAAGAACCATAACCAGGTGATTGTTTTCAAGATTTGCCAGGTAATACTTGCCAAGATTTGGGTACTCCGATTCCTTAAGTGTTTTGTATAGCTTTCGTGTGACTTCATTAAACAAAGGGGCCACTTTGGAATTAGGGTTATAGCCATGATCTTTAATCAGGGGCCGGCCTTCTGCAAGAGCCCAAATTTCGGAAGCCACAAAACCATTTCCCAGGTCTGACTTGAGCTCTTCGAATACTAATTCCATTTTTTCTTGATTAATAATCACAACAAACCCTCATTTGGAATAATACAAGAATATGCTTATTTTACAGAACAACAGTACTATAAAATAGTAGAAACCTCTTCATTTTTACCAGATGGCTAAGTAGTAAGCACCTTTTATTAGTCAGCAGGAAAGACAAATCATCTTGAAGTATACCCGAATAATTACAGCTACTCTTTAATTTTATCTGAATAGTAACCCCCATCAGAAAAAGCGCTAAATATTTCCCGCAAAGTTGAACCCCTCCGCACTTTCTCTTTTTTTTCTTTCTCCGGCTGGTTTACTGCTGTTTCCGGCCCGGCAGGGCTTTCAACTTCAACAGGGCTCTCAACCTCAGCAGGGCTTTCAACGACAATCTCTTCTGTGAAGAAATCGAGCAAATTCGGCAGAGCGATACTCATCAAAACACCCATAGATATTTTTGCAAGGTCAACTAAAATAAATTGTTGGAATTTACCTATTGTGATAACCACAACCAAATGATTGTTGTCAAGGTTCACAAGATAATAATTGCCAAGACCGGGGTATGCCGATTCTTGAAGAGTTTTGTACAGCTTCCTCGTAACTTCATTGAATAAGGGGGCCACTTTTGGATTTTTGTTATAACCATGGTCTTTTATTAAAGGCCGGCCTTCTCCTATAGCCCAAATCTCAGAAGCCACAAAACCATCCCCCAGATCTTTGCTGAGTGATTCAAACGCCGATTTCATTTTTTCTTGATTCATATCCAACCTAAACCATCCTTTAGAAAATTAATAAACTCTGTTATTTATATTGAGTCCTGTTACCATATTAATCGCTTGTAATTATCATTTACATAATGCATTATGGCCGCAAATAGGTGTTAACCTCTGCTTCAACAAAAAACAAGGTATTATAAAACAGGTTGTAGCACTAACATACACTGACCCGGCAAACCATTCCAAAAAAAGCATCTTTATGTGTAAAAGTCGCTAATATATACTCAATGCCTGCTTAACCGCTAACCCTTATTCTAGTGAAGACCAAAATTAACACCTATTTATTGTTTGTATTTTCTGCAGGTAACAAACCTTTAAACACTATTTAACCTCTTTTAGCTCTTTCAGGGTTTCGTAGAGACGTTTCTTGTCGGGCAATAGCGTGCCCTCCCGCGATTCAGCTATAAGCGCCTTCAACAGACAGTAAACCATAAAGAACATGATGATCATAAAGGGAAAGCCTCCAACCACTGAAGCTGTTTGTAACGCCCCTAACCCTCCGGTAAAGAGTAATATTGCAGCAATTGCTCCTTCAAGAAGTCCC
>PWNJ01000100.1 GCA_003558985.1 candidate division CSSED10-310 bacterium
ACGGGGTCGGTTATCCGGCCGGATTTCCTACTGTTATTGCAGTCGGAGCATCCGATAGTCCTCTGAATCCGGATGATCCAAATACCGAATACAGAACAGCGTTTTCACAGTTCGGTGTAGCATCCGAAGTTCTGGCACCCAGTGGAAACTGGAATTCCGGAGATAACAATAACAGCGGTAAAGTTGATCAGATTTACCAGCAGGATTTGCGAGCCAGAATGTATCCGGACTTGACCAATTTTATTATTCGAGGCAGCGTTGGTACATCCATGTCCAGTCCCCATGTGGCTGGCCAGGCAGCTCTTATTCTGGCCTATGCCAGACAAATGGGCTGGGATATTTGCAACAGGGAGGTCAGGGCCCGAATAGCCGCATCGGCTGCTGATCTGAACCACAATGAATTTCCAGGATATGATTATCACCATGGTTTTGGCAGAATTAATGTTCCTGCTTAAATGACCATAGACCTTAAACCAACTCTGGTTGTCAGAGAAGCGCATGTTTTTGAAGGTCCGGGGCAGGGTAACGGTAATCATCGACCTGAAGCTGGTGAAACTGTCAGTATGAATGTCGATCTGATGGCAAAATTTGCTGATGCTACTGGCATCACAGCGCTTGTCACATCGGATGATCCAATGATTACTGTCCATTCATCCACTATTCATTACCCAGAGACAGAAAGATTTCACCGAGCTGAACCGGTTGATCCGGTTATATTTACTATAGATCCCGATACCCCTCTAAATTATGAAGCCCGCTTTCAGATTGTAATTTCGTGCGATCAGGAAGATGATCGAATAGAGACATTTCATGCTGTGGTTACAATTCCAAGAGTTCTGTATTGGAAAGATTGCCGATACGCAGGAAAAACCAACTTTCAGGATCAACCATTATTGGACGCTCTTGACAATGCAGGTATTGCGTATGACATGTTTGTTACAACTGCGAAAGAACACGTGGATAAGACCGAACAGCTTCGCTATCCATGGGAAGAGTTTGATTTCCTGACATTGCCGACTTACGAACAACTGCGTCAGTATGAAGCTATTATCTGGTATATTGGTGAAAAAGGGCACACATCCAGAAGAGAATATGCTGAAACCATTTTTCCGGAAATCGTCAAATATCTGGACAATGGCGGAAATATTATGATTACCAGTCACGAAATCATGTTCAATCTGGCCAGACCGGAATGGGGCGGAGAAGATCGCATTGCATGGATTGATTCGACAGCAACCCCTAATCCTGATGACTTTGATGAGTACAATCACTGGTTCATCTATAATTACCTTCAGATTGCCGGCATAGATCATGACAATCATTATGCTGAGGTGATGGGATCGCCATCTGATCCGCTCACAAGGGGAATTCATCAGAATCTTGACAAAATGGTGTATAATACCGGATTCGCAACCGGATACTACTGGTGGCCGGACAATCTTGTTCCGCGCGAGAATGCCATTCCAATGATGTATGCCGGTCCGCCTGTTCGGCCGGAAGATCGCTGGCCCGAATCACAAGAGTTTTTTGATGACCACTATCCGTATGAAATGGCAGAAAGAACATCTGCTGTTCGCTACCAGGGTGACAATTTCCGCACTATTTTTGCGGCATATCCAATTGAAGCCGCTGGCAATCCCGGTCTTTTCCTGATTCCTGCTGTAAACTGGCTGCTTGATGGTCATGAAGATGCATCGGAAATATTGGTTAACGTCGATACGAATTATCGCTGGGCTAAATATAATAGCACTGCGGAACCACCCAGAGGTGATCCTTTCGAGCTGTATGGGTATGTGTACAACCCAGGGTCGACAGTCCAGGCTCAGCGATGGGTGCTGATGCAGATTTTTGATATGTTCTGGGCATGGCCATCATGGATTGAGTTGGATCAGGGATTTGATTTCATGGATGTTACCATTCCGTCCGGACATTCGAGAGATCAGTTTCTTGCTTTTGAATGGCCGAATGTTGACGGAGAGTTTGATGGTATCCTGTTTTGGTTTGCTCATTTGAATAATCAGGGACAGCTTCTGGGAACGTTTGATTATTGTGTTTTCGGTTATTATTAATCGGAAGACATGCCTGGAAGCATCATTCATAAGTTGATATAAGATTGACCCGAAGGTAAAAAAACCTTCGGGTCTTTTTTTTATGAATAGCTTGTATACCTGTAATACATCTGCAATTAATCGTCATGGCAAGGCACGTGTTTTGTGTGACGGACGGTACATATTTGTGCCGGGAGCTGCTGCTGGCGAGACGGTGTCTTTGGAAACTCTGGAAGATGATCGGGGCAGATTGACAGGGAAGATAGTAGCAGTGATCAAGTCGGCTGAGCATCGTATTGATCCCGACTGTAAAAATTTTCCAGACTGTCCGGGTTGTACACTCAGGCATTTGCAAGCGGATATCCAGCAAGACCTTATATGTACACATGTCATGAAAAATTTAAGAAGCAAAAAGCTAATATCGAGTCACACCATTCCGTTGGAATTTATTTCTATACCACAGAGAAAGTATTACAGAAGACGATGCTCATTAAAGTACTCAAGTTTTGGATCCCGGTATTTACCATCAATGAGGTCGGTTTATCCTGGATGTCCGCCGATCGATCTGTCTGATTGTCCGAATCATCATCCTGTTCTGACAGAACTGGTAAGACAAACATCCGACTGTTTGAACAATGGTTGGATGACAGATGATGACTTTAATCGAATCAGGGAAGTTCATTTTACTCTTTCGGATACCGGGAAACACCGGATAACGTTTGTTCATGCAGGCGATAACGCCAGCGCACTATCAGTCGAAAAGAAACTTCAATTGTCATTTGAAAACACAGATTATTCTGTGCTTTTGATACATGTTAAATCAGAAAAGGCGGGTATAAGCTACAAAACTCCCAGGGTCCTGTATGGTGAATCTGATGTTAAGATAGCTTTGAACAAGTACTTATTTTATGTTCAACAGGGTGTCTGGAGTCCGGTAAGTGTCGGTTCCGCGGAGATGCTGTTACACAAACTGAGATATGATGCTGAGCTTTCAGGTGCCCAAACTGTCATTGAAGTAGGTTGTGGAGCAGGTCTTATGACCATACCGTTATTGGAAACCATCAGTCAGATAATTGGAATCGATAAAAATCGTTTTGCAATAGAGTCGGCGAAAATCAATGCCAGAATGTGTGGTTTGAGTCATGAGTCATTTATAGTGGGTGATGC
>PWNJ01000015.1 GCA_003558985.1 candidate division CSSED10-310 bacterium
AAAATCATGGTATTCATTCAGAACATTAACGGCAATATGTGCCATCAACGCCCCGATTGTCACAATCAGAACATCTATCGTGCGAATAGTTCCGGCCTGAAGCCGTGCTGTCGCGATACCCGGCAATACACACGCAGGAACAAGCACCAGAAATTTCGGTCGTGTAACTGCAAAAAGTGTTTGGATTCTTTTTTTAGACATTTTTTCCCCTGTTATCGTGACTGTTTCATGTAACCAGAATTATTTTTTACCAAACACACCACAGTAAACAAGCGGTTTGAGTCTGTTCAGCCAGCCCGGTCCCGGCCTGACTTTGATATATCGGTTATTTTTTCCGGTTTGATGATAACAGCCGTTTTTATGTTCAGTTTTTTATCAGAAGACTCGGCGTTCATTCGTTTTACAACCTCTCAAGACAATCAATAATATTCTAAAAGAGAACAACTTTAAACAATATTTTGCCACAAAAGTATGACTGTTGCTTTATTTACCTGACGAACAGGATTTGTGACATATTTCATTAGGAAAGGAGGCTTGAAGTAACCTGGCCAACCTGTTTATAATGCGATGTTTCGATTTATTGTCGGGGAGGTTTTCATCGTTTGCAAAACAGTATCAAAAAGACTCTGAAAGCATTTTTATTTTTGAATGCAATCATATTAATTTTATGGGTATGGGCTCGCAACGGTTCGGTTGTGCATCTACGCATGGTTGTTGAGAATGACCGTCACTCCCTGTATAGCAACGGTCAATTGATTGATTCATTTATCGTCCCGGAACACAGAGGATTACTTTCTGGTATGCCCGGTCTCGGCCTGTCAAAAGATACTCGCCCACCGCTGGTAGTCAAACCCCAGGAGTTTTACAATTTTTTGGTCACTGATATCGAAACCGGCGATGTTTTGTGGAGTCAAGACAGTCATAAAGCAGACTGGGACTGGTATATGATGCGGGGTTCATTCATTGTCACCAATAACAACCGGTTGCGAAGTACAAGTCATGCTCATGGCGCGGTCGGCAATCGGAACTGGTCAAATTATGCTATTGATGTAACGTACGGCAATCCAACAGAAGGGATCATTTTCTTTCGGGTTAATGACAGGAATAATTACGGTGAGGCACAGTTTCGGTACTGGCGGGAATTGGTGGTCAGTTATGCGTATTACATTGATGGAGATCGAACCTATCACCGCATAAGACGAATTGCGGAACCATTTGATCAGGGAATGAAATCCCTGGTTTTGAGGTTTGTAAAAGTATATACAGTCGGATTGTTGATATTACTGAGTTTTCTGGCAGTTTTCATGTTGATCTCATATTTGATTCATATATTGCCCCGCAGGCAATCAAAGGACAAGCAGTCATGACAAACAGCCGCCGAATCAGTATCTATGGTATTCTGGCAATTCTTCTGGCTGTAATCACAGTCTTGGGCGCTGCCTTCATAAACACTGAGTATCTGGAACGAATGCCGCACGTGCAGGATTCGGTCAATTATCTGTTTCAGGCACAGATTTTTTCCATGGGACGTCTATACATGGATGCTCCGGAACATGCAGAATATTTTGCTTCCGAGCTGCAGGTCGTCAAAAACAATCGCTGGTACAGTCATTATCCGTTTTTTGTGCCTCTGCTATTTATGATCGGTATGAACCTGGGAATCACCTGGCTGGTCAATCCGATCATCGCCGGTTTTTCGGTATTGTTGATCTATAAAATCGGTAAAGACAGTTTCAACAGAATGACAGGTCTCTGGGCGGCAATCCTGCTTGTCTCTTCCCCGTTTTTTATGGTTATGTCCGCCTCGTTTATGGCACATCCGACCGGTCTCTTCCTGACCGCTGCAACGCTCTGGTTTTTTATACGCCAACAAAAAGCCGTAACCATGACCAATACCATTTTACTTGGTCTGTCGCTGGGGCTTCTGTTGAATACCCGGCCTCTGACAGCGTTTGCACTCGCTCTGCCTGTAACCGGTTTTTATATTCGAAACAGAGCGTTGTTCAGCAAACGTGTTTTGCGTCATATAATGATCTTTTTCCTGGTTTTGGTCGTTTGCGCTGGAATGTTTATGACATACAGCTCACTTTTGTCCGGACGATCATTCCAGTTTGTCACTCACACCACCGTCAGTGAAACCCGCGGACCGTCAACCATACCGTTGGTAAACCGGTTCATCAATTCACTTTCAACCATCGGAGTTGGCCGACAGGGTCATACGCCGGCAATCGGTCTGGGCACCACGCGAGCGCTTCTGGAATTACTGCATACATATTCGCTGAATTGGCCCGGCTGGTTTAATCTGTCGTTTTTTCTTATTCCATTGATCTACTGGAAAAAAACCGAACATGACCGGTTTTTCTACTGGACATTTATCTCCATTCCAATGCTGTATGCACTGTATTGGCGTTCCGCCATCATGTATGGGCCGCGTTACATTTATGAAGTTATGCCGATGATTGTGCTGTTATCTGCAAGAGGTCTGGATGTATGCGCTGACGCTGCTGAATGGCTTTATCGCAACTCGCCCATGACACGATGGAATACTTTATCTGTAGCTAAACCCGTATCTTTAAGTATTTTGTATCTGTTCACCGGCTGGTTGATTTATACAAATATTGATCAGTTCTATATCAGTAACACTTATAATCTTAGAAAAAATCCGATTGTTGCGTTAGTTCCGATGCGTCTGGAAGAAGTCAGATATTTTAATGCTATCAGACGCTCTATTCAGGATGCGGTAGAAAAACATAATATTACCAATGCGGTTGTTTTTGTTAATGATGCGCGATGGCAGGGATTCGGTTCGGTTGCGTCTTTCAATCACCCCAAATTGAATACAGATGTAGTGTATGCAAGGGATCCCGGTGAAGACAAGTATCAAACCATTCTTGATATGTTTCCAGGTAAAACAGGATACTGGACCTTATATCGCGGAGTGAAACTTCACAGACTGGTTTATAGCGAAGAAGACGACGGGTTCGAAAAAGTTCCCCTTGAATAGATTGTGACCAGGTTTCAGATTTTCAACCCCTATTGATGAGCACACGAAAAGCTTGCTCTTTTCGGAAAGACTCAGGTCAGCGGTTGTCAGATGAAGGGACTTTGCGAACGGGTCGCCAGAGTGATTTAAGGGTTTTGATAAAAGATGGCGGCTGAACAAGAACCATTGCAGTGACAAGGACAATAA
>PWNJ01000128.1 GCA_003558985.1 candidate division CSSED10-310 bacterium
TCATCTGGTGGTGTAGGTGTGGGTTCCGGTGTGGGTGTGGGTTCAGGCGGAGTCGGATCCGGTGTCGGAGTGGGTTCCGGTGTGGGTGTCGGAGCGGTTGGATCATCTTCGGTTATAAAGGTCCACAGCGGTCCGCTGGTTTCAGCTCCATGAGAATCGCGGGCGATAATATACCAGTAATGAAGTGTTCCATACTGAAGTGGTTCAGGCGGTGTATACTCTTCGGTGGGCACATTTTCGGCAATCAATGGCGGTGACGGTTCAATACCGAAATATACATCGTAAGTAACGGTATCACCCGGATCGGGATCGCCGCCTTCCCAGGTCATAGTCACATTGACATTCACATCCGTTGCGTTATTTTCCGGGAACGGATTCGATGGCGTGAAGGGTGGATTATTATCACCGATCATTGTCGTAAATGACCAGATGGGACCGTCTGTTTCAGCGCCCCAGTTATCCCGGGCAACAATCTGCCAGTAATACAGGGTGTCTTCGTCCATTTCACCAGGATCATACGTGAAATCAGGAAAATCTGTTTCTATCATTGGTGGTGGGGAAGTCGTTCCGAAGTAGATATCAAATGTCAATGTGTCACCCGGATTCGGATCATTACATTCCCAGGATAGATTTGTATTTCTGTCAACATCAACCGCACCATCCGGAGGAATTGGATTGACCGGTTCAAACGGAGGGAAATTCTCCTGCGTTTCAAAACTCCATATCGGTCCTTCCGTTTCAGCATCCCAGTTATCCCGGGCAACAATCTGCCAGTAGTACACCGCGTCGGGGATCAAACCTTCCACTGCATATTCTTCTTCCAGGATATTCTCGGCAATCAGCGGAGGTTCCGGATTGGTTCCAAAATAAACGTCGTAATACACAATGTCATCCGGATTGGGATCGCCCCCAACCCACTGCAATACAAGGTCACCAGCCGGAACTCCTGTCGCACCGTCAGCCGGTGATGGACTGCTGGGTTCATATGGCGGATCATTCTCACCGTATCCTCCAAGATCAGCCGCTGTAAAGAAAGCGTATAAACGCGCATCCGGAAGCACGGAGACCAGCTCCCAGGCCATTGGCGGACGTAAAAGACCATACTCCAGATCATGGATTTTGGAAATCGGTTCGTTTACACCCCGTTCGATCATGCTTGAATGAAGCATTTGATCAATATACATTCTGCGCATCATCAGCACATTACTGACCGGATGCAATTGCATGACTGCGGATAATGATTCAACTGACTGAATTAATTCCGCCTGAGCCCTTTGGCCCGGATCAGGTACATCCTGATGCAGCCAAATCGGGTTTGCGGATGCCAGGCAAACCGAAATCATAGTAAATATTACCACTAAAAAAACTCGCTTCATTTGAAACCCCCTCTGCTGAAAAAGAACATCATACTCTTATAACATGTCTGATGTTGCTGGTCAAATCAAAATAAAAAAAATATATCACAATTATTTTTCGTGCTATCGTCATAGCAGGCGGGTTAACAGGTGCGTGTGAAATGTGAAAAGTGTAAAACCAGATCTGAAAAAATATTGGAAAACAATCAAAAGAAATGTCAGATAAATATGTTTAACTCATGGTTAATCAAAGTAATAGTTGGACTGATTTGTTTTATCTTGATCTATCAGATAACTGCAAACATGTTACTTCAATCCGACTATTTTAAGCGATCTGTCAACCGTCGACCTGAACGAAACATGTATCACTGGGATACGGCCTGGACAATTATTCCCGGAGTTATTCGAGTAAAAAATTACCAAATGTCGGTTATGACTCAATCAAACACATGGCATCTTACAATAGATTCGGCCCGGTTCAGCCTGAATCCTGTCGGTCTGTTAAAACGCAGTGTCAGGATTGGCAATGTCAGATCTTCAGGTGTATCTTTCAAGCTGGATTCCAGGAACAACCAAAAAATAATCTCGGCCATTGATGACCGGATAATAACTGACACCATAAATTCCAATAGAGAAATATTTCCAGGAAATACTCGGATTGATAATGTTGATATGGAAGATGCAAGACCACAATGGAGGATTTCAATTGGAAAGGCAACAATCAAGAATCTTTATAGTTTGGAAATAAATGATTACAAATGGTCGGGAACAGGAAGAGTATCGGGTTCATTTTGCATGATTACCAGAGATGTCATGCATGTCCGGCATGTTGAAGCTTGTCTTGAGCAGGGAGCAATTGATGTTCATAATGAAACAGTTTCTGACAATATGAGCTTGCAGATTGCAGCGCGTCTTGGGCCTTTTGTGCCCCGGGATAACCGTGGAGCTTTAATGCTAAACTACCTGGAAAGTTCCGTGTTGGTGAAAGGCGACTTTAATCAGTTGGAGTTTGCAAAGCAATATATTGGTGATGTTGATTGGTTCGATATAAACGGGAAAGGGTATCTGCAGGCAGAACTGTGTTTAGATAATGGATTGTTTTGTGAAGACACCTCAATACTATTTCGCTCAGAGGACATTGTAACAGAAGTTAAAGGATGGTTATTTGAGGGCTCAGGAATTCTGAATGGATCAATCGTTCGTATTGGTCAGGATTTGCATAGCACACTTGACTTACACCTTGGCAATGCAAGTGTTCAGCATTCAGAAAAATCTGACGAACCATTTCAAATACCGAATCTGAACGCCACTTTTCAAGGCAAAAACATCCGAATTGCAGATGATGACCCGGATGTTACTATTCAAATCGAAATTCCACAGACCATCGTCAACGATTTGAGCAGATACAACGTATTTTTTCCGGATTCAGGGGGATTTGAGATATTACCAGAATCTGAATGTATACTGCAGGCACACCTATCTGCCACCCAAACTGGTGTTTCCGCTAAAGTGCGTTTGCATGGTCAAAATAACGGGATACGACTTGGGCAACAGGATTTTCGAGGTGATTTTGATTTGCAGGCGCATTTAAAAACAACTGACCCGGATTTTGATGTATTCCATATGCAGGACATGTTTCTTAAGCTACGAAATGTTCATGATATCACATCAGCTGCTAGTGGATATGGGTGGAGTGGAAGCTTGGTCATTCCCGAAACAACAGTAAAAACCGGTACACCTGTTGAGATATCCAGCGAGGTAGAAATTGGGTTATCGCATTCAAAACCTGTTTCCAATGTTTTTTCATCTGGTCAAAGACACTGGTTTGAGGATTATATACATTTCGAAGATTTAACAGGAAAAGCGCACCTCGATATAAATCCGGAAGTTATTAGATTAAGCAAAGTATCTTTAGCTGGTACCGGTGTCGTTTCACCGGAA
Source organism: candidate division CSSED10-310 bacterium (assembly GCA_003558985.1). GTDB lineage: Bacteria > CSSED10-310 > CSSED10-310 > CSSED10-310 > CSSED10-310 > CSSED10-310. The sequence goes on from PWNJ01000128.1 coordinate 3,297, forward strand.
TATGGCATCAATCCCTTTGCTATTAACGCTTCGAGTACAGAAATTGATTTTAACAAAGGGATCAGCGGCTTGAATTTGAACTTTAACATTCCTCACTCAGTGATTCCTGATCTGTCAGTAGTTAATGATTACTTTCCCAAAACTGGCGCTATTGCTATCAAACCCGGCAGGACTGGATTGATAAGCGCATCAGTAAATATAAGTAACAATGAAGGAATCATTGAACTTGATCTTGCCGGAAACAATACACATTTCTGGCTGTTTGATGAGTATTTCCGTGGAGATCCAATGTTTCGAATTCGGTTAAACACAAACAATATATTGGGTGGTGTGTTTCAAATGGACGGCTCGCAATTTTCGTTAAAAAATGTGGACTGTATTGAGAAGGATTGTGAAGTGTCGTGGTGGAGTGATGTTCAGGTTAAAAGTGGCACAGTTAAAATTGGTAAGCCGTTGACTGGAAACGGGAAGGTTGAGTTACACATGCGGGACACCGGCCCGATACTGGCGCTGTTTCAGGATGAAAGCCGTGCAGTGCGCTGGCTTGGTGATATTCTACTGATCAGAAATATTGCCGGTAATGCTCAAATGCAATTAAACGCTGACGGAATGCGAATAAATGATCTTGTTTTGGAAGGCGACAATCTGCTTCTTCGAGCAAAGCTGCTTCGCACTGTAAACCTTGATAAAGGTATCTTATATGTCAGGTTCCGGGGTTTATCCCTGGGTATAGAGATGGAAAATGGTGAACGAAGCTATAAGTTTATTAATCCGCGACGATGGTACGATCGATACAATTGGCCAGACTAATTACACATCAGTTGTTTATGGGATTAAGGTTCCATCGAAATTCCAGGGTGCCCAGAAGTGAATGACATTTTAACTCAAAATATCTGGTTTGTTTATCAATGATTTGATAGCCGTCATCATCACTTTTGGGGAAAACGGCTCGGAAAATTGTTCTTCCAACCTGCATTTCATCCGGAAACAACCATGCCTGGTCTGCCGGAATATCTACTTCTTCAACATATAACGGCCGCACCTCACGTCCGGAATCATTCCTTAAAACAAGATTCCAGACCGGGTTCATTCCTGATAATCGACACCATTCCCGTTCATAACAATATAACCCGAGATAAAACTCATTGGCATTCTCAAATTGACGAATGTTGCGCTCGATTAACTCATCAATATAGCGCTGCTCAGGGTTAAGATAATTCCGAACAGTGTTAATGAAGGCCTGGCGGACTTCCCAGGACAGATATACAGCATAACCATCCGCCAAACTGATAAACCGTTGATGTATCTCATCCTGAACTCCCCAGTGACGCATCGCAGAGTTATAGTCTCGTGTTGTCTGTTCAAAATCATCGGGAAGAGTGTAATACCGGGGGTGAGCACAGCCGCTCAATAAAAAAGACGCCAAAACGACTGTCAATAAGGTGCAAATTGACTTCACCGGGAAATCTCCTTTACTGTCAAATTGCTTACCGGATTACCGTGAAAGTCGGTTACATCAAATCCTTCCGGAATCTCCGGCAACTGCAGATTTGCTTTTTGATCCGGAACCAACAAATCTTTAAATGTCAAAGTGTTTGTGCTTCCGGCAGAATCCATAATTATTAAACTGAAAATGGTGTCCGAATCATCAGAAAAGATTTCCAGTTCAATATAGTCATACGGTTGATTATCACGTTTGGGATAAAATCTGTACAGACTTGACCTTGATGTTTCTGTGTGCAATTGAACATCAAAATGTTCAGCAAGATGATCGTGTGTTAAAATTGTAACTGGTGACCAGATTACGTCATGAGTTTCAGCTTTATCAATCATCACCTGACGAGTATCAGGCATAATCATGACAATGTATTGTCCATCACATACAATTCGGTTTTTTGGAGTTGATGAATAAACCCACTTAAACCTGTCCGGTTTTTGGATGGTCAGAAAACCCTCAGCCCGGATAGCCCGGCCGGTCACGGGTCCTTTATTAACCTGATTGAAAGATAACCTGTAATATGAATGCTCTCCCAAAAGCTCAATGAGTTCATTCAGTCGGGATACTTTTGTGTCTTGTGTGTCAGCAAAAACGAAAAAAAAGCTATGAATTACAACAAAGAACAAGAAAAATTTAATCATATGCACCGGTCTCCCTGATTTCATTCATACGCTCAAGATACTCCTCCGGTTCAACTAGAATTTCTCTGGTTTTTGAACCGATATGCGGGCCGACAAGACCTGACAGTTCCATTATATCGATTAAACGTGATGCTCTGCTATGTCCGATTTTCAGACGTCTTTGCAACATTGATATTGAAGCCACGCCCGATGTCAGGACAAGCCGTACGGCATCTTCATATATTGGATCATCAATATCTTCCACTTCGCCTTCTTTGGGAGCCATGGTCTCAAAAATCGATTCTTCATCGTCAATAGGTGAAGGTTGGTTTCTCAAGTGAGCTACAAGACGCTGAATTTCACTTTCATTGATAAATGCTCCATGAAGGCGCATGAAATGTGAGCGTCCCGGTGGTACGAAAATGGAATCTCCCATACCCACGAGTGTTTCAGCGCCCATGCCGTCCAATATTGTTCTGGAATCAATTTTTGATGCAACCTGAAATGCCAATCGGCAGGGTAAATTGGCTTTTATCACGCCAGTAATGACATCGACAGATGGTCTTTGAGTTGCAATAATCAGGTGAATACCAGCGGCTCGGGCCATTTGCGACAATCGTTGAATGGCTTCTTCAACTGTTGCTGCTGCAGTCAGCATCAGATCTGCCAGTTCATCAATGACAATGACCAGATAGGGCAGAGGTTCCAAATCGCCTTCATAATCAGGAGAGGTAACTTTGGCATTAAATAAATCAATATTTCTTGATTTATTATCAGCCAGAAGCCGAAATCGTCGTTCCATTTCAGCGACTGCCCAGTTCAGAGCGTCAGGCGCTTTTTTCGGTTCGGTTATGACCGGTTCACGAAGATGTGGAATACCGTTAAAATCTGACAGTTCCAGCATTTTTGGATCAATCAGCAATAATCGCAACTGATCAGGCCGCGATATAAACAATAATCCTGCCAACAAGGTATTGATACAAACACTTTTACCTGAGCCTGTGGCTCCAGCGATAAGCAGGTGAGGCATTCGTTTCAGGTCACTGATAAACGGTCGGCCTGCTGTATCTTTGCCTAATGGCAAACTTAAAACTGATTTTTCACGTGCATTTCGAAACTCTTCAGATAACAGAATGTCTTTCAGGTTCACAATTTCGCGCTGTGCATTAGGGATTTCGATTCCCAGAGTTGATTTGCCGGGGGTTGGAATAACACGTAATCCAAATTTTGAGCGCATACCAAGCGCAAGATCATTAGCAAGATTGCTGACTTTGGCAATTTTTACACCCGGAGCTGGCGCAAACTCATATCGTGTGATTACCGGTCCCGGACAGACCTCAGTGATTCGGCCTTCCACATTGAATTCTTTTAACTTGGATAACAACTGCTCTGATTTTTCCAGCAACTTAGAACGGCTTTCTTTTACAATATCCGTTGCACGATCATCCAGAATCGAAATATCAGGTAATTCATACTCAATTGATCGGGTAAATGTACTCTGAGAACTATCTTTACTTTCATTTGAGCTAAACGTTAAATCAACTTCGTCATCCTCATAGAGCCCATTGTCTGATTCAGAAACAAATATATCCGGGATGCTTTTCGGGGTCTGTATTGGTTCTTTGCTGTCGTGTTTTTCATCATTTGGTTTTATACCGGAAACACCGTTATTAACACTGACAGGCGGGTGTACGGTCTCAGACATCTGTACGGAGGCTCTTTGGTGCTTCAGTTTTGCTTTTCGATTACGTTTTTCTTTAAGCTCCGATCGTATATGTGTGAAAGTATTCGAAATACTTGTGATGCTTTTATGAACACCGGTTGCTAAAGCTGCCCAGATAATTGACAGGGTGCGATTGTAGGATATTCCAGTCATAAAAATAATAGAAATCAACAAAAACGTCAGAAGGACAATCGTTGTGCCAATCGTACCGAATGCGTTTTGAAGAGGTGTTAACATAATTTCGCCCAGACGGCCCCCGGATGATTTCATGATGTTTTCGGGCCAAAGTGAGAAATCTGGTATCAAATGATTTGAAAACACGGAGGATGTTAGCACAAACAGCATAAAGCCGATGAATCTGAATAATTTGTGTTCAATGGTTCGATAGCGGAAAAAAATAACACCAAACACAGCCATTACAATTGGAACAGACCATGCCAGAACACCGACATAGTTGATAAGATAACTGGCGATAACGGCTCCGGCTGTGCCACAATGACTGACAATTTTATCGTTTTCAATATCAACTGTTGCAAGGGCAATTATGAGGAAGACACAGACTGCAATTAACACAATTCCAAAGGACTCAAAAACAAGTCTTGATCTGACAAATGCGGTTGATCGATCAAATAACCTGACCAGAGCAGACTTCTGTTTATTTGCAGAGTTTTTGTTTTTTTGTTTCATCTTTTTGTTTCTGCTCAAGGATATCCTCAGTATTTATCAGAGTGTTTATTTACGTAGCCGCCGACACATTTTGACTTGTTTCTATAACATTTCATTCCAGACTTCGGCAATTAATTGATAACCCAAATCATTAAAATGCGCCCAATCCGGAATATCGTTATAGGTATCGTATGAATAATATTCGGGTAAAGGCAGAGGTGCATTATTAAATGCCTGGTCCAGGTCTGCCAATGGGACATTTTTCGTTGCAGCAAGGTTTCTTATGTCAACATTCAACTCATCAACCTTATATTGTAGAAATGCACGTGGAGCATCCGGATTGATGGGTGGCAGAGCTGCAATGTACGGGACACCTCCATATTCACGGATGGTATCTATAATAAACGTCAGGTGCTCGATGGTGTAACAATCAAAATTATCGCATCCCGGGGCTCCCGGATCCACGATATCGACAATTCCAAGCATAACCATAACATGCCGGGGTCCGAAGTGTTCCATAGCCATAGCGATATTGGCGCTACCGGTATAAGCGTGGCTGCCGGAAAACCAGCTTCGATCCTTTTCACAAAACACCTGTATAGAATCAGAATATCGTGCTCGCAGCATATTTCTTAATTGTCGTGGATATCCCCCGAATCCGGTTTCAAAATCTGATGAGCCCCAGCCTCCGGTAACTGAATCACCGTATGCCATGTAGTTGTCGTATGAAATTTTGTAAAACCAGAAAACATCACTGAAACCACCATGGTTGCCGTATTTATCCAGGCTGGCTACCCGCCAGCTCAACTTTCCGTAAAACGAGTTCCAAACATCTTCCGTGATTCCCACAGATTCAAAACTGAACCAGGGGACATCACTTGTGATATAGGAACCTCCAGCCGGCAAACGACTGTCAGACCATGCGAACTGTATATGATATTCATCAGGATTGTGTACAGGCGGTTCCCATTCAAAAAAAGGAAGCTCGGCAAAATTCGGATAATGGGTTCTGTTGGGTGGAGTTATGAGTTGTGGTGGTTCACAAACGGTTTTTGAAAACGAATATGTTTGTGTTTCGGGAGTTGGAATCCAGCCATTTTCAAGCCCCCAAACTCGCCAGTAAAACGTGTCTATTATCGGGTCCCATGCAGATTGTTCACCTGCAAGGTTAAAGTCAAGAACCAAATCTTCAAGCTCATAAACACCAAATGATTCTTCAAATGAGGGGTCTGCAGCAAACTCAATGGCAAACCGGTACATTGGAACAGATGAATACCACTCAAGTACTGGCATCGGCTCCCCCGGCAAAAATCGGGCATCATTATCAGGCGAAACTATTATTGGGGCGGAGGCTACTGTTTTTGCAAATTCTATTGAATCCGACCAATCACTATAGGTGTTTTCCGAAATCCAGGCTCTGACTCTGAGATGTAATTGAAGACTCAAGGTGTCCCATGTGGGCTGATCAATAAGTTCTGCCAGGACTAAAACAGTTTGATCTTCATCAAAAAACATTGAATACGCGTTATGAAAAACAGGATCCAGTGAGAACTGCAATTCGTATTCCACTACGTCACTAATATGTGTCCAGTGAATAGTTGGCGGTGTTGATCCGACACTGAATCTGGCACCGTTGTCCGGACTGATAAAGCGTGGAATCGAGGGTTCAGTAAAAGTGCGTCTGAAAAAACCTTGAGCAGACGGGATTACCATTCCTGTAACAATGCTTGCAACGCATAGAATGAGTATCGGAAGTTTTGTTTTTTTCAAATTAAAACCCTCTCTTTCACAAAAGGATTTAATAGCAAATTATCATTCAGGATTCAAATCATCAAACATGCTGATTGCGCGTCAAACAAGATTCATAATAAAAGTCGAAAGCTTGTGACGTACAAATGGCGTTAAATCTGAAAAATCGATCCGAACGCACCAAAATCCGTCTGATGCCTGAAACTGCTCAATAACGTTGCCTGTTAAACATATAATTTCATCTTCCAGCGCCATTTCCAATTCGGCAATATTGGGATTGGTTAATGGCTTTTGCAATTTGATCAATGCTCCGTTTTCAGACAAATCAAGCGTCCGGGCCATACCTGTTTCAATCGTCTCACCATTATCGGCTGAATCACGATATGAAATAAGGTTTATTGTTCTGAATCGTTCTGATCGGCGCCTGTCCCCATTTTCTATTACTGACATCGTATTTCCCTCCCTAAAAAAAAGAAACCCTTTTTGTTGTCTATAAGAATCAAAGAATGCAGTCAACTTAATTTGCTGTATAACCTCTGTCTGATGTAATGGATTGTCGTATGGTTTTGCGGACACGTCAGATTTTACTGCCCGAATATAAGGGACCATCACCTAAACCACGAATAAACTGATATACATGGGGGTCTTTGGAGTTAATAATGTCCTTTGTGGCGCCAATAGCATGAAACGCGCCCTGATACAGAAAAGCTACTTTGTCAGCAAGACGAAATGACGTGTTCATATCATTTGATACGACAAGAGACGTTACTCCGAATTGCTTATTAATAGCGATAATATTATCTACAATCGCATCGGCTGTTACCGGGTCCAGACCGTCGGTAGGCGAGTCATAGAACACAATCCGTGGATTGTGAATAAGGGCTCTGGCAATTCCCACGCGTTTTTGCATTCCACCTGAGAGTTCAGCAGGCATCAGATTGTAGGAACCTTCCAGATGCACCAGTTCCAGACTTTCCATGACAGCTTTCCGAATCTCTTTATCATTCATATCAGTGTGATTTGACAGAAAGAATCCGATATTTTGACCAACAGTCATTGAATCAAACAAGGCATAATTCTGGAAAAGCATTCCGATATTTTTTCTGATTTGCATAAGCTCGGAATGTGACAGTTGGGCAATATCAGATCCATCAAGAATAACCGTTCCGGAGTCAGGTTGAACAAGTCCCTGGCACAGTTTCAAAAGTGTTGTTTTCCCACAGCCGCCCGGTCCGCAAATAACAACGGTTTCTTTTGCTTCAACCAAAAGATTGATATTGTTCAAAAGTTTGATTGAATCAAAAGTTTTACATATTTGATTTAACTCAATCATCTAAGCATCCGAATGACATAACTAGCGTTTTGGCGGCGGTCGTTTGGATTTATCAAATTGAGATTTTGATTTGGGTGGGGGTTTAAGGAACTTCAAGATTTTATGTTTTATACTTTTTCGTTTTCTTTCTTCAATTTCATCTGTTGTAATTTTCTGGAGTTCTTTTTTGGATCGTTGATGCTGTGGATCCCAGGACAAAGCTCGTTTATAATGCATTTTGGCTTGATCAGGCTGTCCAAGTTGCTGGTAAATATATCCCATCAGAGCATGATAATTGGGGTTTTCATGTTGCATGGAAATGGCTTTTTTACAGTGTTCCACAGCTTCTCTGCGATTTCGTGGATTTTTATGTTTTGCGATTGCAAAGGCAAGTTTTGCGTAGTATTCAGGTTTGTCCGGATCAAGATCAACTGCAGAACGAAAAAACTCAATGGCAGGAATAACATCATCTTTTTTTAAAGCGTTGATTCCTCTTGTATATTGCGCTTTCGCGACAATTGCGTCATTACTTGGTTTTAACGGCTGGTCGTGATCTTTGGCATAATACAGTGACTGGTCGTATTTTGCCTTTTCTTTTTCATTAATTAACGCGTTGTAGGCAATGTTAATTTCGTTAAATATTTTTTCGAGCTTCAACTTGTATTCTTCTTCAAGATCTAACCCGTATCGATCCGGATGCATTAGCTGGACGATTCTGTAATACCCTTTTTTAATCATTGCTTTATCAGAGTTTCTGGGAATATAAAGCAAATCATAATATGACCATTTGTCCAGATTACGATCATATTCTTCGATGCGCTTGACAATATCGTCTGGTAATTTTTTCAGAACTTCTTCTGCCATCTATTAACCTCCGTTAATTATTGATGCAATTATATCTGGCGCTTCATTCATGGCATCGTTGAGTTTTTCAGGCTGATCCCCGCCAGCTTGAGCCATATCTGGTCGCCCTCCACCATTTCCGCCTACGAGTGGTGCGACAGCCTTGACGATTTTACCGGCATGCACCTTGTCGGTCAGGTCCCGGGTTACTGCAGCAATTAAATAAACACGATCATCAGTAACCGATGCCAGCAATGCAATACCGGATTTCAGGCGATGTTTGATCTGATCCGCAAGGTCTCTTAGTTGATTAATTTGCAATCCGGAAGCTGAGTATATGATAGTTTTTATGCCGTTCAAAATTAGCGGAGAACCAAGTTTTGAGTCAATTTCGTTTTTGGATTGAATTGTTTTGATATGTTCAATTTCACGAGAAAGTTCGCGAATTTGTTTTTGCATTTTGTGTATTTTTTCGACAATTGAATCCTGGGGAGATTTCAAGGTGCTGGAAACGGTTTGAAGTGTGGCGACCCATTGATTGCACTTTTGAAGAGATTCAAATCCTGTAACAGCTTCAATACGTCTGACACCAGCAGATATTCCCGATTCTGACAGTATTTTTAAAAGACCGATTTCGCCAGTTCTTGACACGTGTGTTCCTCCGCATAACTCGGATGATACACCCGGAACGCTTACAACTCGAACGGAATCACCATATTTTTCACCAAACAAAGCAGTGATTCCCCGGTCCAGAGCATCATCGAGAGACATTTGCTGAGTCTGAACAGCAATATCGTTCAATATGGCTTCATTCACTTTTTTTTCAATATCTATGATATCCTGTCGCGATATATTTGCGAAGTGCGTGAAATCAAACCGAAGTCTTTGCGGAGTTACGAGTGAGCCGGATTGTTTTACATGGTCACCCAATATCATGCGCAGGGCATTGTGAAGCAGATGAGTACCAGTGTGATTTCTGGCAGTTGCATTTCGGAGTGATTGGTCAACCGAGGCAATAACCATATCTCCGCAACGAATAACACCTTCAATAACGTATCCTTTAAGCACGGTCAGACCTTCTGCCATTTCCCTTGTGTCCATGATTTTAGCTTTGGCTTCAGGTGTTTCGATATAGCCGGTATCTCCAATCTGACCGCCGGATTCTGCATAAAATGGGGTAGGATTGATTACAAAAAAAACGTCCCGTCTGTCTGTTGATACTGCATCAATAATTGTTTCATTTGCTACGATTGCCATTACTTTTCCCGAATCGCTTGTCGTGTCATATCCGCAAAACTTAACAGTTCCCAATTGTTTTTGCAGTTCGGTCCAGATGGTATTGTCCTCTTGAGTCTCAGCAGATTTCCATGCTTTGCGAGCACGCATTTTTTGAGTTTCCATTGCAGTTTTATATTCTGATTCATCAAATTCCAACCCGGATTCGGCAGCAATCTCGCGAGTTATGTCTGGTGGGAATCCCCACGTGTCATACAGTTTGAAAACAGCATCTCCGGAAACCATTTTCAATCCTTTTGACAACGTTGTTTGAATCAGATCATTTACCAATGGTAATCCCTGCTCCAATGTCTTGAAAAAACGATGCTCTTCGGATTTGATCATACCGGTAATATGAGCGGAGTTGTCTGTTAATTCGGGATATGAAGGTGACATTATTCGAATAAATGTGTCTGCTGTGTCGTGTAAAAAAGGTTTTTGGAAACCGATTTTTGTGCCAAATCGAACAGCTCGTCGAATAATCCGCCGCAACACATATCCTCGCCATTCATTTGATGGCATAATTCCATCTGAAAGAAGAAAAGACGCAGCACGAATATGATCTGCAATAACCCGGTAACTTACACTGTTTTCCGCTCGATCAGTATCAGATTGTCCAGACAAATCTTGTACGGTATTCATAATGGGTATAAAAAGATCCGTATCATAATTACTTGGAGCATTTTGCAGAACAGCGGTAATTCGTTCAAGCCCCATTCCTGTGTCAACATGCTGTGTTGGCAGATCATTCAATGTTGACAAACCTGTCCGATTGTACTGAATAAACACCAGGTTCCACAATTCAACAATACGCCTGCAATCCCCGTTCACTCTGCACACGTGTCCGGCTACATTCTGTTTGTCACAAAAATCAATACCCCGATCCATATGTATTTCAGTACACGGACCACAAGGACCTGTTTCGCCCATTTCCCAGAAGTTGTCCTTTCGGCCGAAATATCGGATTTGGTCGGGATCGACATCAGTACATTTTTTCCAGAAATCGTATGCTTCCGTATCATCAGGAATTTCAGATTTTTCATCTTTGAAAACAGTGACCCAAAGCTTGTCTTTGGGCAATCCCCATACTTCGGTCAATAGTGTCCATGCCCATTCAATAGCTTCTTTTTTGTAATAATCACCAAAAGACCAGTTTCCCAGCATTTCAAAAAGGGTATGATGATGTGGAGAAAACCCCACTTCTTCAAGATCGTTATGTTTTCCGCTGACGCGCATGCATCGCTGTGAATTGACTGCGCGCCTGGAAGCTGGTTCGGTTTTACCGAGGAACACCGGTTTGAACTGGTTCATTCCGGCATTTGTGAACAGCAGTGTTGGGTCATCCTGGATGACCAGCGGTGCGCTTCTGACCGGAGTGTGAGATTGTTTTTTGAAAAACTCGATAAACTCAGATCGTATCTGATGGGACGTTTTCATTGAATATCCTTGTTATGTAGTTTTATACGTTGATCGCATGGTAAAATTTCATGGTGAAAACTGATTTGAATAGTCAAAGTCGGATGTTTCATTCATATCATCTTCTTCGCTGGTATCATCATTATCTAATGATGATCCGATGACAGCTTCCATATCTTCCAGCGCCATATCAGCAGTCGAAGTAATACCTTTAAATTTCAGAGCGAAATCATCTGGATTTGAGCAGCGTCGCAATGCTTCCTGATAAGTTATCAGGCCGCCTTTTACCAGCATTCTCAGAGATTGGTCGAAAGTCTGCATTCGGTACTGAGAGACCCCTTGTTCAATAGCATCGTGAATGCTGATTGTTTTCAGAGGATCAATTATACAATCTCTTATCAGTGCAGTTGATCGCAGAATTTCGACTGCAGGGACACGCCCTTTTTCATCGGCTCTTGGAACCAGGCGCTGCGAAATAACAGCTTTCAAAACAGACGCAAGCTGGAGTCGTATTTGCTGTTGTTGATGTGGTGGATAAAAAGCAATAATGCGCTGAATTGTTTCTGTGGCATCCATTGTATGCAGCGTACTGAAAACGACATGCCCGGTTTCGGCAGCGGCAAGGGCTGTTTCAATAGTTGCAAAGTCCCGCATTTCACCAACCAATATTACATCAGGATCCTGCCGTAATGCCGATCGCAAAGCATCTGAAAATGAAAAGGTGTCAGTTCCAAGTTCCCGCTGGTTTATAATCGCCTTTTTATCCCTGTGTAAATACTCAATTGGATCTTCAATAGTCATGACATGAACTGTTTTGTTGTCATTAATACAGTCAATCATGCCAGCAAGAGTAGTCGATTTGCCGCTTCCGGTTGTACCAGTGCACAGAATCAGACCTCGTTCTTCCATTGCGATTTTTTGTAAAATTTTAGGAAGATGCAACTCATCAAGGGTCTTTATTCTCATGGGAATAAACCTGAATACCAGTCCAATAGTACCTCGCTGGCGAAAAACATTGACACGGAACCGACCCAGTCCCGGCACGCTGTAGGCAAGATCAATTTCATTGTTACGTTTAAACTTTTCCTTCTGATAATCGTTCATTATATCAAAGGCGAGCGATGTGATTTCTTCTTGCATCAGTCGTTTCTTTTCAAGCATGGGAAACAAAATACCGTTAATACGCAAAACGGGTTGTCTGCCTACTTTTATGTGGACATCAGAAGCGCCACGCTCCGTTGCGATACGAAGCAACTCTTTCAAATCCATTATAAAAACCTCCCAAAGCAACGGGCGATGAAAATTCACAACCCTGCTGACAGTCTAAGTAGGAATTGATCTTTCAGTCAAGCATTATTCGGCATAAACAGGTACTTAATACCTGTGTTTATATCATTATTCATCAGAATTTTCAGCAGGCGCCTCTTCTTTGGGAGTCCAGTTAGGTAATACTCCCGATTCCATGATTTTATTTTCAATTTCCAGAGCGATATCGGTGTTTTCTTTCAAAAACCGTTTGGCATTTTCCCGGCCCTGCCCAAGCCGGGTTTCACCGTACGAAAACCAGACACCACTTTTGACAATCAAATCCTGGCTGAGCGCAATATCCAACAAACTGCCTTCCCGGGATATGCCGTAACCATAAATGATGTCAAACTCAGCTCTTTTGAAAGGCGCTGCAAGCTTGTTTTTAACAATTTTTGCAACCGTACGATTGCCAAGTATTTCTGTGCCTTCCTTGATGGGCGATACACGGCGGACCTCAACCCGCATTGAGGAATAAAACTTCAAAGCTCTGCCCCCCGAGGTTGTTTCCGGATTTCCAAACATCACTCCGACTTTTTCCCGTATCTGATTAATGAAAATAAAACATGTTTTCGATTTGGAAATGGCGGCAGCCAGTTTACGCAGCGCCTGTGACATCAGACGCGCCTGTAGTCCAACATGCGTATCGCCCATTTCGCCTTCAAGCTCCGCACGGGGCACCAAAGCTGCAACTGAATCAATCACAATAACATCGACAGCCGAACTGCGAACCAGCAATTCACCAATCTCCAGCGCCTGCTCACCTGAATCGGGCTGGGATATTAATAATTCATCGGTATTGACACCCAAGCGACGGGCATAAGAAGCGTCCAAAGCATGCTCCGCATCTATGAAAGCGCAAATACCACCTTCACGCTGCGATTGTGCAATCGCATGAAGAGAAAGAGTTGTCTTGCCAGATGATTCCGGACCATAAATCTCAACTATGCGACCTTTGGGATATCCACCAATCCCAGTCGCAATATCCAGAGTTATGCAACCACTCGGTACCACTTTTATATCAAATCGCGGCCCGGTATCACCCAAACGCATGATCGCTCCACGACCAAATTGACGCTCAATCTGGGAAACCGCACTGCTTAATGAACCCTCACGATTACCAGAATCCGATACAGTCTTTTTTGCCATAGTAAAACCTCCATTTAATGAAATGTTACAAATCTTCAGAAAACACTGTCGCATGCAACCGATCATATCGAACGCCACTTGACAACAGCGTACTTTGGATCAACTCTAAAGAATTTACATCAAAAGATGGTAAATTGTCAAATAATTTTACAATAAACTCGCGAGGTGGCCAGGAATATCTTTTTGGATTTCGTATTCTTCCCAGAGTTATATGGGGTATGTTTTTTTTCCTGTCTGTTTCTATACCAATATTATCACACTCATTGTTCAATGACTGAACCAATCGTGAGTAATCATTTGTAAGGGTTTTAACACCGCACCATAATACGCGAGGTTTTGCTGGGCCGGGAAATGCTCCAAGTTCATTGGGATACAATGTAAACGGATTTATATTTTGAACGCTTTGATCCATGACCATTTTTATTTTCTGAGTATGTTCCGCAGGCAATTCGGCGAAAAATTTCAAGGTAATATGCATGTTTGCAATACGCACCGGACGAATGTCAGGAAAATACGTATTTCGAAGTAAGGTTACACCATTATACAGGCGCTGAGTCAGATCACGGCTGACCGGTATGGCCAGAAATGCCCGTATCGTGTCTGATTGTTTGCTCAAGGATAATCTCCAAAGAAGATTAAAACAAATACTTCAAATGGGCCATGAAGGAATCGAACCTTCAACCTTCGGATTAAGAGTCCGCTGCTCTGCCAATTGAGCTAATAGCCCTAAGCCATAAATGACTCTATAAAGGGAGCCTTCTCAAGTCAAATGAAAAATCATCTCTTTTTAACAGGATAAATACATGATAATTTAGGGCTCGTGATTATCGGAGACTGACAATTGAAAGATAATGAAAACCATACATTTTTAATTGTTTCGGGCGAATCATCGGGTGATTTGCTGGGGGGAGCGCTGGCTGCTGAAATTTTTCAAAAGCTTTCCACTAGCCGCATTTTTGGTGTAGGTGGCAGGGCTATGCATGCAGCAGGTGTCGAAATGTTGCAGACTATTGACAATATGGGAGTTACCGGTTTTACAGAAGTTGTTTTAAAACTGCGTCCTATACTTAATGTTATGAAACGAATTGTTGACTTCGCTCGACGAAACCAACCGGATGTTGTCATTTTGATTGATTATCCTGATTTTAATCTCAGACTTGCACCCAAACTGAAACGACTTGGAATTCCTGTCCTTTATTATGTCAGTCCACAATTGTGGGCCTGGCGATCGTATCGGGTTAAAACCATTCGGCGATATGTTGATCGAATGATGACATTGTTTCCGTTTGAGGAGACCTGGTATCGCGATCGTGGTGTTGATGCCGTGTTTACAGGTCATCCGGTTGTGAAGCGGACGGATCAGGTGTTGTCCCGTGAGAAATGCAGATTAAAGCATGGATTTAACGATGATATAGTAATAGCCATGATGCCTGGCAGCAGACAAAATGAGGTAATGCATTCATTACCAGTATTTGTTGAAGCGGCCGGGTTGTTGCGTCAATCAATCAGCAATCGTCAACTGGATGACAGAAGAATTACATTTGTCATTCCCCTGGCTGATACGATTCGGCCTGAAGAGCTTCCTGGATACGAATGTTTTTTACAATCAAAGATTCGTATTGTTCAAGGTGAAACATTGTCAGTAGTTAAGGGCGCTGATTTTGCCTGGGTCACTTCCGGAACTGCTGTATTGGAAACTGCATTACTGGGTACACCTCATGTTGTTGTGTATAAAACCAGTCCATTTTCGTATTTTCTTGCGAAAACATTGGTCCGGGTCAAATACATCAGTGCCGCTAATCTGGTTATTGATGATTGCATGGCTCCGGAATTGATTCAGAATGATTTTACTCCGGAAAGACTGGTCGCAGAAACTGAACATGTTTTATTTGGTTCAAAAGCGCTGCAGGTTTTTGCTGAAAAACAAGCATTGCTTCGCAAACGTTTTGGTCAAACTGATGCGTCTGTAAAAGCGGCGGAAGTTGTCTTGGATTTTGTCCGCAAGTCCAGACACAGGAATGGAGTGTCGGCAAAATGAACCGTTTTCTATATACGGTTTTGCTGATTGTTGCAGTTCCGTTCATTGCAGTCTGGTATGTTTTTCAAAGGTTGTTGAAAGGAAATTATAAACGGGGTTTTTGGGAACGCCTGGGTGTTGTTAACAGCAGTCTTGAATTGGAAAACCGAGACGTTGTTTGGGTACATGCTGCAAGCGTAGGTGAAGTTATGGCATCTGAGCCACTGATTACCGGCCTTAAACAATGCCTGCCGACGACATCCTTCGTTTTGACAACTAATACCGATACGGGTTATTCGACAGCAAAAGATCAAATACCGGCTCTTGACGCAGTTTATCAGACACCTCTGGATTTACCGATGTTTGTCTGCATGTTTCTTAAACGGGTTAAACCATCGTTGCTGCTCATTATGGAAACAGAAATCTGGCCTAACATGATATCCATAACTCGCAAGCAGGGGATACCTGTTTGTATAGCCAATGGAAGAATATCAGACAGGGCCTACCAGCGATACAACCGATTAAACTGGTTTTTTTCATCTGTACTGCAAAAAGTTGATTTGTTTATAATGCAGTATCAGACAGATGCAGACAAGATTGTTTTTATGGGAGCGAATCCGGATTGTGTCCTGGTTGCTGGAAACATTAAATATGACAGAACTCACAAGCTGGAATCAGAACAGGAGTCCATTCAGGCATTGAATCGCCTGGGCTGGAATGATTCGCGCGCAATCGTTGTTGCGGGCAGCACACATGCTGTGGAGGAGACATATATTTGTGAGGCATTCAAGATAGTAATGTCTGTTCACCCCGAAATGAAACTTGTGCTGGCTCCGCGTCATCCGGACAGAATTCAGGATGTCTGCAATACATTAAAAAAACATCAAATGACTTATGTTTTAATGACGGATCTGTTCAAGCAATCGGATAAACCTGTACCGGTTGATGTTTTGGTTCTTAATGTCATGGGTCAACTCTTGTCCTTTTATTCTGCTGGAAACATCGCATTTGTCGGAGGCAGTCTTCAAAACATCGGTGGTCATAATGTGCTTGAACCGGCGTCATTATCCAAACCGGTTTTATTTGGGCCTTATACAGCCAATTTTCGTGATGCGGTAAACCGATTGATAACGCAGAGAGGTGGACACTGTATCAACACCGTACAGGAATTGGCTGATGCGATTATTGAGCTTTATGAAAATCCTGAAAAAGCCTGTTCGATGGGCAATAATGCATATTCAGTAGTTATGGAAAACAAAGGCGCTGTTGATCGCCATATTAGACATATACTTCAATTGCTATTATTGGACATCAATACGATATCTTGTGAAGAGGTTCCGCATTGAGCTATTTGCAATTGCACAGATTATTACGATGGCCTTCCGGAATGTATTCAGTGATCACACGCTCCAGAAATTACCTGTATGATAAAAGCATGCTCAAATCAG
The DNA here is from genome assembly GCA_003558985.1 of candidate division CSSED10-310 bacterium. Classification (GTDB taxonomy): domain Bacteria; phylum CSSED10-310; class CSSED10-310; order CSSED10-310; family CSSED10-310; genus CSSED10-310. The sequence continues at coordinate 20,318 of PWNJ01000128.1, forward strand.
AAAAAACCGGTCTTCCTGTTATCAGTATCGGAAATCTGAGTTCAGGAGGTACAGGCAAGACGCCTCTGACAATTCAATTGGCATCCGGGCTGCAAGCTCAGGGGTGGGCGCCAGTGGTGCTGAGTAGAGGTTATGGCGGAATTAAGGGCGGTAAACCGGAACAGGTTACGGATCATTTTAATCATGTGTTTTATGGAGATGAACCGGTTTTGATTGCTCGTAATATTCCTGATATTCCAGTTGTGATTTCGCGTGACCGGGTTGCCGGAGTTTTATGGATACAGAAACATCTGAAAGCAAATTGTGTTATTCTGGATGATGGTTTTCAACATCGGCGTCTGGTTCGGGATATCGATATTGTTATTCTGGATTCACGCTATCCGGTGACACGTGAATTACATTTGCCTTTTGGAAAACTTCGCGAAAATATATCAAGTTTGAAAAGAGCAGATATCATTGTGTTTTCTCACACAGATGCAGCATCTCCAGACAGTTCGGATATTAAATATCTGGAGTCAGTTAACCCATCGACTCCGATTTTCTATTCACGTCATGTACCGCTAGGCATTCGGGATGTTCGAAGTGGCAAAATGTATAATGAAATTGATGTCATGCAACCCGCGGGTCTAATTTCTGCTATTGGATCACCGGCTGGTTTCAAGTCAGTTGCCTTGAAATTGGGAGTTAAAATAGTATATGAAAAACATTTTCGTGATCATCATGTATTGAATGAGGACAGATGGTTAGCAGAGATCGAGAAAGCTAAAGATAACGGATGTGACATTGTTATTATTACTGCCAAGGATGAATCACGTTATCCTGCTTGTATTGAGCCGGTATTACCGGTTCGGGTTCTTGATATTGAAATTGAGATTGAAAAGTATGATATGTTTATATCCCGGATTCTATCGGTATTGAGAAGCTATGAAAAAAAGTGATTCGATATTTTTAAAAGTGACGGAGTTTACAGTTGCTCTGCCTGTAATAGTGTTGCTACGTATCGCATGTGTTATGCCAGAAAAAGTATCTCGGGCCTTTGGACGATTGTTAGCTCGAATATGCTGTTTTTGTCGAATACGTCGAAAAACATTATTGATGAATCTGCAATATGCTTTTCCGGAAATGTCTGATAAAGAATTGAAAACGCTGATTAAAAAAATCTATGTAAATTTTGGAGACTTCTTTTTTGAATGGTTTTCTATTCCCCAAAACATTGAATCCCTTGATCAGCGGGTTACATGTACTGGTCTGGATTGTTTGAATGATGCCATTGAGTCAGGAAAAGGAGTTTTGATTTGTTCTGCTCATTTAGGAAATTGGGAAATTCTGGCTACCGCAATTGCCAGATACTCCGGCAAACCATTGACAATTATCAGGAATCAATTGCGCAATCGCTATCTGGACAAATGGTTTACAAAGTTACATAATGCTCAGGGATTTGATGATATGCATCGGACAAACTCGGGAATAAAAATGTTTAGAGCGCTTAAAAGAAATGAATTGATAGGCATGCTGGTTGATCAAAATGGCCGCAGCGCAGGTGTTTGGTTACCATATTTTAACAGGCCGTCATCTTTTCATCGGGGTCCCGGGATTGTTGCATCGAAAACCGGTTGCACCGTTATCACGGTGTTTTGTTATCCTGAAAAAAACCAAAGGTGGCAATTACATTTTGCAGCTCTTGACACAGTCTTGACAGGACAGCCTGAAGAGGATACTGAACGGGTGATGTCGGAGTATACCCGGAGACTGGAGTCAGCCGTTCAAAAACATCCTGAATGGTATTTCTGGTTTCATCGCAGGTGGAAGACAAAAGTGCCAAAACATATAGTAGCACAATATTCGGAGCAACAGATTAAGTGATTCCTGAAAATGCAACAGTATTAGTTAGGGTTCCAAACTGGATTGGCGATGCTGTCATGTCAACCGCTGCTGTTGAGGCCATAAAATCATACCGACCTGATTTAAAACTGGTTGCGCTTGCAAAACCCTGGGTATTGGAGGTTATTAGAAACAATCCTTCCTTTTCAGATGTTCTTTCATACAGTCCACGACATTTTCCCGGCAGGATTCGCGATTTCTACAGTATCGTCAAATCAATACGAAAAAATGCGTTTGATGCGTGTATTCTGATGCATAACAATTTTGAATCTGCCGCTATGGGCTATTCAGCAGGAATACCGGTTCGTATTGGATGGAATCATAGAAGAACCAACTGGTTTTTATCTCACAATGTTGACATGGCTCAAGATCTTCAGGTCAGTCATCAGGTATATCATTATTTGGCTATTGCGAACTTTGTGACCGGACATGAGGTGAATGGTTTCAAACCGGTTTTATATTTAACAGAAGAAGACAGAAAAACTGCTGAAAACTGGATCCAAAAACTGCCTGGAGGTGGACCGGTTATTCCAATTGCTGCGGGCGCTGCATATGGTTCAGCCAAATGTTGGCCTCCTGAGAAGTTTTCACAGTTTGTTGATAGTGCCATTAACCTTTGGAATGCACGAATTGTTTTTCTGGGTGGGGAAAAAGATAAACATATACACAGCATCATTCAGTCCGGATTACAGGAGAAAATATTCAGCATGGTTGGAGAATATTCCTTGTCAGTCCAGGCAGCAATTATTGAAAAAGCAGGTATATGTATTGCGAATGATTCAGGTTTGATTCATGTTTCTGCGGCGCTAAACAATGTCAGAATAGTGGCCATATTTGGCCCAACCGTTCCAGCGGCCACAAAACCGTTTGGAACAGATCATATTGTTTTGCACCAAAAGACCGATTGCTGGCCATGTAAACATCGCAAATGTCCCAACGGTCATGTATGCATGGCTGCCATTTCAGCAGACGATGTATTAGCGGCAGTTGATACCATTCTGAATAACAGGTAAAACAGTATTTTTGCCGGAGGAAAACCTTGATTAACTTATTTCGTAAACATAAAACCGGAAGGACTGTTATGTTTAAAATAGTCAAAACATTGCAATGCAAATTTTTAATAATGATTATTATGTATCTTGCTGTTGTTTCGCTTATGTTCGGATACTTGCATGCTGATAATGCTGAATCAGGGGTAGCAAGTCTTGAAGTTACTGAAAAAATTCAAAAATCTGCGGTATCGGATGATGATAAAAAGATGGAAGACCCGGAATTTGAGACACATTCCGAACAGGCAGATAAAAGGATAGATGAATCGGAGAATCCTGAAGACGAAGAATTTGAAATTCCCATGTTTATGGAGGAAGATCCGATGTTCACCTGGAAAGAGTTTGACAATACCGAAGATAATCCGATTTTCAAGCATGGAGAAATTCTTGTGTATGATGTGTCCTGGATGGGAATAAATGCAGGAACTATCAGAATGGAACTGACGCCTGAAGTTGAGCACAATGGAAAAACACTACACAAAGCGGTTGTTACCGGAGAAACCAATCGGGCATTTTCACTGTTTTTTAAAGTGCGTGATGTGATCACCAGTTTTTTTGATCCCCAAACATTCAATTCTGTGTTTTACACTAAAAACATTCGTGAAGGCAGATATCGTAAATATCTTGAAACCACGTATGATCAGGAAAAACGTATCGCTGTTGCAGATGATGAAACATTTGATCTGCCACCAAACAGTAAAGATCCGGTTGTCTGTATTTATGCTTTGCGTCGGTATCAACCACAAGAAAACATCGCTATACGTATGAACAGCAATTCTGATGGTAAAGACAATTTTCCGGTTAAAATAGGTTTGGAAACAGTTGAGACAGTCAGACTTCGAGATGGCATGCCACGTCCGGCTATTCGTGCCCGTCCTCTTCCAACCTGGGAAGGACGCGTTTTCGAAAAACGTGACAGTGAAGTTACTTTGTGGTTATCCAATGATGTTTATGCTGTTCCACTCAGACTGGAAACAAAGGTCAGAATAGGCACACTCAGAGGTGAATTGATCAGTCGCACCGGGCCGGGCTGGGAGTTGAACCCGGAGATACGACGATGAAAACAGCTATAACCGGAACGGCCGGATTTATTGGATCGCATTTGGCAGAAAAAGTATTGTCAGAGGGTCATGAAGTTATTGGGATTGACTGTTTTACTGATTATTATCCCAAAGATTACAAGCTCAACAATTTGACAAATGTTCTGAAAAACAAGAATTTCAGTTTACTTCAGACCGATATAGTAAACTGCGATTTGACTTCGGTGTTTAAAAAGGTGGATATCATATGGCATCTTGCTGCACAGGCGGGTGTGCGAGCCAGTTGGGGTGATCAATTTCGTTTATATTCCGATTATAACATTCTCGGCACTCAGCGTGTGCTGGAAGCGGCCCGGGTTTGTGGAGTATCAAGACTTGTCTATGCGTCATCTTCATCGGTTTACGGTGATGTAAACGAGTTTCCCATGCGTGAAACAACGTATCCCAAACCTGTATCACCATACGGAGTCAGCAAGTTGGCAGGCGAACATCTTTGTATGTTATATGCGACCAATTACAATTTGCCGACCATTTCACTCAGGTATTTTACTGTTTACGGGCCAAGACAGCGGCCAGATATGGCGTTTCACAAGTTTATTCGTGCGGTTCTACGGAGTGAAACTCCGGTGTTGTTTGGAAACGGAGATCAAACGCGGGATTTTACCTATATTGATGATATTGTTGATGCAACCTGGAAGGCAGGAATTCTTGCTGACGCTGTTCCTGGTATTTACAATATTGGTGGTGGAAGCAGAATCAGCATGAATGATGTGATAGACCTCATGCAGGATATTATGGATCAACCGATTCATCCGGTGCGGTCAGACAGGCAAAAAGGTGATGTCCGTCACACGGCGGCAGATATTTCGGCTGCTGCGGCCACTCTTGGGTATGCCCCAAAAACAGTTTTAAAAGACGGTTTGTCACAAGAGGTTGAATGGCTTAAGTCAATTGCGAATGGAGGTATTTATGGCTATTAAGAAGGATTTGCTTGATATACTTGTATGTCCGAAATGCAAGGGTGTGCTTGAATTGACCGATTCTGCCGATGGTCTGATCTGTCATGCCTGTATGCTGAACTATCCGATAATTGATGAAATTCCGGTTATGCTTGCAGATGAGGCTGTTTCCCTGAAAAAGGATGCTGATAAATCTGACAGCGAATGACAACCGTAATTCATGTTAATACTGAGCGAACCTGGCGTGGTGGAGAGGCCCAGGTTTTTCATCTGGCCAGAGGCATTGCTGATTATGGTTTTTCATCGGTTATAGCCGCGCCTCTGAAAAGCGCACTGTTGGACAAAGCCCGGAATGAAAACCTTGCAAATGTGTATCTGCGCTCAACAGGTGAATTCTCATACCGTCAGGTATTTGATTTGAAAAGAGCTGTCAATAAACATAATGCCCGGATTATTCATGTACATACTGCTCATGGATTGATTTCTGCTGGATTGGTTAAGAAATTATTTAATCCCACAATCAAAATTGTATATTCACGACGTACGGATTTTCATTTGAAAACCGGGTTTTGGGGCTTGTCCAGAAAAAAGTACACATTGTGTCCTGACAGGATCGTTTCGGTATCAGATAAAATTAAGCACATTCTGATATCTGATGGTGTGCCGGAAAAAATGATCACCACAGTTTATAGCGGGATTGATCCGGATGCATTTAATCCTGATGACGACGGCATGAGTATTCGCAATGAATTGAACATATCGCCGGATCATTTTGTTGTGGGCATGGTAGCTGCGTTGGTCAAACATAAAGATCCGTTAACATATTTGAAAGCTGCAGAAACATTATCAAGGTCGCGACCGAACGTTGTTTTCCTGCTTGTTGGCGCTGGTCATTTACGCGAAAACCTGACAAACGCTTTGATAGATTCACCAGTGCAGGATCAATTTATAATGACCGGTTTTCGACGTGATGTGCCAGACCTTCTGGCGGCTATGGATGTGTTTTGCATGAGTTCCCGGGAAGAAGGACTCTGTACGTCAATTCTTGATGCCATGGCAATGGCAAAACCGGTTGTTGCAACAAATGCCGGTGGTATACCGGAAGCTGTTAAAGATGAAGAAACCGGTTTTATTGTTCCGGTTGGTGATTCAAACTTGATGTCTGAAAAACTGGCGATTTTGGCAGAGAACAGAGCTTTGGCAAAAACTATGGGTCTTGCAGGACTGAATCGGGTTCGAGAGATATTTAATATAAGGGATACCATCAAACACACCGCCGATGTTTACAGGGAACTGCTAAATGAAAAATGAGAATTCCCATTGTGGCGATACTCTGCCGGACAGACCGCTAAAAATTGCTCGCATTATTAGCGGTTTATGGCCGGGTGGAGTTGAAAAAAAGTTGACTGCGCTATTGCCACTTCTGAACAGCAACTCGTTTGAAGTACGAGTGATCTGCCTGAAAGCAGAAGGAGCCCTTGCTCCAATACTTCAGCAAAAAGGAATACCGGTTGTTGTTAAAAAGATGCCCTCCCGATGGTCACCCAAAGGTTTGTGGAATCTAAGCCAATATTTACGGCGTGAGAAAATCGATATTGTTCACACACACATGTATCGTGCCAACGTTTCAGGCACTGTTGCAGCTCGTCTGGCAGGTGTACCGGTCACGATCGCCAATATTCACAATGTAAATGCATGGGACAATGCGTCACAAATCAGAACCGACCGATTGCTGGCCCGAAAAAGGGATTGTACGGTTTTTGTCTCGAAAGCTGTCAAAGACAATTACACTGAAACGATACCTTTGAAGGAATCTTCAAGCCGGGTTATCTATAATGGGGTGGATACCGGTTTTTATACTCCGGCTTTGCCAAAGCGGGCCCTGGCTGGAACTCTGAATGTGGGGGTCGCAGCACGATTAATGCCGCAGAAAAATCTGGAGTTTCTGGTGGAAGCAGCAGCGGACCCCGAATTTCAGAAAGAGAATATCCATTTTTATATAGCCGGTGATGGTCCTTTGCGGGATGATCTGATTGAAAAAGCCGCGAATAGAGGAGCGGCAGACCACTTTCATATCCTTGGTTTTACTGACGATATCCGGGATTTCTATCGAGCTTTGGATGTATTTGTATTGCCGTCTCTTAAAGAAGGTTTTTCCAACGCATTACTGGAAGCAATGGCATGCGGTCTGCCGGTTGTTGCCTCAACGGTTGGAGGTAATCCCGAAGCTGTTTGTGATGGATGGAACGGGTTTTTGGTCCCGCCAGAAGATTATATGGCATTTCGGCAAGCTCTATATACTATTGTGCACGATAAAAAAGAACGTTCAAAAATGGCACATGAATCCATCCGCGTCGCAGAAAAATTTTCTTTGAACGAAATGGCGGCCGAAACGGAACGTTTGTATAGGAATCTATGGACGCAAAAAACCGGATTTGGCCGGTAAGGAGGGTTTTATGAATACGGAAAACGATATGATGAAACAAAAAGCGGTGTTCAGAAAAATGCGGTTTCCGGAAGATCAGGCGCTATTGTATGAGATTCACCGTGTTTTTGATCGGGAATACAATCTGACGCGGAATGACGATGAATATCGTATTCAGATGGAGTTTTACGCTATGAATGCTGCGATTTATCATCCTCTGGTATTTCTGGTTGGAGATAAACCCGCTGGTTATGTCCGGGGATATGATCGCATTTCAATGTCGTCATCGGATATTGTGATGATGTGTGATCTGGTCTATATTCTGCCGGAGTTCCGTGGTCATGGTTTTGGCCGTTTGCTGATGGAAAAATTTATTGAGTTTGCTGTCCAAACCGATGCTGCTCGAATTGATCTGCTGACGGATCTGGACAACGAAAACGCCGTGGCCTTATATGAATCATTCGGCTTTAAAGGGCGCAACCGCTATCAAATGATATATTTTCTGAAACAAAATGATCAATTGGTTGAGTATTTCAACAGAAAAAAATCAGTTTCAGGTTAGGTTTTTTATTTTAAGCCTCAGATCAGTATAATAAACATTGTGAAGTGTTTAGCATTGACTCTGATTCTTTTCTTTGTTTTTTCCTGGGTGAGTGTTGCCCAAACTCTTCAAATCGGTTTGATCGCCGATCCGCAGATACAGACCGATGTTTTGGAGTTTGACGGAGTGTATTACTCGGGTCCTCACGCCGAATTGCTTGCAAAAAAAGTGTCGCGCCTTGAAAAATCATCACCTGCCATTGAAACGACATTGTCATATTTCAGAGGTTTTGACACACCAGCGCTGATTATTCGATCATTGGAGAATGTGACGGACGCATCCGGACAATCTGCTGACGGGATTAACACGGCTTATTTCAGATATGCTCTGAAACACGACGAAACCGGCCAAAGCATAACAGATACGGTTAATGCTGATTTGACGACACTTTTGCAAGTAGACATCGTTATCAATACATCCGTCATTTTTAACAACCGCCGGCTTGCTGGTGTCTTGATACACGAGATCGGTCATGCTGATGATGCGGTGATCAATCCGGGACTGGTTGCTCAGGAGGGATATAACTACGCTGTATTGGGTCAACCGTATCTACCAATGGCAGAACGGCCGGAAGAAATCCGTAATATTGAGTATATTGATCATGTTCTTGCTGAAATACACGACGATGACAGACGCCGACCTTGGCGGGACAGACTCAATCCGACGCGCGAATTGCCTTAAATCCAGCAGGATCATTCCGTTTTATCAAATGTATTTTTCCATTCCGTTAGCAGGGTCAGAGCCTGAATTGGAGTGAGCTGATTCGGATCAATTGTTTTCAGGGCCTGTTCCAGAGGTGATTCGCGTTCAATAAACAGGCTGGGTTGAACATATTGGGTTCGCCGGTTTTTACCACTGGCAGAATCCGGAACGCGGCCTTTTTCTTTCAGTTCCAGAGCGCTTAGAACCTGTTTGGCGCGTTCAATCACGCTGGCCGGCAGACCCGCCAGGCGAGCGACCTGAATTCCGTAGGATTTATCGACCGCGCCCGGAACAACTTTTCGCATGAATAAAACTTTATCATTCCATTCTTTAACGACGACGTTGAAATTTTGAACGCCTTCCAGTCGATCTTTCAGATCGGTCAATTCATGATAATGCGTTGCAAATAATGTTCGGCACCGGACATGATGCAGATATTCGGCCACTGCCCATGCGATAGATAAACCGTCGAATGTCGATGTTCCGCGACCGATTTCATCCAGGATTACCAGACTTTGTTCAGTTGCGTTGTTCATGATATTCGCGGCCTCACTCATTTCAACCATGAAGGTGGACTGGCCGCCGGCAAGGTTGTCCGAAGCGCCGACACGAGTGAAAATCCGGTCAACAACTCCGATAACGGCTTTTTCTGCAGGGACAAACAATCCTGCTTGTGCCATCAGAACAATCAACGCCACCTGACGTATATAGGTGCTTTTTCCGGCCATGTTCGGACCGGTCAGAATAATCAGCCGGTTCTGATCATTGTCCATGATCGTGTCGTTGGCAACAAACCCCTGTTCGGATGGTATTCGTTCTACCACCGGATGCCGTCCGGCAACGATATTCAATTCGGGATCAGCAACAATTTCAGGACGACGATAACGATGGCTGGCGGCTTGTTCAGCAGATGCGCAAGCGACATCCAAAGCTGCGATCACTCGAGCTGTTTTTTGTATGCTTTTAACGTCGGCAGCTATTGTTTCGCGCACAATGCCAAACAGTTTCTGTTCCAGCGCTGTCATTTTTTCTTCCGCCCCAAGAATGGTTTCTTCCATTTCTTTCAGCTCTGGAGTAACAAACCGCTCCGAGTTAACCAGTGTCTGACGACGAATGTAGGTGTCGGGAACCTTTTCAAGATGTGTCTTGGTTACCTCAATAAAAAATCCAAATACCTTATTGTATCGCACTTTCAGACTGGGTATTCCGGTCTGTTCCTTTTCACGTTGTTGAAGTCGGGCTATCCAGGTTTTTCCGTCCCGGGCGGCGTTTCTAAGCGTATCCAGTTGGGAGCTGTATCCATCTCGTATAACTCCGCCGTCTTTCAAAGAGGCAGGCGGATTGTCCTGTATCGACTCATCCAGCAATTTTCGAATATCGTCTGACGGATCAATTTGTTCTCCAATAGATTGAATCGCGGTTGTTTCTGAATTGACCAGCTTGAGCTTTAAAGATGGCAGTTGATGCAGACTTGATCTTAGAGCTGTAAGGTCTCTTGGTGTAACAATATTGGCGGTGATTCTGGCAATCAGCCGCTCAAGATCGGCAATTTCGTTGAGCTGTTCACGAACACTCAGTCTTAAATCTGTTTCGTTGTAAAATCCATCCACTTGGGCCAGTCTGCCATTGATTTTATCCGGATTGCGCAGGGGTTGCTCAAGACGCTGTTTCAAAAGCCGCCCGCCCATTGCAGTGCAGGTATTATCCAGATAGTGAAGCAGACTGCCCTCACGTGTGGAGTCCCGCAACGTTCTGCTTATTTCCAGATTGCGTCTGCTGGCCTGATCAAGATAGACAAACTGGTCATTATGATAGGTCTGGATAGTGACGATATGCTGCAATGCGTTCAGATGAGCGGATTTCAGGTAATGTATCATGGCTCCGGATGCAATCGTTGCGGCCGGCATTTCCTGAAGCCCGAAACCGTCCAGATGCAGTACACCGAAATGTTCCTGAATTTGCTCAATAGCGTAATCTTTGCTGAAAACCCAGTCATCTACCGGGCTGCACCGAAGACTCATATCCGAACTGATCTGCTGCCATGATGATGGATACAGAATTTCCCTGACCGACCATCGCGACAGCTCATCCCGATATGAGTATCCGTTGTTTCCATCGATTTCAGTTGCTTTAAAATCACCGGTGGAAACATCCAGAAAAGCGATACCATAGCGGTTATCCGTTTTGGCCACACATGCCAGATAATTGTTTTCCCTGGCAGAAAGCAAATTGTCCTCAAGAATCGTACCGGGAGTAATCAGTCGTACGACTCCCCGTTTGACGATCCCTTTTGCCTGTTTCGGGTCTTCCAGTTGTTCACAAATTGCTACTTTCAGATTCCGGTCAACCAGTTTGGCAATATAACTGTCGACGGCATGATAGGGGATACCGCACATGGGTGTTTTATCTTCCGAGTTTTTGTCGCGCGTGGTCAGGACCACTTCAAGCAGCGGAGCAGCTTTTACAGCATCGTCACCAAACATTTCGTAAAAATCGCCCATACGGAAAAACAGAATCGCATCCGGATATTTTGCTTTCATTTCCCGATATTGACGCATCATTGGTGTCAATGCTGTGCTGGTGGAGTTCATTCTATGGCGACTCCCTCTGCAAGCATTCTTTGTGAGACGGCGGCTGATAGGGCTTGTTTAACCGGAAACGTAAGGTAATCGGTGTCTTCAAGCGATGCTGCCAGTTCGGTCAAAACGGTGATTGCATCTTCGTATCTGCCCATCTCCTGCAACAGCAGAGCATGTTCCAGCATAGCCCATTTTCCGTTGGTGGTCGTTGTATTCATCAAAGGTTCAAGTTGCGCGATAGCCAGATCATATTGCCTGTCAGCCCGGAACGCTCTGGCAAGAGCAATTCGAAAGCGATTGATACGGTGATCTCCGGGATACTGAAGAATCAGATCCAGCAGATGTTGAGATGCTTCTTGAGGTTGTCCGGTTGCCAGCGCCTGAAAAGCGACAGCCATTTGAGCATCAGGCATATCGTCAATATGGATCCGGAGTCTGTCAACAAGAGTTGGATATATCGGATCGGATGGCGGTAACAGTATCAGCAGCGCTGCCAATTGTTGAACAGCATCCTGTTTGTCTGTGGTGTCTCCGGCCTGCCATTTGGCAAGATAGTTATCGCGCCATTGTGAGGTTGTCACAGTTGACGGAAGAAATCCGCCTAAAACCGTTCCGGTCAGACCAATGAACAAAATTGTTATTAACGGGGCTGATATCCAGCGCATGGAAAGCACCTCCTGTTCAGGATGATACCGGATATGAACGGCGGCTTCGAATAGTTCCCCAGCGGCCGCATTTCGGGCACTTCCATTCCAGCATGAAAACCAGTTCTTTACAAGCATGGCAGACGAACGGTTTATTATCCAGAAATCGCTGTATGGTTTCCAGGCCGTATTTCGCGGCGGATTCAACGGCGCCGCAGCGGTATGAGATTTCCACAAGTCGCGCCATTGTTTCCGGAGCCAGTTCCGCTGTGTTGATGTTTTCTATGACCGTCTGTGCATCATCCAATCTGTTCAGATTTGCCAGATAAGCGGCATATCGAACGGCAACGCGAGGACGATGATTTTGTGTTTCCAGCAATTCAACAAAAAACGCCTGTGTTTGTTTGTTTTTAGTTTCAGTAGCTATTTTTTCCAACAGATCGGCAATTACTCCAGTCAGATCCGGTCGAATTTTCTGTAGCCGGTCAAACATTTTTTCTGCTTGCGATACTTTACCGCTTTTAGCGGCGATATCACCCATCAGAAGCAGCGCTGCGGGATTATGTTTATGCAGTTTCAAGGTCTGCCCCAGATATTTCCTTGCGCCTTCCAGATCCCCGTTTTGCATCATACGCCTTGCAAGCTCCGTTCTGACATAGGCGTAATTCTGATCGTGACCGACTTTTTTCCAGATATCCGCGGCATCTTGCAAATGACCGGCCATTTCATACAGCCCGGCCAGAATTTCATAATCTTCGCGTGTCGGTTCGGTCATTTCGATAACCACTTTCATGGCTTCAATTGCGCGGCCGATCAAACCGGCTCTTTGATAATCGAACACCATACCGAGCATGATCGTATGCCGCTGATCGGGAGTGATAACGCCTCGTGCCAGAAGTCGACGGCGAATATCAATACAGCGGTGAAACCAGCCTTTATTACGGTACAACTGGCTCAATGCAATATACGCATCCACATTTTCTGTAGTGCGGTTCAACAGATGTTCCAGATGCTCCATGGCATCGTCGTAGTTCCGATTGACAACAGACAACAATGCTTTTCCAAGATATACATTGGATTGATCTCTTGAACCGGCCGAACTGCCCAATGATATCCATGTATACGTAATGACAGCTCCCAAAACGATACCAAGAATCAATGTCAATGCAATTAACCAGGGCATGTTGAACCTTTGCTGCCTGAGTCCGGACTGTGTCGCCAGCGCCGATGATTCCAGACCCAATACTGTGGATCATCCAGAATCATCTGACTCAAATCTGCATTAAAACGGTCCGTAAGATGCTGAATATCCCGGTTTTTGTCGCCCGTATCGGGGATCGGGATCGGTCCGTTCAAAATGACTGAATGATTGCCGTTACCCAGTGGTTTTAATACTCCTGTGAACACAACATACAAATTTCGAACAGCGATACTGGCCGGACCGCTTGGTGTTAATGCCGGAATACCCATGAAATCCGAGTAAATATTCTGAACTTTTTTTGTGTCCTGATCCATCAAAATTCCCAAAATATGACCTCCCTCACGGCCCATTCGGATCATTTCTTTTGGAGCTGCCGGATCGCTTCTGTCAAGAACCCGGACACCATGATGATTTCGGACGCGAGTGATCAGTGTTTGAATATTGGAATCATCATTTTTACGTGCCAGAACGGTTAGCGGAGCTATCTGCGCTATTCTGGCGGCAAACAGTTCCCAGTTACCATAATGCGCAGTCATTATCATAACACTTTTTCCATTTTGAAGGTATTGATGCAATCGTTTTTCTGCTCCGTTTTCATCGGCTTTGACTCGCACTGTTTCCGGGGACATCTTTACCAGGCGGGTTGATTCCATAACGGTATGAGCCAGATTCCGGCATACACGACGCGCCATTTTGTGACGGTCGTCTTCAGACATGTTGTCACCAAAAATGCGTTTCAGGTTGTCCAGGATACGTTTGCGGTTGACTCCAGCCAGTTTATACATTGAGTTTCCTGCAAAATTGGCCAGCGCTTTGGCTTGTTTGTCAGACAACAGCAATATCAGAAAAGAAACCAGACGAACCGCATATCCTGTCAGCCGCCGTCTAAGATGTTTCAGAAAGAGTTTTACTCTTTGCATTCACGCCCTTTGATAGCTGCTTGCACAAACGCAACAAACAACGGATGGGGATTTCTGGGAGTTGACTTGAATTCAGGATGAAACTGAACGGCGACAAACCAGGGATGATTTTTCAGTTCAACTATTTCTACCAGACTGTTATCAGGGGATAACCCGCTGATAATCATTCCGTTGTCCCGTATGGTATCTCTGTAGGCATTATTAAACTCATACCGGTGCCGGTGTCTTTCACTGATTGCGTCGCTACCGTAGGCTTTTCGGGCAAGTGTGTCATCGACCAGCATGCAATTATATGCTCCCAGACGCAGAGTGCCGCCCATTGTTTTCACCTGTTCCTGTCCCGGAAGCAAATCGATTACCGGATGAGGTGTTTTGTCATTAAACTCAGAACTGTGAGCATTATCCAGTCCACACACATGCCGACAGAATTCAATGACGGCGACCTGCATTCCCAGACATATTCCGAAAAACGGTATTCCGGTCTCGCGAGCGTATCGGACAGCGATAATTTTCCCTTCAATACCCCGGTCGCCGAATCCTCCGGGCACAAGAATACCATCATGATCTTTCAGAAGAGTTTCGGGTCCATGTTTTTCGAATTGCCCGGAATCAATCCAGTTCAGGTTGACGCGGGCTTCATTGGCGATACCGCCGTGAGTGAAGGCTTCGGCCAGACTTTTATATGAATCTTTCAATTGCACATACTTGCCGACTACGGCGATGCGAACCTGTTTTTTCGGATAGGCAAGCCGATGGACAATGGATTTCCAGTCATCCAGATTAGCGGGTCGTTCCGGCAGGCGGAGCATATCAATGACCAGATCATCCAGGCCTTCACGAGCATATTCCAATGGTACCTGATAGATATGATTGACATCCGGAGCGGCAATAACGGCAGTGGGGTCAACATTGCAAAACAGTGATATTTTTCGTTTCAAATCATCGCCAAACGGCATTTCTGTTCTGCACAGAAGTATATCGGGCTGAATACCGATTTCACGAAGCGCTTTGACACTATGCTGTGTCGGCTTTGTTTTCAGTTCACGTGCCGCTCGAATGTAAGGCACCAGCGTTAAATGGACATATAATGTGTTGTTTCTGCCAGCATCATACCGAAACTGCCGAATCGCTTCCAGAAACGGAAGACTTTCAATATCTCCGACTGTTCCTCCCAGTTCGACGATAACCACATCAAATCCGCTCGCCAGGTTTTTGATGCGCTGCTTGATTTCATTGGTTACGTGTGGAACGACCTGAACAGTGCCGCCCAGATAATCGCCGCGGCGTTCTTTTGTTAAAATACTGTTGTAAATCGCTCCAGCGGTAACATTGTTGGCCTGCTTCATTGAAACATGGGTAAACCGCTCATAATGACCCAGATCCAGGTCCGTTTCGGCGCCATCATCCGTGACGAAAACCTCACCATGCTGTATCGGACTCATTGTTCCGGGATCAACATTCAAATACGGATCAAATTTCAGATGAGTGACCCGGAAACCCCGGCTTTCCAGCAAAGCGCCCAATCCGGCCGCAGCAATCCCTTTTCCCAGTGATGAAACAACACCGCCCGTAACAAAAATATACTTTGTTTCCATCAAGCAATCACTCCTGTTTTAAATCACGTTCACGAATCAATGTTTCAATTATATCAATATCTTCCGGAATATCCACTCCGGGATTAACCTGATCAACGGTAATCACACGTATGATACCACCATAATGCAGAGCCCGGAGCTGTTCCAGCCGTTCAACCTGTTCAGGCCATGCAGGTTTCATTCGGACGAATGTATCCAGAAAAGGTTTGCGGTACACATATAATCCGATATGACGCAGATACAGATTCCAATCGGTAAAATCAGTCGAAGGATACGGAATCGGCGCTCGCGAAAAATAGACGGCATGGTCATTGTGATTGACCAGAACCTTGACAATGTTTTGATTAAAGGCATCTTTCCTTGTTTTTATCGGACAGGCCAGAGTGGCCATAGCGGCCTGATTATCATTCTTAAGCGCCTGAACAGCCAGATCAATATGCGCTGGATTGATGACGGGTTCATCCCCTTGAAGATTGACAACATAATCGGCTTTTATGTCTGCTATCGCTGCCGCTATTCGGTCGGTGCCGCTGGGAAGATCTGATGGCGTCATAACGACCTGGCCGCCGGCGTTTTCAACAACAGACTTAATTTCTTCATGATCTGTGGCGACCAGAACACGATTCACGGTTTTTGCCTGTGTCGCCTGTAACCACACACGAACAATCATTGGTATTCCATTGATCAGAGCCAGCGGTTTTCCGGGGAACCGTGTTGAACCATAGCGAGCTGGTATGACAAGACATGTTGTCTCGAAAGCTGAATGAATGGAGCTATCGGGCATATATCCGCATCGCTTTCTCTATTTCCTGTTGGGTTACGGCGGCTGTTCCGACCTTGCCGACAACGACACCGGCGGCGAAATTGGCCAATACTGCCGAATCAGTGTAACTCAGACCGCATGTCAGCCCCAGTGTCATGGCGCTGATAACCGTATCCCCGGCGCCGGTAACATCAAAAACACTTTGAGCCACCGTATCAATATGCTGCATGGGTTGATCCAACTCAAAAATCGCCATGCCTTTCTCACCGCATGTCACCAGAACCGCATCGGCTGCAAGCTGTTTCAAAAGCTGATTTCCGGCATTTTCAAGAGCATCTTCCCATTTGGTATCCAGCGGAACACCGGACATCAGTGATGCTTCGTGATGATTGGGGGTGATCACTGAGCATCCGTGGTAAAAATCACGGTTTTTAACTTTCGGATCAACAGCGCAGAAAATTCCGTTTTCACGGCATTGTCTGATCAATGTTTGAACCATGTTTCTGGTCAGTGTACCTTTGGCATAATCCGATATGATCACTGCATCAACATCGGTCAGACAGTTTAGACAATAATCAGAAATCGTTTTTTCATCGTCTGCCCCCAAAGGCAAAACAGATTCACGATCCACTCGAACAACCTGCTGGCTGTGCGCGATGATTCGTGTTTTGCGAATCGTTTCCCGCTCCTTAAGTTGAATGATACCACCATGACGAATGTCAAGTTTGTCCAGAGCTACCAGTACTCTTCGAGCCAGATCATCCGAACCCAGCGCGCCGGCCAGCTCAACTTCTGCGCCCAGCGATCGCAGATTATGTGCGACGTTTGCAGCGCCGCCCAACTGCATGGTTTCATTGTTGACATGAACCACCGGCACAGGCGCTTCCGGACTGATACGCCGGACATCCCCCCAAATATACTCATCCACCATAATATCGCCCAACACCAGTATTTTGTGGCCGGACATCTTGCTGCAACTGTCAAGAATAATCTGAAAATGCGGAAATATCTGTGTTGAATTATTCTGTTTTTTCACCGGGCTGCCTCCCTGTCCTCTGGACAACCCAATTTATCACATCACCAGAAATAATGGAAGCGCGACCTGCGGGCGTGACCTATGGTCACGAGAACGCTTCGCTTGAGAGCATGCGAGCATGA
>PWNJ01000223.1 GCA_003558985.1 candidate division CSSED10-310 bacterium
CCGGCAGTCACCAGCAAAACCAGAACAAATGTTGCACAACCTGCGGTCTTGGTGATATCCAGCGCAGTCTTATCCCATTCAAGATTGCGTTTACGTATTACTTCTATCTGGTTGATACGCTCCATATCGACATCCGTCCATTCGGCATCCGGCTGAAAATGTTTCAATCGTGCCCGGCTGTCATACCCTTTTACCAGCATCAAACCGACACCAATCAGTAAAAACGGAATGCCCGGCCACGGTGTCAGAGTAATGATCTGAAACAACATACCCAGAATCACCAGACCCGAAAAAACCATCACGCGTACATCATACGTCATATTTTTTGCAAAATGAAAATGCACTGTGTCCCGTTTTTCCGGGGGTGGAAAACCCGGTAACCTAAACGTAAATGCCATGGGATTCCTCCGTTTCAATACCCGATTTAATCCGTGTCAAACATTTTGTGTCCTCGGGAAACACATCGAAATACAACGGACACGCACCGTTACATAACGCAAACTCGTCACATCCTTCACATTCGGCAGGCGCCGCTGATTTGCCACGAAGCGCTACAGCTCTCTTGCCAAACCATACATTGTCAAAACCTTCATCCAGCAACGATCCCAGCGGTTCACTCCAACTGGAACATGGCAGAACACATCCCTGCGGATTTATCGCCAAAAGCCCCTCACACGCCGCACAACTCTTGTTGCCCCACTGCCGGGCAACCGGATTGAACAAACACATCGGTGTCGGTGCATACCACATAAATTCTACGCCTGCTTTCTGCGCCGCTTTATGTATCGGCATCAGTATACGCTAAATGTCACCATAGCGAATTGCCAGATTATCATCGTTGCCCCGCCCGACCGGTATCAGCATATTCATCGAAAACCGTTCCATACCCAAACGTTTCGCAAACCGCGGCATATCTTTCAAAGTATGACTGTTTTCTGCGCACAATGTGCTGTGTGGATGCACATACAGTCCGGCATCCTTCAGAGCAATCAGACCAGCTACCGAACGATTGTGTGATTCCGGAACACACGTTAGTGCATCATGAATATCCGCATCCGGCGATTCGATGCTGACCTGAGCAGATGCCAGTCCGGCACGTTTAAGCTTGATGGCTGTCTTTGATGTAATTAAGGTGCCGTTAGTAATCAGATTCACCCGCATGTTCAGTTTTCGGGTTGCGTATCGAATCAGCTCATAAATATCTTCACGCAGCATCGGCTCACCACCGGTAAACGACACTCCCGGCACACCGGCATCAAGCCGGATAATGTTCAGTACCCTTTTGAAATCCCGGGTGGACAGTTCTGCCGAATCTACCACCTCTGACTTGCGATTCACGCCGCTGCGGGAGGTGCAACGGCATGATCCATAACAAAACCGGCATCGGATGTTACAGCGGTTTGTCAATGCCAGTTCTGATAACACCGGCAATTCAATATATCCCAGACGATACGGCACCCGTTTGATAGCGCTCGACTGAAACCGTTCGCACATTTTATGTCCCAGCATCAATGATAATGCTGTGAAAAATTCATGTATCTGACCCGGCATATCGGCATCATTTGGCCGTTCTTTCAGCAGCTTTTTCAGCTTTCCGCCGTTTATAACATAATGCAGCAGTCGCGCTCCGGATGCATTCAGCTTGAAACACTCATTCGGCATGCGAATCAGAACATTGTCTTTCAGCCGGATATGAATATAGGGTTTGATCCGTGCAACAAACGGTTCAATCCATGACAAGTCGGTTTCAACCGAACGCATTAACGACCTCCCCCGCTGACGCATGCGCTGTGACAGGCGGAGTGACACGCTGAATGGCAGGCAGAATGGCACGCGCTGTGACAAGCGTTGTGGCAGGCATTATGGCAGGCCGCATGGCATGCCTTGATTCCCGATATTGAGGATTTGGCAACATAATCCTTGAACCGGACATTGTCAGGATTGACCAGTAACGAGCGTTCATAAGGATGATGCATCTGATCTCTGCGAAACAAATGATGACAGTTGTAATGACGATGATAGTACCACATCCAGCCGTTGACCGGATCATCCTGTTCAGTTTGGGTCCCGGATGGCTTGTCTTCATCCAGAAACGCTTCGGCAATCTGGTCATGCCAGTATTTCCGTGTTGCATCAATATCGCAATCCCATGTTTTTTGCTGGGTATTGTCAACGATCACCTGCATGATGTCGGTCAGCTCTTTTTCGCTGAATTTGCCATCATGCTGCGCGGCTTTGAACATCATACGCTCATATTGACCCAGATTGGCAATCGGTGTCGGCAACTCAGCCGGTACTTCTACAAATAACGGATCACTGCTAACAAGTTTCAGCATTTCACGTGCCAGCAATTGCGCCAGTACTGTTGAGAAAATCGTCTTGTATGGCACACCAATAAAAACGGCGGCTTCAATCGGGTCCATATCCCGGGCAATTTTACCGTCTTTTCTAAATGATGCCATTTCCAGTTTTGGCGGTTCCCAGTCATCACGCAGCCAGTTGATATCATCCAGTCCCTGTTGCGCTCTGATCATCGAACGATGTTTTTTGGAAGCGGTAAAAATACCGCTGGAGCCCAGCATGGAGAGTAAAAACACCAGGATAACCCGGGTTGCGCCGCCGCTCAGTTGATTAAAATAAGCGCCGGTCGGCAGTGCGGCCGGTCCTGCTCCGGGCTGTATGTCGCGTGTTGCCGTCAATTCCGGAAAAAGCTTCGCATTGATATATTGTTGTATTCGGAAATGATATCGTGTTGCCGGTTGATTTTTGTGCAATTGAACCTGCACCATATTTCGGCCGTCACGATCAACTGTTTTATAATCAATCAGATACTCTTCATTCATGAATTTTTCGGTTGCAAAGCCGTTCTCAAGAAGCGTTCTCTCAACGGATTCTCTGTCATCGGGTCCGATATGCTCCAGCGGATACGTGACGCGCACTGTGTAATGACTCAGCCGTTGGTCCCATTGCGTCGGAGCCCAGTGAAACACCACCAGTTCGCGATCGTCTTCCGTGACCGTCCGGGCCAGATATCCGGCATTTCCCATATCCGCAGCAAACCGGAATCGGTATGTCAGTTCGTTATCATATGTTTTCTGGTCGTCCGCCAGAATGATATCGTATTTCCGGGCATTCAGACGTGTGATATCCAGCCGGTATGTTTTTCCGGACC
>PWNJ01000238.1 GCA_003558985.1 candidate division CSSED10-310 bacterium
AACCGATACAACGGCCGCTGGTTCGTCAAATCCGTATTGTGCCGGATCCTCTTGCACATCAGCAAAATCGGTTGCTCGAAAATGTCGAAGCAAGGTTGTCAGTTTCTGCATATTTGCCGAATCAACTCTACCTCTGTCCGGTTCTGTCATCATCCAGACCATATCCTGTGCTCCGGTTTCGTCATCGGTAACAATGACATGCTCCAGAACAAATGCACCATCATTCTGTCTAACGGTAATGGAGGCGATTTGTTCGGGTGTTATGCTGCATACCATTAAATCTTTCCATGCTGTCGCATCGCCTTTCCCATAAATCATTTTCAGATAACCAGGCGCCAGCAAAACCGTATCAGAATCAGCTTTGCGAACATATGTAGTCATGAAATCCATCGAACCATTTTTACCTACAAAAAAATGTGCCGCTTCGGTTCCATCATCATAATAGAGCTGGACTTCTGTCCCCATTGTACCCATTGTGAAAGCTCTGGTTTCACCATTGTCATCGGTAATATGTGATTCCATCGGGGCATTCACCTTGAAATCAATATGGTTGTCCGGATTGCGTGAAACAACCTGTATTGATTCCAATTCTGAAGTCGTGCCAAAAATTCTGTCAATGGATTCCATGTCAGCAGGGTAGAGCTGACCTTCATCTTCAACAAGCCAGTTATCATTTTCTTTTGAAATAGTTACATCGCCACCGAATGAACCCAGTACAATTGAGGTAATTCGGTTCGGGTCAAGTTCAGGAAACAGAAGGCCGATTTCGAATGGTGAATATTCAGCTTTTCTTTCTACTGATTGTTCCTGTAACCATACAGCGAAACCAAGTGCAATAAAAAGTATGAACAATATGAGTATTTTTTTGTTTTTCATAGGTGTAATCTCCTTATTCGGAAACAATAAAAAGCTTCTTTTTTCGCCTTTTAACATATGACCGAACCAGACCAAAAGCGATAAGAAATGAAGGGACAAAAGCTATTCCCATAATACGGTGTCGTGTTTTGGCGGCTTCGATTTCTTTTTCATCAGTCGTTCCGAAATCAAGCGGTCTGTGAGTCACCCTTCGTGAACGAATACCAATCAATGCATCGCCCATAGCCATGGAATCAATGATGTTTTGAAAGAAAATTATATTCTCAGGATGCATTTGAAGGAACTGATTATTCACAAAACGGGTGGATGCAACAACGATAAACCTGCCATTATCAGTTGAATAGACTGTTTCTGCATCGTGCACCGGCCCTGCAAACGATTCGCCCGGCCCCAGTTCGGGTTCCGGAATCGGTTTGTCTGTAAAATAGCTTTGCATTGTCCCGGATGCTTCTGCTACCAAAACACTTTGTGTAAGATCATCCACTGTAATTGCATTCCAGTTTTGCTGCGGATTCAGATCAAATGGTGATTCCATCAACCATGAGACATCTGAGGTTTTAGCCAGCGACCGTATTGATAAACCGAGGTTTTCCGATTCAAATTTCAACGGTGATGACCACGGCAAAACAAGGCTTTCCAATTGGCTGACTGAAGGAGTATCCGGATCGAACCCCCCGGAGACTATCATTGGCCACAGAGGATAGGGAAGTCTGAACCGTACTTGTCCGCTGCTGAACGCAGCCTGGGCATGCCGTCTGTCTGCTACAAGGGTGTTTGAGACTGTAATACCATAGTATTCAAGAAGTTCGTGAATCCGTTGTGATACAGGTTGCGCTGACAACCCCGGAAACTGCAATATGTTGACGCCATCGGTCAGAAAAATAACATTGCCGTTATTCATCAGATACTGGTCAATGGCATACAAGGCTCTATCCGGAAGATCAGTCCTGCCATCTACAATAACAACACTGGTTTGTATCGGTATAGTTCTGAGTTTACCGGGTTCTTCTGGTCGTACAATATAGTTCTTATTTAACTCGTCATGCAAAACCGAAAATGCCGTTGGATCTTGTGAATCAGCAGTCTGTTCACCAATCCATGCAACAATCTGATCGGATGGTTCTCTTACCTTAAGAATCGCCGCAGTTAAATCATATTCCAGATTACTGATATTAGGTACAAAGGGAATAACTTCGCCACGATCACCATACTGAATGGAAATACCCATATATCCCATTGAAATAACTTGCCGGTCACGTCGAATCTCACCTAATGGAACTTCTGGTATGCCCATTCGGGCTAAGCGCTGTTTCAGTTCTTCGTCACCGCCCGGATCCACATATCGTATCAGCAAATTATGGTTTGAATATGCTTCAAATTCTGAAAGTATATCCTGAACCTGGGTCCTTATTGTGCTGTGATATGCCGGCAAATCACTGGAAAAATAAGCCGTGACATTTATGATGTCATCCAGCTCCCTCAATAAACGACGTGTTGTTTCAGAAATCGTGTATTCCTTGCGTTCTGTCAAATCCACCCGGTAAAATATTCTGTATGACAACAGGTTAATAAAAATCAAAATACCCAAAACCAGAAATACCGAGGTTATTGACATGGTTTTACTTTTGATCCGTTCGCTTGATTTACTCATACCATACCTCTCAGTGACCTTTTCTGTTTTCAAGCGCTTTTATATTCAAAAACAGAAAGAAACCAATGACGGACAAATAATAGATGATATTCCGTGAGTCTATAACGCCTCGTCCTATGCTTCTGAAATGAGCTCCTATTCCCAGATGCTGCAGAAGAGGTACCCATGACCCCGGAGCTCTCATCAATACAAAACTCTCACCGATGATAAACATGCCAAAACAAATAACAACTCCAAGAATAAAGGTAATTATCTGGTTTTCATTCAGGCTGGATGCGAACATTCCAATAGCAAGATACGCTCCACCCATAAGCACCGCGCCCAGATAACCACCGATAATCGGACCCATATCAGGTCGTCCCAGAGCAGTAACGGACAGAATCAGCGGAAACGTCAAAAAAACTGTAAATGTCAGAAACATGAAGCTGGCAAGAAATTTTCCAATGACCACATCAATGTCCCGAACCGGAAGAGTCATAAGCAACTCCATAGTACCCTGTTTGTTTTCTTCGGACCAGAGTCGCATGGTGACTGCCGGTACGAAAAAAAGATACATCCACGGCAGCAAATCAAAGAAAGCCCGCAAACTTGCCTGATTTACAAGAAAAAAGCCTGAGTAAAATAACCAGCCGCTCAATACAAGAAATACGGTAATAAAGACATATCCGATCGGCGAATCAAAATATGATTTCAACTCACGATTAAGAATAGTAATGACATCTTTCATAGCTTAATCCTCGCCACCTATTTTGTTAACTGTCCGAAAATATCTTCAAGTGTCGCTGTTTCATGATACAATTCCGACAGCATCCAGCCATGTTCAACGGATGTCTGAAAAACATCTTCAGCCGGATTGGCCCCAGCTTTCAGTTTTAATCCAATACGTTGTTTTTCATCGAATACTGAATGACTGAATGCTGATTCAACACCAGTCAGATTGGACAAAATATCTAAAGGATTTGAACTTTTGTCATTTACTGTCACCCAGAGTGTTGAGCGGCCTGATTCATGACCAGAAAGCTCCTTTGGTGTTCCATCCGCAACAAGCTTGCCTTTATGAATAATCAGGATACGATCACACGTTGCTGTCACTTCCGGCAAAATATGAGTCGAAAGAATAACCGTCTTTTCCTGGCCCAGTTCCCGTATCAGTTCCCGTATCTCAATTATCTGGTTAGGGTCAAGACCCGATGTCGGTTCATCCAGAACCAAAATATCAGGATTGTGAATCATTGCCTGAGCAAGCCCAACCCGCTGCCGATACCCTTTGGACAATTCCCCAATTCGTTTGTGCATCACCAGCTTCAAACCACACAGATCTATAATACGCTTCATTGATTTGGGTATTTCCAGTTTCGGTATTTTGCGGATTGAGGCAATAAAATGCAAAAAATCAGGCACCTCCATATCCATATACAATGGCGCATTTTCAGGCAAATAGCCGATGCGTTTTCTGACATCAAGGGATTGGTCGAAAATATCATAGCCGGCTATTGTGGCGGTTCCGCTGTCAGCAGGAAGAAAGCCTGTTAAAATTCGCATAGTAGTTGTTTTACCGGCTCCATTAGGCCCAAGAAAACCCAGAACCTGTCCGGCAGGCACCTGAAACGAAATGTTGTCAACCGCAACCGTCGCTCCAAACCGTTTTGATAATCCATTAACACTAATCATTTTTCATCCCACTCCGGTCAAATGAGAATAATTGTAAAGCTGTAACACAGCCGGATTCGTTTCCCTTCAGCATACTACATTAAATTCCTTGTTTATGTTCCGTAAAATCGTCTTTAACAAAGCAAAATAATACATCACAAATGTAAAAATTCCGTCGTTATATAATGAAATAATTCTTCCCAACTATCGATCTCTGATATGGATGAAGCCCTTTGCATCGGATTAAGAATCCAGACAGGCGATGTTTTGTTTAGGCCATAAATCATAATCAGACTGTCTTTTTCAAACTGATATTTCAGCAACCATTCAAGCATGCCAAACAATTGCGAATACTCAAGATTTGAGTCGGAAGTCCAACCGGCAATATCAAACAAAATCATAAATCGTCGTTTGTCCAGTGTTTTTATCCAGTCAGTGCAATCTTCAAAAAGCGATTCGTAACTGTCAGCATTGACATGCTCAAATCCAGTTGTATATCGAAACAAAGGCCTTGTTTTTCGGTGTTTTTCAAATGGATCATAACCGGCGTAAAAACAGCCCGTCCAAAACCCTTCAGAGGTAACCATACTGATAAATTCTGCCGGAATACCGGATATGGCTGTTTCATCTTTTGCGGGGGAGGGCAACGGAACAGTTCTTTGAGCTCGCATCACCGTTTGTTCAAGCGCTGTTCCCGGTGGAATTCTTTCGTGATCAAAATAATCCGCAATCGGAAGAAAAATCATGTTGTAATTGACGTGTCGATTCAAAATATGAGGTTCAAGCCAGCTTCCACTGCCAATAAGACCTTCAGGAGTAATGTCGCTGCTTGTTTCAAGTGTTATCTGCACTGATTGACCTGCAAACGCAGCTAAACTCCGGGAATATTCAGTCCAGCCTTTTTCCAATATACGCTTGGGAGGTTTCAGCTCTGAGCGAAACAATCTGTGCGTGTCCCCGGTTTCATCTTTCAATGTAATTTCAAATCGAGCATTCGGACCGTAACGTTCCACATAATCTGGAAGAAAACCGATTCCAAATGACAGAACAGGGCGAGACGGCAGAGTTAGTGGCCAGGAAAAATAGCTTGGAGCTGTATCATATATAACCTGCCGCCGCTGGCCTGTCCATTGGACCTCCCTGGCTCCCAAAATTTCCGGTAAAGAATAAAACCCGGGTGATTTCGGTGGTTGAACATCCCGGAACACGATAGATGACCATGATGAGCCAAGCTGACGGGTGTCTTCTGAATACACCATCACATCAGAAGGGCTGAAAACATGGCTTTGAACAACAGTTAAAGTATTGTTACCTGTTTGTACATGTTCGGCAGGAATTGTAAGACGATAGGTGCGCCATGACTCTTGCAGATTGATTCTACCGATATGATGCTGATTTAAATATAAACGCATTGTTAAAGGCGGAGCGCCTTCAAAACGATAGGGCTGAAGCGATATTATCAGTTCTTTTTCCTGATCGTTTGCCGATACCAGTATAACTTCCGATTCATTATCTGAGGACCATACGAAGCGGGTTTCCGGAGTAGTAATTTGATCAGGTATATGCCATCCGTCTGAAAGATATTGATAATGTTCAGATCTGGACATATCTATAACAAACGAATCAAATTCCCGCTCGGCCTGCGATAACTCACCAATAAAATCATAAACCGCTTGTTCTGTCATCGGTGGCGCACACGCCAGTATCACCAAAAATATTAACAAACAAACTGTTTTGTTGAACATATTTCTCATCCTGTTTTAACTAACGGCGCAATGTCATCTCGCTTTTGCCATCAAACAAATGCATTCTAGCAGGATTGAACCCCACTTTTATACTGTTCGCATCAGGTATATACGAATCCGGCATTGCACGAATAACCATGGACATTGTGTTCAGACTGCAATGGATCAATACTTCAGCTCCCGTAGTTTCAATCAGTTCAATTGTTGCATCAAATGCCGGAGTTTGGTTGTCTGTTGAAGTGGGAATGAAAAAATCTTCCGGGCGTATTCCGACAATACATTCAGAAACATCATCAAGGTTGAATGTTTTTTCAAAAAACCCTTCTATGGGAATTGATGTGTTTCCAGTGACCAGTTGTCCATTCGATACATATGCCTGAATCATGTTCATAGACGGACTCCCAATAAAACCCGCGACAAACATATTTTCAGGATATCGATACACATCCATTGGTGTCCCGGCCTGTTGCAGAACACCGTCTTTCAGAATGACAATTCTGTCACCCATTGTCATTGCTTCAACCTGATCGTGTGTTACATACATCATGGTCGTTCTGAGTCGATCATGGAGTTTTTTGATTTCAGCCCTCATCTGGACTCGCAATTTGGCGTCCAGATTAGATAACGGCTCATCAAAAAGAAATACCGATGGTTCCCTGACGATAGCCCGGCCAACCGCAACTCGCTGTCGCTGACCACCGGATAACTGTTTCGGTTTTCGCCTTAATAACGGTTCGATACCAAGAATATCTGCTGCCCGTGCAACACGTCTGTCAATCTCATCCTGCGGAATCTTCTGCAGTTTCAATCCGAATGCCATATTCCGATAAACATCCATGTGAGGATACAGAGCGTAGTTTTGAAACACCATTGCAATATCCCGGTTTTTCGGGGATACGTCGTTAACCACTCGATTCCCAATCAGTATATCTCCGGATGTAATGGATTCAAGACCTGCAACCATTCGTAAGGTGGTAGATTTGCCGCAACCCGATGGCCCGACAATTACCACAAACTCCTTGTCATTAACCTGAAAACTGAAATTGTCGACTACAAGAGTATCATCAAAATACTTGTAAACGTCTTTAAATACTACCTCCGCCATGATCCGACTCTCCAATGTTTGATGCGTTGACCGCCGAGCGCTTCAGGTCCCTTTTTGCAGTTCGAAATGATAGCAAATATCCACCCAGAATAACAAGAGGGATACCCAATAACAGCCAGTATTCATTCACATCCTGAAGTCCCAGTTCCGGAATTACCACCAAAGCCAACGCATTATTCAGAATATGTGCCACAATAGCAGGATAGATTGAGCCGCTTGCATAGACCATCCATGCCAGTGCAAATCCAATCATGGTGGCACCGAAAAGACGATAAACACTGAAGTGGAGAAGACCAAACATTATGCCGGAGACAAGAATAACTGGTGTCATGCTCCATTTTTTGCGAAGACTTCCAAGAATAGCGCCTCTGAAAAGAATTTCCTCTGTTATGCCTGGAGAGACAGCCATAAGCATAAGTAAACCAAAAGTTGACACATCAGGCATAAGTGCATCAGAAAAGTGTTCGAGCCATTGATCCGGCAACGGCAGAAGATTCGTAAGCAGGTGATTAAAAAATAATATAACCGGTAAAAACCCGGTTTGAAATATAACAGCGCCCAGCCAGCCGCTCCAGCCAGGGTTGTTCAGACTCAATGTTTTTCTGAAAGACAGGTTTTGGATTTTAACCATTATCAGACCGGCGCAAAAAATCAGTCCCCATAATGTCAGCAATAATCCGAGAATTAAATTGTCTGCCTGTAATGGAGCCATTACATAAAACATTCCAAGCCAGACGACAATAAACCCGATAAAAACAACTTTAACCGGATCATTGCGAAAATCTTTAAGCATTCTATCTGAATCGGTTGATGAACCCGGCACCAGACTGCCTTCCCGATTCAATCCCCGGACTGTCAGAATAACAACTCCCGATGCTGCCAGCACATTGATCAGGTTACCAACAAGCAATGGCCATATCTTTAGAGTTCCCTCAAGCAACTCCCGCATTACCAGTACAATGTTTGCCACAGGAATCAACACAAGAATTGAATCGGACCTCATGCCGGGAAGAATCGCTGTTACTGCCGGAATCATCGCCAGAAATGTGAAAGGCATCAGTAATGTCTGACCGGACTGGTAACTTTTTGCTCCGGCGCTGATAAACATTAATAAAGATGCAAATAATACAGTCATCGGCAACGAACACAGAAAAATAACTGCAATGGTTTCGATACCGATAATAAATTCGAATGTCTGCTCTCCTGTCAGATCAAAAAACCCCAGTTTGGCAGTAATAAACAAAGACACCATGTTAGATATCAGTCCGATAAGCGCAGAAAAAACAACAATAGACATTTTCCCGATGATTACGTTTGTTCGCTGAACAGGACTGACCAGAAGTGTTTCAAAACAGCCCCTTTCTTTTTCACCGGCAATCAGGTCCACTGCTGCAAATGAACAACCGCTAACCAGAATCATAATTAATACAAATGGTAATATTTTGGCGACTCTGTGACCGCTTCGTTCCCGATCGGAAGCTACGTCGGAAAAATCGATTGTCAATGGAACAAATCGGCTGTCATCGAACTCCGAAATATCATATTTCAGAAACTTGTTAATCCACTCAAACCGATTTTCTGAAAAAAGCTGCTGTATCTTCTGGCGTGCATGCATCGAAGTGTTCCGGGATGCCGTGTAATACAGCCAAAGATTTCTTTCTGGAGCTTTTTGCATATCCATTACAATGCCGATATCTGCTTCATCATTGATAATGGATTTCGAGATTTCTTCTGTATGAAAAAACTGAACAGGAATATCCAGATTTTCTGTTATGAAGTCCTCAATATCCTGATTGTAAGAAGGTAACATAACACGAATACCTGTTTGTTCCATTTGACCCCGGTCAAGGTCCTGTAACCAGCTCATGCCTCCAAAAACAATCGGAAATATTAACAGAGGAAAAGCAAATGCAGCGATCAGGATACGCGTGTTGCGCATTATTTCAGTCATTTCTTTGACAAATACTGTTTTTATCTCAATCCATCGCTGCATCAAAAGTCTCCAAATATAGCATACAACTACATAAGCATGTCGTTTTGAACCGAGTCATGGTCTGTTTCCATAAGACTGAAAAAGATATCCTCAAGATATCGTTTTCCGGTCTGTTTCCGTAAATCCTCCATAGATCCCAGAGCCTGAAGTGAACCCTTATGGATTATTGCTATTCTGTCACAAAGTTTTTCAACCTCACTCATTATATGTGTCGAATAGATAATGCATTTACCTCGTTTTTTGTATTCAAGAATGGTCTTCATTGTTTGAGCTGCCGCGATAACATCCAATCCAACCGTCGGCTCATCAAAAACCAGCACTGGCGGATACTGTACAAGCGCCCGGGCTATAGAGACTTTCTGTTTCATTCCGGATGACAGTTTTTCACATCGTACACGAGCATATTCGGTAATGCCGAACTCAGTGATTAATTCATCAATACGCTGTTTCAGTTGCATTTTTTCCATGCCGTTGATTTGGCCGAAAAAACGCAGCGTCTCTTCAGGCGTTAATCGTGGATACAATCCTGTAGTAGACGAAAGAAAACCTAGCGACGCCCTTACTTTTTCAGGCTCTTTGACAACATCGAAACCATTTAAGGTTGCATGGCCGGACGTTGGATCCAAAAGTGTTGCAAGAATTCTTAACGTTGTTGTCTTTCCAGCGCCATTCGGCCCCAGAAGTCCCAAAATCTGACCTTTTTCAGCAGTAAATGATAATCGGTTAACAGCATTTATCTGTCCACGTTGTGGATCATAAAAAACGCGGGAGAGTTCATATACATTAATCACTGGTATCTCCTTTTTTGTTCTTTTTACCGAATAACAACGCTGTAAATGTCTTATTCTGCAATCCCATGATAAGAGTATCTTTGCCCAGAACCTTTTTTGCAGTAAAAAGCAGCAGAATACACCACACCAGAAGCGATCCCAAAGTTATGACTGATGGGATTAGTTCTACGTTTTCCTGAATCAAAGCCCGGAAAAAAAGACTGATGTTCGTTATCGGAATCAGGGCGGTCAGGTTATTAAATGGAACTCCCGGAATTACAGCGACAATCGCAGGTTGAATTCCTATCGCATAAATGGGGGATACATAACTTTGAGCTTCCTTGAAATCTTTGGCAAATGAACAGACCAGTATCATGAGTGAATTAAAGGTTGCCCCAACCATTACGATACCAACCAGCATTAAAGGCAACGCAGACCATGGCAGAGTAAAATGCAGGCTGTCACCGGCGCCTCCAAAAAGTGTATGCCGAAGAGTCAACACCATGGCAACAATGTTCAAAACACCAGCCAGAGTGCTCATGGTTATAACAGCAATAAATTTTCCTGCAATTAAATGACTCGGTTTGACGGGAGCAACCATCGTGGTTTCAAGTGTCTTACGCTCTCTTTCAGCAGTAATTACCTCAATCGAAGGATACATACCGCCCATCACAGTTATAATAACCACAAGCATGGGTAACAGCATGCCCAATATGAATCTGGACCTGCTTTCTAACGTTGATAAATCAATATCAACAAAACGGATATCAGGTCTGTGACCTTCACCCACACCGGCGAAATCATGCAATTGGCGTAGTCGATATTTCTCCAAAACCCCTTCAATACGCGTTTTTGCAGACCCGGATCGGTCTGATGATGAATCAAAAAATACCCGTATTTCATTGGTTGAACATGATACATCAATTATTGCATCAATGTTCTTCTGTTTCAGATTCGGTAAGATTTCCTGATCTAATGGAATCGGATTTCCGGATAATTCAAGATCCATATCGGCTTCCATGAATTGAAATATAAGATCATCCGGCGGCTTTGATGAAAAAGCTATTCTGGAAGGCATGTCGCGCAAAAAACCCTGATGAAGCGTCATTAACTCATTCATTACCCAGAACAAGACCGGATACAGTACAACAGGCAAAACTATAGAGTAAATAATCGTATTTTTATCGCGGAAAAAGTTTAGTATTTCTTTTTTAAAAATGATGTGAAACATAAACACATACCTTGAAAAAATCGAACAGGAAAACCACCGATTGATTATCATGAATAAATATGTTTGGAAATAATAAAATATTCAATCTATATTTTAGAGGGGCAGGACACACATGACTGATTGTGGAGTATTTTGAATGAGAAAAGTAAGAACCGCTGTAATTTTGGCGGCAGGATATGGAACCCGCCTGAGACCTTTGACGGAAACGTGCGCCAAACCTGCATTGCCGTTTTTTAACAAAACGATTCTGCATTATCTGATTGAGCAACTGAAGTCTGCAGGGATAGAAAAGGTTTTTATCAATCTTCATTACAAGGGCGATTCAATAAAACAGGCATTTGAAAAACAGCCAATACCGAATATCTCTATCGAGTATTCACATGAACCACAAATACTGGGCACTGCAGGAGCATTGGGGCCGATGCGTTCATATCTAACCAATGAAACATTTGTAATGATTAACGGTGACATTGTGACAGATATTAACTTTTCTGAAATGTTTGACTGTCATCTGGGCAATCAAAACAGATTAGCCACTGTTGCCTTGCATACTGCATCGAACCATTTGGGATACCCGCAAATTGGCGCTACCACAACCAATATCCTGTCCCGATTTCCCTATGGAAAACTTAAAAACGGAAATGCTGAATGGTACGGTACCTTTGCCGGCGTTCACGTTATTGAACCAGCTATTTTTCGATATCTTCATTATAACTCGTTTCAATGCATCAATTCTGATATTTATCCAAAAACACTTGAAGATGGAAATCAAATTGGCGCTTACCGGCATGACGGATACTGGAACGATATCGGAAATCCGGAAAGCTATTTCAAAGCGCATCAGGATGCTCTGGCAATCGGTTGTATTCCCAATTTAAAACAAAACACAACAAAATCGTCCTGGATTCATGAAACTGCTCAAATTGGACAAGATACACATATTGAGAACAATGTATTCCTTTATTCCAAAAGTTGTGTCAAAAATAATGTCCGGTTAGGCAATGTCATTGTCTGGCCTGGAATTCACATTGAAAACGGCGCTCATCATCAGAATGAGATACTACTGAGTAATCTTGTTTCTTATTCATTAAAGAATCGGGATAACCATGATTGAGACTGTTCATCAAATACTTCGGGCCTTTTGGGGAACCAGGCAATATACTTTGAAGCCATTAGCAGGAGATGCGGGAAACCGGATCTATTATCGTTCTGAAAATAATGGCAAATGCATTGTTGTGATGGACAGAAACGAGTCCTATTCACCTGAATCGGATCCGTTTATTCAATTGACACACTATTTGTCTCGAAATGGGGTGCCCGTTCCGGGTATCATCAAAGACTGTTCTGAAGACGGAATTCTGTTGATTGATGATCTGGGTGATGTCACTTTACAGAG
>PWNJ01000138.1 GCA_003558985.1 candidate division CSSED10-310 bacterium
GATTGATACGGCGGGTGACTGACGATTGAAATCCGCTCATCAATGAGCCCAGTGTTTTTGGTTTTAAAACGGTTTTACATGATCTGCAACCCTGTTGAGGGCGTTCACCGAACACCCTTTCAAATGTAGCACAATCCGTTTTTGATACGGATAGATACGATTACAATAAACCCGGGCTACATCATGTTACGATCGATACCCGGGTTTTTTTGTCTAAATTGCTATTGCAGCGCTTTGGCGATTGTTTTGACGAAAACAGGGATATCATCCGGAATTCGGGATGTGATCAGATTACCGTCTTGCAGTACCGGAACATCCTGATATTCAGCGCCAGCGCCTTTGATTTCTTCATCAACAGCCGGGAAACAGGTGGCTTTTCGCCCTTCAAGAACACCTGCTGTAATCAGTACCTGAGGTCCATGACAAATAGCCGCGACCGGTTTGCCGGTGTTAAAGAAATCTCGAGTAAAATTGACGATTTCCTCATGCTGACGCAGCCAGTTCGGGGAATGTCCTCCAGGTATGATCAACGCATCAAAATCATCCACCGATACATCGTTGACAGACGCATGAACTTTAGCCGTGATGTCGCTGTTGTAGGCTTTGTGGACACCCGGTTTAAGACCGATGACCGTTACTTCAGCTCCCAGATTGGCTACATAGCCCATGGGAATATAGGTTTCGCCATCGTGAAATCCTTCACCGACAAGTATTGCAACATGTTTGCCACTCAAATCCTGTTCCGTAACAACTTCGGCTTCTTCACCATGGGATGCTCCCAAAAGACATAAAGCTAAAAGCATAAGGCAAAATAATTGAGCATGTTTCATGTTAAACTCCTTTCGGTTAAACATTTGGTTACAAAGCCATAATTGGCTTTAGTATTCTATAAAAATACCAAAAATCCAGCTTACTGGCAAATCAGGCGACGCAAATCAGTTGCATACGTTCCCGCTAACTATCTGATATATATGCTTTTGAATGATAAGCTGACACGATTCAACTGTTTAACAACGGGTGCAGCGCCTAATCGCTGTCATCCATCCGAAATGCGCTTGACGCCACCTGAACGCTCTGCTAAAAATCCAGTTGCACAGCTACAGAAACGCCCTGTCGGGCCTGTGTTGCCGTGCCGTATTAAAAGGTTTTGAAAACAGGAGGCTATAATGATGAAATGGTTATTTCTTTCAGTTCTCTTTTTAAGCGCTGTTATGCCGTCAAATGTAATGTCAGCGGTAGTGATTACCGAAAATGTGGACGGTGAAACAGTAACACAAATATTTAATAACGGTATGTATTTCATGATCGAAGACGGCCAGCTTCAGGCACGTATCAATTCACGTAATGATCAAATTTTGATGATTAATCATGAGTTTGATGTGTACTATGAGGGCAAGATTGACGATATGTTGAAAGGGATCAGCGATGCCTTGAAGGAAGCTTTTGAGAAGCAGTTTGCCGATATGCCGGCTGAAGTTCGTGAACAAATGCAAGCCATGATGCGCTCGATTGATCAACGATCCCGTGAAGGTAAAGTGACTCACCAAAAAGGTGATTCAACAACAATTGCCGGTCATAAATCTGAAAAACACACAGTCCTGGTGAATGACAACGTGTTTAGTGAAATCTGGGTCTCTGATGCTGTTTATAACATGATAAAAAAAGAGTTTGATCCGGCATATCTTCGCCGCTGGCACAAGCAGTTTCTGGAAGCCATCATTGCACAGACACGGCAATTGGGTGGCCTGGAAAAAGCTCCGGATCCGGTTGCAGAGGTTTACAATCCCATTGTTGCAAACGCATGGACGATGAAGATTCAGCCGGCAGCTAATGCCGATATGCTCAGCACGGCAGTTCCGGAATCAATAGCTGATGATTTATTGGAAAAGAAAGAAGTTACCAGCGTTGAACAGAAAAAAGATTTCAAACCCGATCAGTATGGTGTTCCGGAAGGCTATCGCAAAGCAGGTTCATGGCAAGAATTTCTGAGTCTTGAGTTTCAGGATGAAGACAATGATGAGGATGACGACTGGTAAAACAGGTTAGCCGGGTTTCCAGCCGTATACCATCATGTCATTTGTAACGATAGAAACAGAACTGACCACAGCATTTACGGATCTGATTCTTGCGATTATTTGCGTGACCGCTATTGTTTTTTTTGTAAAATCAGACTCGTTTCGACTGGAAAAACAGCGAATAACTGTCTGGACAGCAGCGTTTGGTTGTCTGACTATCGCGGCATTACTGGGGTTTTTCGCTCACGGATTTGAAATGAGCGATGCTACAAAACAGTGGCTGTGGCATCCACTCTACCTTTGTCTAGGGCTGACGGTGTCGTTGTTTGCGGCTGGAGTGCTGATCGATCTGAAAGGCGCTCCCGTTAACCGAGCCGTCATTGCCGGTTTGATGGTAGCCGGACTGTGTTTCTATGGTGTTACCATTGTATTTCCAGACAATTTTATCGTTTTTATCCTGTATCAGGCCGTTGCCATGCTGTTTGCTCTGAGCGCATATCTGTATCTTTGGTGGCGATATCGCAAAAAAGAGTTTGTACTGATGACAGCAGGAATCGTGGTCAGTATGATCGCCGCTGCAATTCAGGCATCAGGCCCGATAACCATGACTCTGATTTGGGAATTTGACCATAACGGACTGTTTCATATTGTACAGATGGCCGGAATATATCTGCTTACTGTCGGTGTGTTACCACCGCGTGATTTTGCCGGTGTTTAAGGGAATCGGCCAGCAATAATATCCAGAGTATAGTCCGGACGGTCGGTGATGATGCCATGCGCGCCCCGTTCAATCAGTTCGGTCATTTCATTCGGATCATTGATTGTCCAGACGCCGACAAACAGGTTTCGACGGTGGGCCGCCCGAATCAAACAACGGTTGGCGACCGATATCCGGCCCCGTTTTAACGGTATATTAAACGATTCATATTTCGGTGTAATCAAACCCTCAAGCCGAAGCCTCGACAGGATCAGAAACGGAATGACCTCCTGTTCAGAGGCGTGCGTAATCATTTCAGGCAGGTTTTGACGGAAATATGTCAGTATCGAATGATGAAAACTGGCGCCCATTGTCAGATAAGCCCGGTCAAACTCCCTGACAAGTTGCACAACCGTTTCGGCCGCTTCCGGACGTTCCTCTTTAACTTCAACAATAATA
>PWNJ01000124.1 GCA_003558985.1 candidate division CSSED10-310 bacterium
ACCGCAACGCTGCTGCCTTCAATTACTCTAATGAATGCAAAGCAATGCAGTTGCCTTCACTGTCTTCGAATTCTGCAACCGAGCCAAGCGTTCCAACCGATGTTTTCGGATACAAAACAGTTCCGCCGGATAATTTAACTTTTTGTAGCGTATCTTCAATGCTGACAACTGAAAAATAGATACGTGATCCCTGTTTCCCGGGCACATAGCTTTCTCCTTTTGCCAATGCGCCGGAAATTCCAACCGCATTATCAAACACCGGAAACAGAGCCATTTCATTTCCATCCAGATTGACCCGCTCAAACTCGCAATCAAAAACGGCTTTGTAGAATAAAATGGCCCGCTCCAGGTCAGTTACAGAGATTTCAAAATAACACACTGGATTTTTCATAAAAAAACCTTTCCTGCGGTGCATGCGCTAATGGTCTGACACAAATCGGGTTTCTGTTTATCAGGTTATTCAAAGGTTAACAGCAATTTTCAGCTTTTACTTCTTTTTCAATGGATTTCAGGATTTTCAGGATCAAACCGGATTCGAAGGCAGCAACTAAAGCCCCCTCGCAAAACCTGTCATTTCTTACAATCGCAGTAATCAACTTACATTTCGTCACAAGATCACATGTATCAAAATCAACGTTCGTGTCACTTAATATTTCTCTTCCTTCGCTCCAGGACCCCCAATCAAATCCGATTACAATGGGGATGCCATAAACAATTTCACAAAATTGTGAAACAACCGGTCCCGGCACAATGTATGGGAGTTGAAAATATCCTTTTTCATTTTTATCTCCCCCCACACACTCACCAAAAGTTGATGTGGATTCAATCCGGGGAATCAATGCAAACAAAGGTTGCCAATCTTTTAAAGTGTAAGCGTTTATTCGGTCAACACAATCTTGTTCATTCAACATCATTTTTCTTTTCTACCAGCAAACTGCATTTTTTTATCGTGCGATTCTGCATCAAATTGTTCAAAAGAAAGAAACGGAAGGTTGCAATAGTTTGTCTGTTCTGTTTGATGGTTATGCGGTTTCGCCATTGATCCAGAGTTCTGACTCAGCCAAATCAATCTCATCACTCCAAATCACACCATACCCATGAGGATCAGGTTGAACACGTTTGAAAAATGAATTATTGAGAAGTGGTCGAAACTCTTCCGTATCAAGGAGCGTATTGCAATTATAATATTTGAAGACTCCATTCTCAAATTCAATCAAAAGTACTTTCCCGTCCAATGGTTTCACACTTTTTACTTTTGGATACTTATTTACAGTCTTCATTTTAATCCAAACCCGGAAGCTTTCTAAATTCTTGTGTCTCCCACATCCTGCGTAAATCATCCCGGTACATCTCCGCCCATTCTATAACCAGCTTTTCGGCTCGACCAGGGAGATCCCCTTCAATCATGGTCAGTGAATCCAGATCAAAAACACCATTATATTCACCATAAATTGCATGGAAATGAGCAACACCATGTTCTCGAAAATACATCTTAATGAGTATGCCGTAAAATCGAGCTATAACAGGCACATCAATCCTCCATTCCTGATAATAGTAAATCGAAGAGCGGGTAAATTGTCAATCAGACATTCCGCCATACACTGAATGTCTTTATAATTGAAACAAGATTTCATTTGTCCTTCAAGAAAAATGGTTCACTTTGAATTTTCACTCGCCACCCGCTATATTCGGCCCCGGGGGAGTTGACACGCATGGCGCTGATCAGTCTGCATTCAGTTCATTTCAGTTATGCCGGTCCGGAATTCCTGAACGATATCACGTTTCATCTGGAGTCCGGCGAACGCATCTGTATCATTGGCCGGAATGGCGCCGGAAAATCAACTTTTCTGAAACTGTTATCCGGGGATGCCGCTCCGACACAGGGTTCGGTTGAACGCATGACCGGGCTTCGGCTCGGCTACCTGCCGCAGATCGTTCCGGATAATCTGAATGCGAACGTTTTCGAGGTGGTAGCTGGTGGTCTGGGAGCCGCAGGCCGTATTGCTTCAGACATTGAGTCTTTGCGTAACAGCAGTTGTACGTCCGCTGACAGTCAAATGGAAACTCTTAGAAACCAATTGGGCGAGCTAAACGAATGGGACCTTGTCCATCGGGTCGAGCGCACCATCAAAACATGCCGTCTTAAACCGGATATGCGGGTCGAGTCAATGAGCGCCGGTATGAAACGCCGTGTGATTCTTGCCCGGGCGCTTGTCAGTGACCCTCAGGTTCTGCTGCTGGACGAACCGACCAATCATCTGGATATACCGACTATTGAATGGCTGGAAGATATGCTGCTTCAATCCAAAATGACGCTGGCATTCATTACTCATGACCGTATGCTGGTTGAAAAACTCGCGACGCGTATTATTGAGATTGACCGCGGATCCCTTCACAACTGGGCGTGTGATTATCGAACGTATCTTCAACGACGGGATCAGTTGCTGACAACTCAGAACCGCCAGAAATCCCGGCTGGATCGCAAGGTTGATCAGGAAACACAATGGCTGCACCGGGGAGTGAAAGCGCGTGGGACACGAAATGAAGGCCGCGTTAAAGCGCTGAAACAGCTTCGCGAGGAACGCAAGGCATGGCGCGAATTGACCGGATCGGTTCGCTTGCGGATTCAGGAAGCACAACGCTCCGGCAGACTGGTGATAGATGCTGAGAACATCAGTTTTACTTATGATAAGACGCCCGTCATACAGAATTTCAGCGCCAGCATTTTACGCGGCGATCGTATCGGTATTATGGGACCGAATGGCTGCGGCAAAAGCACGCTTCTGCGGCTGATACTTGGTGATCTGACACCGCAGACCGGTATTGTTCGAACCGGAACAAAACTGTCGGTCGCCTATTTTGATCAGTTGCGTGAGCAGCTTGACCCGGACACATCGGTTATTGACAGTATCGCCGGTGGTTTGCGAGAAGTATCAATTGGCGGCAAACCCCGACATGTGTTCAGCTATCTGAAAGATTTTCTTTTTGATCCTGCAGATGCTGAAGCGCCGGTAAAAACACTGTCGGGTGGTGAACGAAACCGGTTGCTGCTGGCGCGCCTGTTTACAAAAGAATCCAATCTGCTTGTGCTGGATGAACCGACAAATGATCTGGATGCTGATACCATGGATATTCTGGAAACGCAGTTGATGGAATACTCCGGAACAGTGCTGGTGGTGAGTCATGACCGGACATTTCTGAATAATGTTGTCACTGCCACACTTGTTTTTGAATCCGATGGCCGAATTCAGGAATATGCGGGAGGATATGATGACTGGCTGCTTCAAAGACAAGCCGGCGAGCGACAGATTCGAACCAAAACATTGAAGAGCCGATCAACCGCGGGACCCGCTGCCAAATCAGGAGCCAAACGATCCGGCACAGCTGCTGAAAAACCCCGATCCAAAAAATTGAGCTACCGTCTTGCTCGCGAACTGGAAGCATTGCCCGGTGAAATCGAGATGCTGGAACAGCAAATACAGGATATGTATTCCAGGATGTCCGGACCCGAGTTTTATCTAAGCCCAGCCGATGTTATTCGGGCGACCCGGCAAAAACTTCAGGAAACCGAATCGCTTCTGGACAATAAAATGGCAAGATGGGCAGAACTTGATGACCAGGATCAGCTTTCAAAACCATAGATACCACTCGTTTGTTTATCATAAATGTTTAGTAATTGCAGACTATCGAAACAGACTCCATATTGACCTTAAACGATGAAGTTAGTAGCTTATATATGGTTGATCAAACAGGCACCACATCCCCAGGGTTGCGTTGCTATTCTGTAAACTGTTGATATCGTGATTATAAGAAAGTGATAAAACCATGAAAGATTTTCCGATAATTGTTGTTAATGATTGCTATGGTAACGACCTGTATCAGGAAGGGTTATCCCGATGGGCTCAAAAATGATTTTTAAGGGAGATTGCTAAATGGCTGAGTTTGATTACACATTAAAAAATCTGGACGCATCGTTTCCATCCCATTTCACTCAGGAACAAATCGCCAAAGCCAAAACGATCCTGTTTAAAGAATTGGCGTATGACATTCACCGGTTCTACGGTGGCAAAATGGCCACTATTCCCAAAGCAGGTCTATATGGTTTCAATTGGTTTAACATTTACTACACTCCAGGTGTGTCACGTGTTTCAACGACGATTCGTGATAACAATATCGCATCATTTGAACTGACAAATCGCGGAAATCTTGTCGCTATCGTTTCTGATTCCACCCGCGTGCTGGGAGACGGAAACTGCTCACCATCAGGAGGCCTGGGTGTAATGGAAGGCAAAGCCTTTCTGATGAAATATCTTGGAGGCTGTGATGCGGTCGCTCTGTGTATAAACAGTTCCAATGGACAAGGTGAAAATGATCCTCAAAAAATCATCGATTTCGTAAAAATGGCGGAACCCAGTTTCGGTGCGGTAAATCTGG
This sequence comes from candidate division CSSED10-310 bacterium, assembly GCA_003558985.1. Classification (GTDB taxonomy): domain Bacteria; phylum CSSED10-310; class CSSED10-310; order CSSED10-310; family CSSED10-310; genus CSSED10-310. The sequence goes on from PWNJ01000124.1 coordinate 4,435, forward strand.
AAGATATTTCACAGCCGAATTGCTACAAGGTTCTGGATACTCTGCGTGAAGAGTGCAACATACCGGTCTGGCATGATGATGCTCAGGGAACCGGGTGTGTGACACTTGCCGGATTGATAAACGCACTAAAAGTTGCCGGTAAAGAAATGCAAAACGTAAAAATTGTGTTGTATGGCGCCGGAGCCTCCAATACAACGATTTATCGTCTGCTTGAGCTGGACGGCGCAGACCCGGAAAATATCATTATGTTTGATTCACGGGGAACTTTGGGTAAACACCGGGACGATATCAAGGCGGACGAACGCTTTTACCGAAAACAGGAAATATGCGAAAAAACAAATCCAAATGGTGTGAAAACAATGGAAGACGCCATGAAAGGAGCGGATGTTCTGATCGCATTATCCAAACCGGGACCGAATGTCATCAAACCCGAATGGATTCAATCGATGGCGTCAAAATCAATCGTTTTCGTGTGCGCTAATCCCGTGCCGGAAATCTATCCATACGCCGCAAAAGAAGCCGGAGCATACATTGTTGCAACCGGCCGCGGTGATTTTCCGAATCAGGTCAACAATTCGCTTGGTTTTCCCGGAATTCTGAAAGGTGGGCTTCTGGTTCGAGCACGCAAAATAACCGATAATATGACCATTGCAGCCGCCCACTCACTGGCTGATACCGCCGTGAAAAAAGGGCTGTCACCGGACTATATCATTCCAACAATGGATGAAGTTGAGGTCTTCCCCGCCGAAGCCCGGGATGTCGCCATACAGGCAATAAAGGATGACGTCGCCAGAGTCACTATGACCGCTGATGAAGTATACAACAAAGCAGAAACAGATATTCTGGAAGCCAGATCAATCACTCAAAAAATGATCGAACTCGGAATGATAAAAAAACCTCCAGCCAAAATGCTGGAAGCGGCCATAGAACGAGCAATCAAAATGATGATGTGACAAACAGCGACATTTTTGTCTTAAAGAAAGGAAATGGAAATAACAAGAAATAGAAGGATAGTTTACAACAGTAATTTTATTTGTAATTCTACTCCGTATCGTGTTAAACATATGTATGAATTTGATTTTGAGCATATCGGCCAACTGGCTGCTGTTGTCAGCAGGGTTTGAGAGGTAACAGATGACTGATAAGAATCAGCGAACAGGCGCATATCAATATCAATACATTCCTTTTCATGACAAATCGAGTAATCATCGCACATTGCATGATATTGTTATGGCGCTTGCAACACTATTCATCAACATGCCGGTAGAAGATCACGATCATGCTGTTAATGATATGCTAAAAACGGTGGGTGAACACATACAGGTGGACAGAGTATATATTTTTGAACATGATTATGTTCGCAAAATTTGTAAAAACACTTATGAATGGTGTGCTGAAGGCATTACACCTGAAATTGACAATCTGCAGGCCACCCCTTTTACTGTGTTCGCAGATTTCATGGATATTCATTCAAAAGGCAAATATATCTATGTACACAACGTGACCGAAATGCCGGATTCTCATCCGATGAAATTCGTTCTGGCTGATCAGGGCATCAAATCATTGATTCTGTATCCCCTGCTTCAAAACGGAAATCCGATTGGTTTTGTCGGTTTCGATTCTGTTCGACAATACAGAACATTTACAAATCAGGAAATCGGATTACTGAAAATTTTGGCAGAAATAGTCAGTAATGCTCTGCTGAAAAGGCAGTCTGAAAACAGCCGTCAGGAAGCACAACAGTTTCTGAATAAAATTATTGATGCCATTGCCGACCCAATCTTTGTTAAGGATGAAGATCATTGCTGGGTTGTTTTGAATCAAGCTTTTTGCACATTTCTGGGATACACAAGAGAAGAACTGTTATACAAATCGGATTACGAGTTTTTTCCCAAAGAACAGGCAGATGTGTTTTGGGAAAAAGACAAATTGGTCTTTGATAGCGGTGAGGAAAATCTGAACGAGGAATACATCACAGATGTGACTGGTAAAAAACACGTGATATCCACGAAAAAATCGCTGTTTATACTTGAAAAAACGGGAGCAAAATATCTTGTTGGTGTTATTCGTGACATAACTGAGCAAAAACAGGCTGAGGAAGCATTGCGCGATGCCCTGAATCAGGCGCAGTCCGCAACCACAGCTAAAAGCCAGTTTCTTGCCAATATGAGTCATGAAATCCGTACCCCAATGAACGGCATACTGGGTATTGCAACCCTGCTGGCCAGCACTCAATTGAACGATGAACAAAAACAGTTTGTTGACATGCTTCAGCAGAGCGGTAAACGTATGATGACAATCATTAACGATATCCTTGATATTTCAAAAATTGAAGCGGGAAAAATACAAATTGTTAACGAACCACTCAATATTCGCACATTACTTCGAAGTGTCCTGACACCAATAGTAAAACAGGCACAATCAAAAGATCTACAAATCGACCTTAAAATTACCGATGATGTTCCAGCTATGATGCTTGGCGATGCGGCACGTATCGACCAGGTGTTGACGAACCTGGTCGGTAACGCAGTCAAGTTTACCGAAACAGGAACCATAAAGGTGGCATGCTCGGTCGCAGAAACATATCATCAACAGATAATGATTCGTTTTAGTGTAACCGATACAGGTATCGGTATTGATAAAGAAGCGCTTTCACATATTTTTGATCCGTTTTATCAGGTTGACAGTTCCATCACACGGCAGCATGGTGGCGCTGGTCTTGGCCTTTGCATATCCAAACAACTGGTAGAAATGATGGGTGGCAAACTGTCGATCAAGAGCGTTTTGAAAGAAGGCACAACATTTATTGTGGATATTCCTCTTGCCAGAACTGATGCGTCCATTAAACAAAAACCCGTATCAACAGAACACACGTTTAACCCAAAAGAAAAACGTATATTGATCGTTGAAGATGATGACGTGTGCGCTATTCTTACCAAGGTGTTTATGAATAAACTCGGCCTTGAATCCGACACAGCAGTAAACGGCCATGAAGCCATTCAGAAACTGAAAACCGAACGATATGATCTGGTTTTAATGGATTGTCAAATGCCGGTTATGGATGGTTATGAAGCAACACGTGCGATTCGTGAGGGAGCTGCTGGAGAAAACAACACGTCTATTCCGATCATCGCCCAAACGGCCTATGCGATGAAAGATGATGAGATAAAATGTCTTGAATACGGTATGAACGGCTATATTTCCAAACCGCTGGACTATCAGGACCTGATTTTTTTACTGAACAAATGGCTGACATAGCAGAGTTTTGATCGGAATCGATCCACATGAACTGCTCGCATCCAGGCAAGTATTCAAACAGAAACTGCCTTGAATACCAACCAATCTGTTTTACAATGTTCAGATTTGAGCTTTAAAATCTGTCAGGGCATAATAACCTGTGTCCGGAATATCAGGACAACCAATCAAACTGTTATATCGGGAGGAATTATTCAGAATGTCATTATCATCTTTTGAGATTATTCTGGTTGAACCGATTTATCCGGGAAATGTGGGCGCTCTGGCACGTTCGGCAGCCAATTTCGGAATAGAAACCATAAAAATCATCGGTGATTTGGATGTGTTATGCAGTGATGCAAAAAAAATGGCCTTATATGGCTACCCACTTCTTCAAAATGCCGCGCGATACCATTCGCTTTCCGAAGCTGTTGAATCCTGCAATCTGGTCATTGGCACCGTTCATCAGGAACGAAACAATCGGTTGCCACCGCTGCCATCCTGGACTGTTTCCGAACAGTTCCGTGACCAAATGCTGTCCGGCAGAACCGCTCTGGTTTTCGGCCGTGAAGACAATGGCCTGACGCGCGATGAAATTGATCAATGCCATGTATTGTCAACCATACCGACACCCGGAGGACTCAGTTTCAACCTGGCTCATTCTGTATCGCTGTATCTATATGAGATATATCGCGCTATTCACAGTGAACACCATCTTAATTCGCCAAACCATCCATGTCATACGGAACTGGAAGAGTTTATTGACTTAATAAAAGCTACCCTGTTATCAGTGGGTTTTTTTCGCACTGAAAACCATTCCAGCACCATGACTCGAATTCGGGATATCGTTTTTCGAATGAATCTGTCAGCAGATGATGTGCCAATTCTTAAGGCATTATTTTACAAAATTCATCATTTTGCCGGGCGAGCGGTTCCATTGCTTCCGGAAGAAATGGTTCGGGATTGCATCATAAGCGACTATGAGAAAGTAGAAACTGGAGAGTAGAAATCAGACCTGGCCAACGTCTATGGTTGCACCCCTTTTACCTTCTACCTTCTACCTCTCACCCTTCGCGCAGGTCAGGTCACAATTTTTTTCTTTTCTGTGTTGCCAGCGAAACCAGTATCAGGACAGCGAAACTTAGAGGTATTGATATGATGCCGGGTTGATTCAGCGGCATTGGCGCGTGAGCTGGATCCAGACCGTAACGTGCCCACATATCGGGACTAAGCAGAATCAGGGTTACTGATGCAATAACACCCGTCAGAATGGATGCAATAATACCCTGCGCTGTTGTTTTTTTCCAGAAAAGCATCATAAGCAATGACGGCAGATTGGCGGATGCGGCGACAGCAAACGCCCATCCGACCAGGAAAGAAACATTCATTTCCCGAAAGGTAATTCCGAACATAATGCCGAATAATCCCACTCCAACCGCTGCTATTCTGCCGACACGAACCTGTGTGCGTGATGATGCTTTTCGACGAAGCACGACACCCAGCAAATCGTGGGCGACTGCGCCTGAGGACGCAACAATCAATCCTGAAACAGTCGCCAGCACCGTTGTAAATGCGACACCTGAGACAATCGCAAACAGTATTTCACCGAAACTTCGAGCCAGCAGGGGGGCGCTCATATTTGAGGTCTCCGGATTCAGCGCTCCGGCTATAACAGCTCCAACACCCAAATACATTGTCAGAATGTAAAACAAACCGATTCCGCCAATGGCTACAATCGTTGATTTACGGGCTGCATCCACATCAGGAACGGTATAATATCGTATCAGTATGTGCGGTAAGGCCGCGGTGCCGAAAAACAGGGCCAGCATCAGCGAGATAAAATTCAACCGATAAAGAAAAGTGTCAAGCGCTGATTCACCTTCCCGGGCTTCAAGCGGAAACATCAATCCTGGCCGCATAAAAACAGCGCCTGATGTCGGTTCCTGGTAATGAATCGTTATCTGCTGGTTATCGGATGATACAAATGAAGCATTCTGTACTCGTTGCACAGTTGTTAACTGGTCAGCCATTATTGAAAGAATACGGAATGGACCAACCGGTCCGGTGCTGTATCCGTATTCATCCGGAATATCCGACACTCCACCCATCTGTCTAAGCCGGTTTTCCAAACCTTCCGGCGCACCATTAATTAACATTGTACCATCCGGTAAAACTGATGAAAACTGGGTCTCTGTCAATACACCGCTACCATCAGCATCCTGAACCAGTTGCCACCAATCCTCGATACGGATAAACACCTGATTATTGATCCGTTCTATACTGTAAACACCCGTGTCTGACGACTTGTTGAAACGAACTGAACGCCCTTTTATTTCTGCCAGATAATAATCTTCTTCTTCCAGTCGCAATGCCGGAATTGCTCTTGACAGCCTGTAAAACACCTGCATCGGGTTTCCAGTTAACGGATCAGTTCTTACATAACGATCTACAACCCGCACTCTGTCTGCATCAATCTTCAACTCATCATTAACGACCTCAACAGCAATTTGCTTATATCTGTAACGCCCCAGATCACCGGCGCCCTCCTCACCATGAACAGCATTCAGATCAATACCGCGATACAGAACCGCCAGACTCAGAATTAACGCCAGCAACAGCAATAAACCTCCATTAAAAAACTGAACATAGGTAGTGGACGTCATGCCTCCCGCGGCGACAATAAACACCACAACCGAACCAACAATAATCACACCCCATGAATGCGGAATACCCAGCAACGGCTCAACCAGAACACCCGCACCGACCATTTGCGGCACAAGATAGAAAAAAGATACAACCAAAACACTTATACCGGCTGCCAGATGAATACCCGGATGTTCATAGTTTTTATTCAGTGCGTCAGAAAACGTGTACGTTCCCATTCGTTTCATCGGTTCCGCTATAATAAACAAGGCCACAACCCAGCCAGCCAGAAAACCGATTGAATACAAAAATCCATCATACCCGAAAAATGCGATCAGGCCGCATATGCCCAGAAAACTGGCAACTGACAGATACCCACCGGCAAATGCAATACCATTGACACCCCAATGAATGGAACTGTTTGCAACAAAATATCCACCAACACTGGACGCTTTTCGGCTTGTATATGTGGATAAAATTAAAATCAGTCCTACAAAGACGAAAAATACCACGATCGCCATTATTCGCACTCCCCTTCAGCAACTGTTTCCGAAGCGCCAATTTCACGAAATCGGACCAGGTAATTATAGATAATTGCCAGCGCTACAGCGATAATGATCAGAGCAATGCCATACGCTGTTGCCAGATTCAAACCCAGAATTGTGCGAACCCCAGTCAATGCAGGACGAAATACACTTATTGCAACATATCCGGCGTAAATAATCGAATAGATGATTGTCATTACTACTCCGACATAAGTTTTTCGCCGCTCAAATGTATTGATGTCATTTGGTGACCGATCAACCATAGAATCCTTCTCCCCTTTTATCCAACACAAGCCATTCAAACAAAGATATTGATAGAGTCATTACCGGCTTGCCGGATATGTGTCCCCGCGCTGCAGATACTTGTACCATCAACAGATAATAATCAGCAAGTATTTCTTAGTTTTTTCGCTTTAACATAAAATCCATTCGAAAAGGTATTTTACGGTTTAAACCACAATTCATGCGTTCGCTTGCCGGCGCCCTAATCGGTCGGCAAAAACGTTTTTATATCAACGATTTAAACCACAATTTATGCGTTCTTATGAGGGTATTCGTCAGAACGCCATGAAAGAAACATTGTATTTCATAACTCATGAGGACCTCTCTCGCGTTGTATTCCGTCTCTGCCTGACGGCATTTCCGGAACAACTGCGTTCTCTCCTGTGAGGAGAGATTTAAACATATTGCGTTTACAATGATTTACCCTTCCCCGGCGTGACCTCCGGTCACGAGAACGCTTCGCTTGAGGAACAATTTCAATTATCAATGTCCAATAACCAATGTCCAAGTCAAAAAATCTTTTACCATCGATAACCCTACTTCTTCCCTGGACATTCCTTGTTGGGTGTTGGATATTGACCACCCTTTCTACCGTCTACCTTCTACCTCTCACGCCTTAAGGTGTATCCGATGAATCGTTGTCCTCTGCCGACGCAATACCAAGACGCTGTTCGATGGCTTCGATTGCACCTTTTCTGGAACGGACCCGGCCAGGATTGTCACGTTCTTGCCAAAACTCCACTGAACGTCGCAATTCGGGAAGGTGTTCTTTTGTGCCAATTTCTGCATATTTACGCAAGAGATGAACTAGCGCAAGGCGATCCGCTGGATCTTCAGATGTCAGAAGATACGACAACCGATGCAGATCATCAACCGAATTTCTTCGCATAATCGCTGCCATCACTGCTCGTCTTTGCCCATAACAATCAGAGTTGTTGTAGTAATACATAACTATCGGGAAAGACTCTTCCCAGTCTTCATCATGTACCCTGCTGAGAATATGCTGAATCACACCGAGTTTTCGTCCACGAGGAAATGCATCGTTTTTGATTATGTACTCCGCACCCCATTTAAATTTATGCCATCGGTCAACAATGTAATCCGGGCCGTCCATAAAACCGGGAGGCATATATCCTGAACCAAAGGCATGGGGCCACTTCCTTAGAATCGTTTCAACCTGCTGCTGTATTTCATCTTCATTTGGTACCCATCCCGTTTCCAATCGTTCAGCCCACAAACGAATGTTTTCAATCGCCTCTTTTAGCAAA
>PWNJ01000242.1 GCA_003558985.1 candidate division CSSED10-310 bacterium
ACATGAACGGGTTTCAATCCTGAAATGCAGGGATCTGTCGATACAGTTTGACAAAAACAATGTCAGTTGTACAATTGTAATCACACATACTCGGAAGCAAGACAGAAATTTTCAAAAGTTCTTGATCAGGCGGAACAGACTGGAAAAGTGCCAAACTGTCTCGATAATCCGGGAAGGCCGCGAAAAAACCAGAGCTGGATAAAAACGGTTTCCGGGATGCGATGCGACCAGATAAAGCTGACCCGGTGAATTCGGCAGACAGAACCGATTGCAGAGAGATATATATGCAAAGGGTCTGGCTATTCGCAGAGCAATTCTGTTACTATCAAGTTAAACGGGTGAGCGCTGCATCAGGCATCAGGCGACATTATTGTTGAACACGCAGCCGGATGACGCGTATCACGCAACAGAGAGGATACAAAGTGAACACACTCGATAAAGACTTCGCAGCAGATCTCATGGACAATTGTGCTCCCCCCTGCCTTTCGCTGTACCAGACAACGCATCGGCACTATCCGGACAATCAGCAAAACAGGATCCGGTTCGGGAACCTTGTGAAAGCGCTGGAGACGTCGCTTCTGCAACAACACTCAAAGGAAGAAGTCCGGCCATTACTGGAACCATTTCTGGCATTGGCTGATGACCGCGACTTCTGGAACCACACCCTTGACGGACTGGCGGTGCTGGGCGCGAAAGGCATTTTCCGGGTTTTCAAACTCCAGCGACCCGTCGCTGAACTGGTTGTGGTCGCGGACAGCTTTCATACCAAACCCCTGATGCGCATCCTTCAGTCAGCCGACCGTTATCATGTTCTCGGATTGAATCGGCACGAGATCAAGCTCTTTGAAGGTAACCGGGATGCCTTGTGCGAGATTCAACTGCATCATGATGTGCCGCGCACGCTCAAAGATGCCCTGGGGGAAGAATTGACCGATCCGCACAGCACTGTCGCCTCATATGGCGGCACAGGTGGATCCCAGTCACCCATGCACCATGGCCACGGAGGAAAAAAAGCTGAGATAGACATTGATGCGGTACGTTTTTTCCGCGTCATTGACCGGGGAATCCTTGAGCACCACTCTCAGCCATCGGGTTTGCCGCTGATCCTTGCAGCGCTCACCGAGCATCATCACATGTTTCACGAACTCAGCGCCAACCCATTCCTGACAGACAAAAGCATCGATATCCACCCGGATTCCCTGTCGTCAATCGACAAACTGCGCGAGCGCGCATGGCAGGTTATGGAGCCCCGCTATCTGGCACGGCTGGCGACACTGGTTGAGGAGTTTGGTAACGCGAAGTCCAAAGGGCGCGGTGATGACGACATGGCACAGGTCGCCAGGGCGGTTGTGAACGGCCGGGTGGCCACACTTCTGATCGAAGACCATCGCGAGATTCCCGGGCGGATCAATGCCGAGACCGGCGACATCGAGTATGACAACCTGGCACACCCGGAGATTGATGACGCACTCGACGACCTGGGACTGTTAGCCCTGAAGATGGGCGGACAAGTCGTTATCATACCGACCGAACGGATGCCGACGACGACCGGAATAGCTGCGATCTACCGTTATTGAGGTCGGAGACATTTTTTATACGTATGCTGTGAGACAGCTTATCGAAAGGAGAACCACATGATTATTCAGGTCAACACAGATGGCAATATCGAGGGCAAAAAAGAACTGGTAACAAAAATCCAGACCGAAGTGGGGAACAGTCTGACACGTTTCAGAGATCAAATCACGCGGGTGGAAGTTCATCTTAGCGATGAAAACAGCGACAAAAAATTCGGCACGGAGGATATGCGTTGCCTCCTTGAGGCTCGTCTTGCCGGGTTCCGGCCTTTCGCGGTGAGCCACCAGGCGACGACACTGGACCAGGCCCTTGATGGCGCTGTCGACAAGCTGATCAGCTCCCTTGAGACGACCCTTGGAAAGCAGGACGACCAGCAATACGGATCGTCTTCGGACAGGGAATCCGGCGATCAGGATGTTTGAAGACGTCCCGGGATTGTTACAGGATTCGGGTAAGATACTGGAAGGCATTGATTGTGTGAGAGCAGATAACTCACCGGAACGTATGGACGAGTTAATCGGAATACGAAGGGTTGGACCATTATGCAGCAGAAAGAACCTTATATACCATCAATGACACTGTCGTTGCTTCCGATTGTAACGACAGCGCTAGCTTTGTGGTTATCTATATTCAAACTCGATTCCCAACCTCATTTCGCGCTCTTTCTGGGCGCAACAACTGCCGGTCTTTGCGCCCGGATTCATGGCTGTTCCTGGAAAATTATTCGCGATGGATTTAAACACGCGGTCTGCCGAACAATCCCGGCTCTACTGATTCTTTTGATTATCGGTATGTTAATCGGTGTCTGGATTGCCAGCTGTATTGTCCCGGTTTTAATGTATGCCGGTTTCCAAATTTTGACCGCCCAGTGGTTTTTGCCGCTTATTTTATTGTTGTGCTGCGCCATGTCTCTGATCACAGGAAGCTCATGGACCACGATCGGAACCATCGGTGTCGCCGCAATCGGGATCAGTGACGGATTGGGAATACCGGTTGCTATGACTGCCGGGGCAGTTGTTTCCGGAGCTTTCTTCGGCGACAAAATATCACCAATGTCGGACTCGACCAACCTGACGTCGTCGGTACTCGGAGTCAATCTTTTTGACCATATTCGTCATATGCTTTATACAACGATTCCCGCTCTGGTTGTTACGCTAATCGCGTTTACCGTTATGGGTTTAATGGTTTCGGGCAATGGTGATGCAGGTGATATAACAACATATTCGGAAACGATCCGGCAGCATTTCAATATGTCACCCTGGTTGCTTATCCCGCCGGCTGCCGTAATCTTTCTGATTGTTATCAAAGTTCCTGCCATCCCATGTCTGATTGTCGGCGTGATTCTGGGAAGTCTGGCTTATCTTTTCCTTCAGGGAGGCAATTTATCCAACCTGTTTGAAACGATTCATTCCGGTTTTCAGATCGACACCAATGATGCGTATATGGACGCTCTGTTCTCCCGGGGAGGTATGGAAAGTATGTATGATGTGGTGGCGCTGGCATTGGTATCGCTGGCGCTGGGTGGCATCATGGAAAGTACCGGTATGCTGCACAGAATAGTTATGAAACTGTCCAGGTTTGTCACGTCAACAGGTAACCTGACCCTGACCGTTCTTTGCACCTCGCTGATAGTCAATATCGTTGGAGCGAACCAGTATCTTGCCGTCATACTGCCGGGCCAGATGTACGAAGAATGTTACAGGAAACAGAATCTTCAATTAAAAAACCTTACACGAACACTGGAAGCTGGCGGAACACTTCCCGCAGCGCTTATTCCCTGGAACAGTAGCGGTGTGTTCGTATATTCCGCGCTTGGAGTCTCAGCCGCTGCCTATGCGCCATATGCCATTCTGTGCTGGTTGACAGCGGTTGTTGTGGCTGTCTTTGCCTATTTCAATCTGACTATGGATCGCCTGCCGGAAACTGAAGTCGAACCGGAGGACCAGCAGTAAAGGTCGGTTGTATGCCGCGAAAAGTATCAATGGATTCCGTATCATTCGGATTCGGACCCTGATGCGGTAGCGTATCCATCTGGCTGACAGGAGGATATCCGCGCCGGGTGCCGTATCATCACCGCTCCGGGCATCACCATCAACATTCAGCGGCAGCTTGATGCGCTGTATCCGGCAATCGAAAATAACCTGCTGACGGTTGAGATGTGACCTTTTGATTGATGAACAAAACATGGCAGAAGAACCGAAACTGACGCATGACATTCCTGCATATTCAGGAATCGGTTTTGACATGACCGGGTTTCAATCCTGAAATACAGGGATTTGTCGATACAGTTTGACAAAAACAATGTTAGTTGTACAATTGTATATAGGGAGATTGAGGCGATGAATGTAGTTATTGACACATCAGCATTGATAGCAGTAATCGTTGCCGAACCGGAACGCGATCGAATTATTGAACTGGTCATGGAAAAAAACCTGATTGGTCCCGGTTCGATTGAGTGGGAAATTGGAAATGCTTTTTCAGCGATGCTCAAAAAACGGCATTTGGGTTTGGATGATGCGATAATGGGCATTAAAGTATTCAATCAGGTAAAAATACACTACATCGAATCGGACTTGATCCGTGTGATGGAACTCTGTGATAAGAACAACATATATGCGTATGACGCTTATTTCCTGGACTGTGCAATTCGTTTCAAAGCGCCTCTGTTGTCACTTGACAGGAAATTGAAATCCATCGCCAAAGATTTGCAGATCACCGTATTGGAGGTGTGACATGCTGATTTACACATACTCGGAAGCAAGACAGAAATTTTCAAAAGTTCTAGATCAGGCGGAACAGACCGGGAAAGTGCTTATAAAAAGAAAAGATGGTCGGGTTTATGCATTGATACCTGAAAAAACAGAAAAATCACCTCTCGATATACCTTCGATTAAAGCTGAAATCACTACCGATGAAATTGTCTCGATAATCCGGGAAGGCCGGGAAAAAACCAGAGCTGGATAAAACTGTTTCCGGGATACGATGCGACCAGATAAAGCTGACCCGCGTGTTGACATAATCAAGCCATACGCCGTATCTTCTATGTAGAGACATTCGGGCCAACGTTATGGTGGCATTTGAGCTGGAACAATAACGTTACCAAATTAGACTCTCTGCGAAATGACTTTTAAATGGTTGAATTGATCGTAAACCGTCCGTTTGACAGATATGCCTTGGCCACCAACCACATAAAATTGAACCATTGAGGTGAAAAATGTTAAAGGTAAAAAAAGTCAATGCAAATGACGATTATACCCTGTATGTCGAGTTGTCTGATGGACGAAAGGGAATATTCGACGTTAAACCATATATAGAGAAGGGTGTATTTAAACAACTACAAGATAAAGATTATTTTAAACAAGTGAAGCCTTTCTTTTGTGGAATCAACTGGCCGAATGAGCAGGATTTAAGCGCTGATACGATTGCATGTGAATTAAAACAAGTTGAAATCGCATAATGAATTAAGACAGTTTCGCCAACCGACCTGCTACCATCACACAGAATTGCAGGAGCGTATTCATCTGGCTGCCTGGAGGATATCAGCGCCTGGCGCTGCATCATCATCGCGCTGGGCATCACCATTGACATTCAGCAACGGCTTGACGCGCTATATATGGCGATCGAAAACAACACTCTTTCCATTTTTTAAAGCGATTGCAGCCAAATTGATCACATGAATCGTCATTGCCTGTTAAGATTTCAAAAAGAACACCGGATTACACGAATGAGGAACAAATATGATCGAATATGCAAATGAAAACGATATCGCCGGAATACTGGAACTGGACGGTCATATTGATCAGAAATTATTGAAACGAAAAATATCACACAATGAAGTCTATGTTATTCGGGAACAAACTGAGGTTATCGGGATATTACGGTATTCCCTGTTTTGGGATAACACGCCGTTTATGAACATGATCTGTATTAAACAGTCGTTTCAAAGAAAAGGGCTTGGTTCGTTAATGGTTAAACACTGGGAAAACGATATGAAAAAACAGGGGCATCACAGAGTTATGACATCAACATTATCCAATGAGGAAGCCCAGCATTTTTACAGAAAACTCGGATATAAAGATATTGGTGGTTTTGTTTTGCCAAACGAACCTTTGGAAATGCTTTTTGTGAAAGACATTTCAGCTTGATCGCTGCATGATAATACACATCCAAAAAAAATTCTTGACAGACATACCTAATGTGATTACAATGTAATTACTTGGAGGTTTGTGAAATGAAAACCAGAATTGTTAAAATTGGTAACTCACAGGGAATCCGAATTCCAAAAAACGTTTTAAATCAAACTGGTTTGAAAGACGAAGTGGAGCTTTCTGTCAAGAACGATACCATAATCATACGCTCTGCCGGCAAAGCGCGTTCAGGATGGAATCAGGCATTCGCTGAAATGCGTAAATGCGACGATGACAGCATGGCGGATTCAATGAATACGCTGAAAAATGAATTTGATGAGAAAGAATGGGAATGGAAGTAAATCGATTTGATGTATTTTTGATAGATCTGGATCCAACGGTTGGTAGTGAGATTCAAAAAACCAGACCTTGTCTTGTGATATCGCCTGATGAAATGAATCGGAATATCAGGACTGTGATAATAGCGCCCATGACCACCAAAGGCCGCCATTATCCAACAAGAGTTGTAATCAACTTTGCAGGAAAAACGGGACAGGTTGTCCTTGACCAGATTCGAACGGTTGACCAGTCGAGATTGATTAAACATTTGGGAAGACTCAATTCAAAACAGAGCCATTCCGTATTGGACGTTTTACAGGAAATGTTTGCGCTGTGATCCATTATGCGGAAAGCGCTCGTGATGAGATTCCGGTTGTTTTGAAACACGCCAAAAGCTTCTTCCCGACAACAGCAATCAAAAGAATCACACACGAACAGATGCAAACCGTCTGATTGGTTGGCAGATCAAAACGAAATGAAATGACATATCCTAAAAGTGTTCCGGTGATTCCCGTCAGAGCTGACAGAAGCAACACAGTGTTAAACCGTCGTGACACCAGCAGCGCGACTGTCGGAGACACCAGCAAATAGCAGAACACCAAAAGCGGTCCGGTGATTTTCGATGCAGCCGAAACCGCCAGACCCAGCGCAACAAAATACACCGCTTCCCATATTGCCGGCCGACCACCCATCACCCGATATGCTTCGCGATCAACAAAACTGTATAAAATCGGCCGAATAAACATCAACAGGCCTGCCATGACCGGTATCATAACCATTATAATAACTCGCAGATCGTTTCCGGATGCAAGAATCAAATCGCCGTAGAGCAGGGATTTCACCTCAATAATGCCGAATCCGCTTTTTGAGACCAGCAGAATCGTCATGGCCGTGGCAATCACAAACAACAGACCGATAACGGTATCCCGCGGTATTCGCGTTGTCTCATACGGATATGCTGCAATAGCAACGGCCACAAGCGTCAGCAAGGAAGCGCCCCCAAAAGCCGGCCAGCCAAGAATAAACGCCAGCGCAACACCGCAGGTCGCCGTCTCGGACAATGTGATACCGATGAAAACCAGCCGCTTGCATATAACGAAAACTCCCAGAATCGAACACACAACAGATATTATCAGACCGGCAAAAACCGCTTCGCGAAACTCAAAAAACAGCGTCACCATGGATTCCATTACCGCACCGCTTCCCGTGTGAGTTCATCCAGAACATCCTGTGAGGAAAGAATCCGCGCAGACCCGTTGCTGACCAGGCAAACGCGTTCGGCCATGCGAAGCGCTCGAAACATGTTATGATGCACCCAGATGATCGTGGATCGGCGCCGCATATCCTGAAGACGCTGAATCACGCTGTTTTCGGTTGCCTCATCCAGTTCGGAGGTCGGTTCGTCCAGAAGCATCACATCAGCAGAAGAAACAAACGCTCTTGCCAGAAGCGTTTTTTGCTTCATTCCTCCAGACAACTGCGAAAATGTTTTATGCTGATGATCGGTCAGTTGAAACTCCTCCAGAATACTGTCAACGGTCTGTGTTTGCTGCCGCGTAAACCGTTTCCATGAAACCACCGATTGATTCACTCCCATTTGAACCAGTTGCCGGACAGACACCGGATAAATCGGATCTATGCTTTTAACTTGCGATACGTAACGCGGACGACAATTGCGGAAAGGAGTCTCAATAACACCACCGCTCAAACGCACCAGGCCGAGCATGGCGCGAAGAAGCGTTGTTTTTCCGGCGCCGTTGGGTCCAATAACCGGAAGAATACACTGTTCAGGAATATCCAGATTGACGTCATTCAGAATACGCTGGCCCTCTATCTGAACATGAACATGTCTGCATCGAATAATGGCTGTTTGCATAAGCATTCCTGTCTGCGTGTTTCGCGATAACGCGCCGGGACAGGCAGCATCACCCGTCCCGACTCTATACCACCGCTTGTTATTGTTGATTCGTTAAAGCGGCAATCAGCAAATCAAAGATTGAAAAGTAATCGGTAGCTTCCGGTGTTCCACTAACCGAGCCGGCGGCAACAACAACAGTCGCGCCAGTGTTTCGAGCAACCCGGTCAGCGGCACGTCGACTGTAAAAGGGTTCCTGAAGAATGATGGTTAAATCGTTCGCACTCATCAGATTTTCAACATGAGATAAATGAGCTGCCGTTGGAGGCACTCCCGGTTTGGGTTCCAGTTCTGCAACAACAGACATTCCGAACCGCCCTGTAAAATACTCCCAGCTTTTATGAAATGTAACCATTTTAACACCACGCAACGGCGCTGTATCGGCATACCAGCCGCCTGCCGCCGGTAAAGACTGCTCCTGAATAAATGCATCCAGTGTTCCGGAAAACTGATGTTTCCACAGAATATCGCCATCAACTGACTCCGTCAGCGCCGCGCCAAACATACGCCGGTCAAGTTCGTCTTTAAACCGTTTTAAATTGCTGTGAAATACATCTTTTCTGTCCGGAAACAGCATACTCAGACGATCCGCAACAGTTTCGGCGATAACCCGGCCATTCCAGGGGTCCAGCCAGTAATGCGGATTGCCGGATGGATGCACATCACCCATATCGCGCGTGACACGCCGCGTCGGAACACCGCGTTTTAAAACGTTTGCGGACACATCCAGATATCCCGGCCGTCCCACCTGAATTCGGGGATTTCGGGACCCATGTATAACCGCAGGTTCCCACCCGATTTCCAGCTCCATGCCAATAGATATCCACAGATCGGCGTTGCGCGCCTGAATGATAAACCCGGGTTTTGCCTGCAGAAAATGCGGGTCTTCATTTCCCTGGCTGAGCGCGGTTATATCTGCCAAATCACCAGCAATCGCGCCTGCAATATCAGCCAGATCGGAGGTTGTGGTGACAATTCGTATTTGCGATGCCAATACCGGATTGCCGGGAACAACAATAACAACTGCTGCGAGGATACCGATAAGACTTATCCATCGCACTGCGCCGGAAAACATGCCGGATAATCCTCCGGACAGATGGTTTCGCTGATGACGCAAATGATTCCGGTTTTTTACTGTATCAGTCATGTCTGATCTCCTTCCCGTTAAAATGTGTGCGCGCCATGAGCGCCCATGGATATCATCCACTGCATTTTGAGTTCAAAAACATCTTCGGAACCGTGGTCGGTCTCATACTGACCCAAATTGGCCTGCAATCGAAGACGTGAAAACTCGGACGGAGTGAAATCAACCATTGCTCCAAGCCGATAGCTGGAATCATAATCTGACTTTACGCCAGTCGGCCGGGTAATGGAATTTGTCAATCCCACCTGTTCCCAGCGCAGTCCGGCCCGCCATCGCGGTTTGAACCCGTAAACAAACTGGATGTAATAACCATCCTGTTCCTCAATCCTGGGATTCCCTTCCAGTTCAGGACGATTATAGTGACGCACAAGCGTGATGTCTTTTTTACGACGAAAATACTCGCCCTGAATCGTCAGGTTACCCTGACCATAAGGTTTCGGCGCGTTGTACTTGTAAACGGCGTTGACAGACCAGAAACTCGTATCGCCATCCAGCCAGTGATTGTAATCTCCGGACGGACCATGCTGTTCCTGATGAGTTCCGGTACCATACGCTCCACCCAGCAGCAAACCATGAAATCCGGGAAGATTCGGCGCAAACTTGACCCAGCCGATAACGGCGCGGGGACCGCTTTTCTCCGGCAAGTAACCGTGCCCATGATAATCGAATAAAATCTCATTGTTGCCCTGAAACAACTCAACTCCAAACAAACAATATACCGGCAGCGACGGCAGCCACGATACCTGCACTCCCAGATCATTGATGCCGTGGTCACCCGTCAACAGTTGAAACACCAGTGGTTGATCCACGAAATCCCATTCGTGAGCGTGCACCGCGTTGATGTATCCAAAATCACTGAAAAATTTACCGGCTTTGACACGCAGTCCCATCGGTAAACCGGTTGTCTCGATATGAGCTTCCTCAATCTCGGCGCCATGAATATCCACCGCAGCAATCGCGGTCGCTCTGAACCACGGATCCACAGCCGCCGAAAACATGATTTCCAGATGCCGAAGGTTAAATCCTTCGTCTACACCATGATGATGACCGTGATCATCATGATCATGAGCATGACCGAACCCGGTCATCTCCTCAAATAAATGATTCAGGCCGTCATGCGAGTTGTCGCCATGATAAAACGTATCAATAATCACACTGATATCAGGATTGAACGATTGATATCCCGCCTGAAGCGCTTCCAATGGAGTTTGTGACGCCGTTTCCGCAAACACGGTTGATATCGGCAGACAAAAACAGAGGAAAAATAAAATGCCCTTTTTCATTGGTTAATTCTCCACTTTCTTTTGCTTCCGTTTTGCGGTCAGACAAAACGGCAAGCGTGAGTTTATTTTACACTGTACACACAGAGGTCACGGCCTGTTGCTTGATATCTGATGGACGAATGTTCCGATCAAAACCTGTATAGCCGGTTATCAATGTTGTATAACCGCGTCGTATGCTGACATGCAGCGCAGGGCGTTGATCAAACAGACAGGCCGGTGTGTGTCGGAGGCGCTCTGGCCTGAAATATGCGGATTTTACTGTTAAACGTAACAACGGAATTTTCGGTGAACAATAATACGTCAAAAACGGGGACAAACGGCATGGGTGGTTCACCCGGAATGGCCGGGGTTACAAATGCTATCAGGCAAGCGTTGCAATCACGATCAAAACCGGGCTGGCCACAACAATCCTGTTCACAGGTTACCGCAACCGGATGCGTATGCATCAGCGGATGAAAACCGGATACAAACACCAGTATAACTGCTGCAATGACCAGTAACAGATGACTGTGTTTATTTGCTATCTGCAACGGCTGCATTGCCCCTCGATCTCCAGATGATGATCGGTAACTTCAGCGCTCAGTGTTTCAGCAACATGTTTTTTCAATGCATCAAACTCGCAATACAAAACGGTCTGAACACGATGACAGTCAATACAGAAAAAATGATGGTGATGTGTCCCGCTCATATCACAAAAATAGTAATACAACTGGCGATCAGGATGGTAATAAAGTTTTAACAAACCGATCTGACTGAATTCATGAAGAATACGATACACCGTGGGAAGACCCGTTCTTGCAAATCGCTTTGTAAGATACCGGTGAATGTCTAATGGTGAATGATATGCGCCGCTTTCAAGAAACAGACGAAGAATTTCACGGCGTTTGGGTGTGACTTTCAGATCATTTTGACGCAATCGCTCAAGATACAATTCAATATCATGCATAATCAGGACCAGGTCTTCAGTTCATAAATAGAAATCATTTCTATTTATAAAACAAGTTTAATGATGGATACCCCGAAAAGTCAAGCCGGGCTCTGGCAACGAATTCCGAATCTTGCAAGATTTGCAATCAGCTTTGCAGGAAATGTTTACGCTGTGATACATTACAATGCTAATAACCCTTTCCTGGAAAGGATTTTTGAATGGAAAAACGTCTGATTTATAACAGCGGTCACATATACGATCTTCAAAATGCGAATGATCGGGACGATGTAAATTTTTACAGATCAATTGTAAAACGATATGGCGGTCCTGTGCTGGAACTGGCATGCGGAACCGGAGTTTTATCCATACCAATAGCAAAAGACGGCTATGATGTTACCGGACTGGATTTGTCAAACGATATGCTTCTGCAGGCAAGAAACAAAGCTGAAGGAGTCAGCAATCTCCAGTTTCTGAATGGCAATATGAGTGACTTCAGTATTGGAAAAAAGTTTAAAACAATATTTGCAGCATTCAACAGTGTTTGTCATTTGCATAGCTATCATGAAATCAAAGGGATGATAAACTGCGTAAAAAAACATCTTTCGAATGATGGCATTTTTGTTTTTGACTGTTTTATTCCGGATTTCAATATTCTATCAAGAGACAAGAACAAACGCTATCCGGTGTTTGAGGGTAACGGACTGAGCATAACCGAAACAAACGAATATGATCCGATCGAACAGGTTAACCACATAAAATGGTATCACGAATATGGCAATCAGAAATGGATTGAGGATCTGGATATGCGAATGTTTTATCCTCAGGAGACTCAAAACTATCTGATCAGCAATGGAATGACCATAATTGAAAAATACGGTAATCATCAGTTCGGCGAATTTGGCAGACAGAACCGATTGCAGATATATATTTGCAAAAAGAGTTAAACATTCATCGATTGCAACCCAATTGATGATGTAAACTGCCTCTAAGTGTTGAATTTGCTAAGAGAACACCGGATTACACGAATGAGGGACCGATTATGATCGAATATGCAAATGAAAACGATATC